>NZ_BOLV01000011.1 GCF_016861845.1 Lacticaseibacillus suilingensis
CACGCAAGGTCTTAGGCTGGAAGACACCATCGGAAGTCTTCATGGGCAAAAAGTTGCACTTGAGTTGACAATTCGTCGGGCAAGGCCGCGGGTGGCGGCGGTGGGCTCCGCTTGGCCGGGGGTGCTGGCGGTGCGGCCGGTCCGAGCCGAAAACCGGTCTCGGATCTAAAGTTGGAGCCAGCCTCGCTGCGCTCGTTGCTGTCTCCAACTTTGCCGCGATTAGCTCTGGGAAGCCTAGCGCAAAAAACGCGCCGGTCTTCCGGTCGCTAATCGTTTCACTGCCAGACCCCCGCCAAGCTCCGCCCACCGCCGTCACCCGCTCGATAACAGTAACGATTGCCGATAATCATCGTGCCTGTTCGCAATGGAGGAGAGGCCCTGCAGACAAAGCGGCCCCGAATCGTCAACGATGATTCGGAGCCGCTTTAATTATGACTCAGCGCGAGAAAATAGGTGCGTTCTTGATACACTTCCTCAACGTCGAAATCGGCCATCGCGGCTTCAGTAAAGAAGGTAAACCACTGTGGGTATGTCGGTAGGACTGAGAGTCGACCTTGGGCCCCACTCAACACTAAAGTTTGAGTAGCTGGATCCAGTTGCCATTTCACTCGAGGAAACTGATAGCTTTTTGGCGTCGCCAGCGCCCGCCAGTTATGGGCGATTTCTTGACCCCCGAGTTTTTGATATAAGCTGTTGGCAGCTGGGTCGCTGCGCGTAAAGATTTCTACGAAGTCGGCGCCATTTTGCCGCAGTGCGGCTAAACACACGGTTATCAGTGCTTGGCCAATGCCTTGGCCTTGGCGAGCGGGGTCGACAGCAAAGAGTTCAATGTAACTGCCGCGCCCACGATTTTGAACATAGATATCATGTTGCATCCGATCATCATTGAAGACTCCGGCATCGATAGCACCAACGATTTGCTCATCAATCACCGCGACCAGCTGAATGACAGCTTGGTAACCGTCTTCCTCGCCGTATGTATCGCGAACATCGCTAATTTGATCGCGGAATTGTGACCGCATGTAGGCTAAGGCAACGACATTCAACCAGTGCTCTTGGTCTTCAGGCTGATAGGGGCGGATTTTCATAGGGTGGATTCCTTTCCGAGTGGGTTGGCCAGTGCTAATAGGCCAGGGCTTGCACATTGGTCTGGGTTTTACAAATGGGTATACTGTTATCTAGCGAGTGAGGGTGGTGCGGCAGAGGGGCGCGGTGGTCCCGCAGCGAAACAGTCATGCCACGAGGAGCCTGCGCTTTTTGCAGGCTGCTCCTGGCATGAGTGGGGGCAAATCCGAAACGCCGTTGAGCGAAGCGATGGCGGTTCGGATTTGAGGCTGGAGACCGTTTTATGGCTCCAGCCGACCCCGCAGCAGGACCACCGCGCCCCGGCGCCGCACCACCCTCACTCGCGGCAGCACACAAAATCCCCACCAGAACGCAATACCGCTTGACGCTGATGCCCCAACATGGTACGCTACCTCTTGTGATTATTCACTCTGCCTAAGACTCAGGTGGCGCAAGCCTTAATATCCTGCCGAGGTGGTATCAGTTCGTTAGATACCTCTATGTCTTGGTAGACATGGAGTTTTTTTATGCGAAAAACCCCAACCAAACTACAGGAGGTGAAAATCAATGAGTGAAACAATTATCGCTGCCAAAGCCAAGGTCGTTGCCGGCATCTCTGAACAGTTCAAAGCTGCTAAGAGTGCTGTTGTCGTTAACTACCGTGGCCTGACCGTGGCCCAAGTAACCGAATTGCGCAAGGAATTGCGCGACGCTGGTGTCAAGATGGAAGTCATCAAGAACACCTACCTGCGTCGGGCAGCCGATGCTAACGGCTACGAAGACCTCGATGCCGTTTTCACTGGCCCAACTGCTATCGCCTTTTCCAATGACGATGTTGTTGCTCCAGCTCGCATCATGGCCAAGTATGCCAAGCAGTTCGATGCCCTCGAAGTAAAAGGCGGGATCATCGAAGGCAAGGTTGCTAGTCTTGATGAAATCAACCAGTTGGCTTCGTTGCCAGACCGCGATGGGATGTTGTCCATGCTGTTGTCTGTTCTGCAGGCGCCAGTGCGCAACGTCGCATACGCTGTCAAAGCCGTTGCCGACAGCAAAGAAGAGGAACCAGCTGCTTAATGCCGCTTGACCTCGTTGCTTAATGCCACCAAACATCATATAAAAATGGAGGAAACAAACATGGCTTTAGACACACAAGCAATTGTCGACCAGCTTAAAGATGCATCTATCCTTGAACTGAACGACCTCGTAAAAGCAATTGAAGAAGAATTCGGCGTTAGCGCTGCTGCTCCTGTAGCAGCCGCTGCTGCCGGTGCCGACGCTGGCGCTGCCGCTAAGGACAGCTACACCGTTGAACTGACCGAAGTAGGTCAGGAAAAGGTTAAGGTTATCAAAGAAGTCCGTGCCATCACTGGCTTGGGCCTTAAGGATGCCAAGGGTCTGGTTGATGCTGCTCCTTCCGCAATCAAGGAAGACATCGCCGAAGACGAAGCTAACAAGCTCAAGGAACAACTTGAAGCCGTTGGCGCAACTGTTACCCTCAAGTAATCAGGCGTCTACCCTAAAATCGTCAGCGATCAGCTGGCGATTTTTTGATTCCCACGGTAAAGAAAAAACCGAGCACTAGGCTCGGTTAAGGGGTTACTTCGTGGTGGCTTGGTACAGCAGTGGTTCGCTCATGCCAGGGCCTTGGTAGGCCAGCTGTAGGTGCATGCCGGCACCAACAACGACACCGGCATTGCCGAACACGGCCCAGAAGGTGGTGCTGGCATAACCGCCAGGCTCGATTTTGGTGGTGCCCACTTGATTGGCCGGCACCGTGGCTGGCGCGAGGAACGGGCCGGTGATGGTGAACTGACCAGGCGTGGGTAAAAAGGCGGCGGTTTGGCTGTAGTTGGCATATTCCACGGTAATCTGCACGCTTAGGTTCTTGCGGAGCGTCCCTTTGGTGACCAGCGCTTGGCCAGTGCTATCGAGCTGATGCGTGACATTGGTGATGCGCAAGCCGTAAGCGTCATTGGGGCCAAGGCCCATTTCATTCACCGGCAGAATGCGCGTGCTACTGCCGGCGCTGTCAACCACGGTCAGCGTTTTCGTGGTGGTTTTACCATGTGCTTTGGCTTCCAGGGTCAGGATGCCTTGTTTCAACCCGCCGTTAATGGTTTGCTGCTTACCGGTGCCAGTGCCGCTGACCAGCACCTTATCGGCCGCGTCGCGATCCCGCAGCGTGAATTTGGCATTATCGCTGATGGTGAATTGCAACTTGGTTTTGCCGTTTTGCGATTTGAACAGGGTCGTTTTCAGGTTAATGGTTGGGGCGGGGTAGGTCTTGCTTGACTGGCTCTCTTGGCCGTTTTTGGCAGGGCTGCTGCAAGCGGCTAACAGCGCCAAGGCCAGCACGGCAAGCCCGGTTTTGAAGAATTTCATTGTACTGCCTCCATCTCTGCTTTGATTGTACGAATTCCGCCGGCCAATTACAAACTGGTGCCGCCGTATAACACTATTGTTAGCTGGCACAAGGCTAACCTCCGTTATAATAAACAGGAACGGAGGGCGTTATGAAGAAGTTTGGACAATCAATGGTTGATGGGATTCGCAAGCACCTGACCTTGCTGAAGGTGCTCTTTGTGTTGTCAGTGTTGGTGTTTGTAATCATCGAACTGGGCCGGATCGGCCGCGAGCTGAGTGGGGCGCAAATGCGGGCTAGCTTGGCGTCACAAAGTCCGCAGTCGCTGCTGGCCATGGCGGCACTGGGGTTGGTGGCGGTGGTGCCAATGCTGAATTACGACTTCACCATCACCAAAATGCTACCAGGTGACTTTAAGCCGCTTTACGTGGTGCGGTCAGGCTGGGTGGTGAATTCCTTCACCAACATCGCCGGTTTTGGTGGCTTTTTAGGCGCCAGTTTGCGGGCGAATTATTATCATGACAAGGCGACGAACAAACAAATTTTGGTGGCCATTTCCAAAATCGCTTTGTTCCTGCTGGCCGGGCTGTCGCTGTGGTCCATTTTGGCGCTGCTGCTGATTTTTGGGCTGGGCATCGGCCGAATGTTCTCGGATTACTGGATTTGGTTGATTGGCGGCGCCGCGTATTTTCCGGTGCTGATGGTGGTGACGCATCTGTCCAATCAACGCTTCTTTGCTGACATGCCCATTCGCCGCCAGCTCAGCTTGACCCTCAGCTCTTTTCTGGAGTGGGGTGGCTGCGCCTTATTCTTCCTAGCCATCGGCGGGTTCATGCAGGTGCCGATCAACTTGGCCCATGTGCTGCCGCTTTTCATGGTGGCCAATGTGCTCGGCGTGATTTCTATGGTGCCAGGGGGCTTAGGTTCTTTTGATGTGTTCATGCTGCTGGGGTTGACCCAGCTCGGGGTGAATAATAACCTGGCGGCGGTGTGGTTGCTGTTTTACCGGTTGTTCTACTATGTCATTCCCTTTCTGATTGGGATCGGCTTTTTTCTGCAGGATGCCGGGCGCCGGCTGAATGCCGAACTCGAAGGCCTGCCGCTCCAGGTGGTGCGCAAGGTCGCGCATATCGTGCTGGTGGTCTTCCTGTATTTCTCAGCGATTATGTTGTTGCTGCGCGGGATTATTCCAGTGTCGGCGATGAAGAACCATGTGTTTGTGCGGCTGTACCCATACACCTTCCTGTTTTTGAGCCGGGTCACCAACATCATGATGGCCTTCATTATTTTCGGCTTTGCCCGTGGCATTGCCAATCGAGTCAAAAAGGCTTACGCGCCGACGGTTATCGTGCTGTTGCTGGCACTGGCTGGCTCCTTGATGCGTGAGTACAGCTTGCGCTTCATCCTCTTCTTGGCGGTCATTCTCGTGGCGGCGGTGTTCGCGCGTAAGGAACTGACCCGCGACCGCATGGATTTTCCTTGGGGCAATCGGCTGGTGGATGCCGGCATTTTCGGGATGACGGCGTTGTTTTATGCGCTGGCGTTGTTCTACAATGTGCCGAATATTCACCACCGTCGGCCAGTGCCGCAGGTCTTCCTCTTTCCGTCAGAGCGGATGTGGTTCTCCACTTTTGTCGGGGTGTTGGTGGCGGCGCTGACGCTGGGGGTGATTTATCACTATCTGTCCAACCCGAAGCCCAATCTAGGCGTTGACCTTGATGTGGCGCGCGTCAAGGCAGTGCTGGCGCAATACGGCGGTAATGAAATTTCACATTTGGCCTTCACCGGTGATAAAAAGTTACGCTTTTATCAGGTAGATGGCGAGGACCGGGTGTTTTTCCTGTACCGTAAGAAAACCGATAAAATCGTCATTCTCGGGGAGCCGATCGGTGATCCGGACCAAATTGGCCCCGCCATTGCCGATTTCATGGCTGCCGCGGATAGCAATGACTTGACGCTGGTCTTCTACGAAATTTCCGAGCAGCTGACGATGCTGCTCCATGAGTATGGGTTCGACTTCATGAAGTTCGGGGAAGAAGGCGATGTGGATGTGACCAACTTCTCCTTAGCGGGCACTAAACGCAAAGGCGAGCGCGCTTTGATGCACAAATTTGAGCGTAAAGGGTACACTTACCAGTGGCTCAAGCCGCCCTTTAGTGCCGAGACCCTCGCGGCACTCAAGCAGGTGTCAGATAGTTGGCTGGAAGGACGACCGGAAAAAGGCTTTTCGCTCGGCTTTTTCGATGCCGATTATCTGAACACGGCGCCGGTTGCGGTGATCAAAGATCAAGCTGGCCAAATCGTTTCCTTCGCTTCAGCAATGCCGATGCACGATGGTCAAACGACCAGTATCGACTTGATGCGCTCCAGTGAAGCCGCCCCAAGCGGCATCATGGATGGCATCTTTATCAATTTGTTCCAGCAGGCCCAAGCAGACGGCTATCAGTACTTCAACATGGGGATGGCGCCACTGGCCAATGTCGGCACTTCCTCGTATTCCTTTTTTGAAGAGAAGCTGGCGCATTTGGTTTACCAATATGGGTATCGCTTTTATGGCTTCCAGGGGTTACGCTCATATAAGAACAAATATGTCACCAAGTGGGTGCCCAAGTATGTCGCTTATCGTAAGCGCAATTCGCTGTTGTTCACCTTGCTGCAAATTCTGCTGCTGGTGAACCAGCGGGTGGATCAGCGCAAGGAAGGCGGCTACTTGACGCGCCGCTTGGCTAAAATCAGTCGGATCAGTGACTTGGTCCAACGAAGTGAGAGGTAAAACATGTCCCATTATTATGAAAATGATCCTGAGCTCGCTCATGATGAACACGAATTCAGTTTCACCTTGGCAGGGCACCCATTGCGGTTCACCGCGGACAACGGCGTGTTTTCCAAGCACACGGTAGATTTTGGCAGTCGCGTTCTGATTGAGACCGTGGTTGAGCAAACCCTGCCAGCTGGGCCGATTCTGGATGTTGGCTGTGGTTACGGCCCAATTGGTTTGGCCTTGGCCAAGCAGTATCCAGAGCGGCAAGTGGTGATGAGCGATGTGAACGAACGTGCCTTGGGCCTCGCCAAGCGCAATGCCGAAGCGAACCAAATCGCCAATGTCACTATTGTTGAATCGTCGGTATACGATGCGATTGACGGCCAATTTGGTGTCATTGTTACGAACCCACCGATTCGCGCCGGCAAAGCCATTGTTTCCGCCATTCTGGAAGGCGCACTGGCGCACTTGCAACCAGGCGGCCAGCTCTACGCCGTGCTGCAGAAAAAGCAAGGTGCCTCGTCGGCTTTGAAGCTGATGCAAGCCACTTTTGGCCAAGCCGAAAAGGTCAAGATGGCCCATGGGTACTATATTTTGCGAGCCACGAAACCAACGGCCTAGCATTCTTCGAGAAAGGAGCCGCTCATGAACCAATCAGAATCCGAGCATTACATGGACCTCGCGCTAGAAGAAGCCCGCGCCGCCGGCCTGATTGGTGAAGTGCCGATTGGGGCGGTGATTGTGCATGATGGTCAGGTCGTGGGCCGCGGGCATAACCTGCGCGAACACAGCCAAGACAGCACGCTACATGCCGAAATCTTGGCCATTCAGGAGGCCTGCATGACTTTGGGCAGCTGGCGGCTGGAAGATTGCGATTTGTATGTCACACTGGAGCCATGCCCGATGTGTGCCGGCGCCATGATCAACAGTCGCATTCGCCGCTGTTACTACGGCGCGCCGGACCCCAAAGCGGGTGCCGCCGGAACGCTCGTGGATTTGCTCTCAGATCAGCGGTTCAACCACCAAGTTGAAGTCGTTGCTGGCCTGAAACAGGCTGAAGCAGCGGGGTTGCTGCAGAATTTTTTCCGCGGCATTCGCGCGAAACGCAAGGCGGCGAAAAAGGCCCGGCAGGAGGGTTCGGCATGAAAATTTTGATTGTGGAAGACGAGCCAGGACTCCGCGCTAGCATGGCGGCCTTTTTTGGCAGTCAGCATCAGGTGCTGGAAGCGGGAGATTTGGCCGCCGCAACAACAGCCTTGACCCAAAGCCCAGAACTCATGATCCTCGATTTGACCTTGCCGGATGGGGATGGCCTACCTTGGCTTCAGTTGTGGCGCCCTAGCCTCAGCGCGAAAGTCGTGGTGCTGACGGCGAATGATCAAGAATCCACCGAGCTGCAAGGCCTTAAACTCGCTGACGAGTATTTGGTTAAGCCGGTGAGTCTGCGGGTGTTAGCCGCCCGGGTCGCTAAGCTTTGGCCAGCAGCAGATCTACAGATTGGGGCGCTCTCTGTGGACTTTGCCGCGCACCGCGTCACCCGCAGTGGCCAACCAATCACCCTAACGGCGGCGGAATGGCGTTTGTTCAGTTACCTGGTGCAAAATCGCGGTCAAATTCTCAGTCGGGAGCAGATTATCGCCAGTTTGTGGGATACCCGCGATGCCTTTGTCGCTGATAATACCTTAACGGTGACCATGAAGCGGCTGCGCGATAAGCTCGAACCCGACCCGGCGAAACCGCAATTGCTTCGTACCATCAGAGGAATGGGGTATTTTCTCGATGCTCAAGCCTGAAGTTAAACCTATCGCCTTGCTGGCGGCGGGTTTGATGATGATTACAGCGCTAGTGTGTTTGCTGGCCTGGTGGCTAAGTCCGCAAGCGGGACTTGGCCTTTTTGCGTTGCTTGGGCTGGCGTGGGTTTTGATTGGCGGGCTGAGCTGGTGGTGGCTGCGGCAAATCCGCCGCCAGCTGGCGAGCATTCAGGCGCAGCTTCATGCGGCCCGCACCGGGGTCAGCACTTATGATATTGCGGCCAATGATGAAGGCGCGTTTTCGAGCCTCAACAACGAGCTTTACCACTATGTGCGACAAACAGCCGCCATGCGCAGTGACCTGCAGCGCGACCGCAATCAGTTAACGGTGGCCATCACTGACATCGCCCATCAGCTGCGCACACCGATTGCGGTTCAAACCAACCTCACCGAACTGCTCACTGCAGCCAATTTGGCTGAGACAAAAACCGAGTTGCGCCAGCAGAATCTGCGCTTAGCGGCGCTGGTTAACCAGCTCATTACCTTGGCTAAAGTGGACACCCATACGCTGAGTCAAAGCCGCACCACCATCAGTGTGGACACCTTGATGCGGCAAAGCCTCGCGCCGCTGTTGACCTTGGTGGCCGACCAGGAACTGGAGCTGGCTTGGCACGTGGATCCGACATTAACCGTCCAGGTGAATGAGAAGCTGATGCAAGAAGCACTGATTAATCTTTTGAAAAACACGATTGAACACGCGCCGAAAGCGAGCACTGTGACCGTGCAGGCCCAGGCCACGCCGCTTTCGACCATCATCACCTTGCAAAACGCCGGCCCGCAGATTCCAGCAGCGGATTTGCCTCATCTCTTTGAACGTTTTTACCGCGGCAGTCAAAGCGCACCGAATAACTTAGGTATCGGGCTGGCCATTGCCCAAGGCATCATTGAGGCTGGCGCCGGGCGGCTGACGATCAGCAATCTAACGGTCGGCGTGGCAATGCGGGTGGAATTATTTCACTAGTCACCTTGCTGTCACTTACCGCGGGTAACTTAAGCAGTGGAGGTGAGGCACATGCCAATTTTAACCGCGACTGATTTAGTCAAAACGTATCCAGAAGAAGAACGACCGGCGCTTGATCATGTGAACTTAACTATTGAGCCTGGTGAATTTGTGACCATTGTCGGGCCTTCAGGGTCAGGCAAGTCGACTTTGCTGCATTTGCTAGGTGGGGTGGATCGGCCGACCAGTGGCCAGGTGCAACTCTATGACACCGATTTGTATCAGCTGAATGAAACTCAGCTCGCCATTTTTCGCCGGCGCCAGGTGGGGTTGATCTATCAGTTCTTTAATTTGATTCCCAGCCTAACCGTGGCTGAGAACATCACGCTGCCGTCTGAATTGGACGGCAAACCAGTGAGTGAAGGCCAGCTGGCTTTGATGCTGGACCAGCTTGGCTTGACCGCAAAGCGCAATGCACTACCAGCCCAGCTCTCGGGTGGGCAGCAGCAGCGGGTGGCGATTGGCCGCGCGCTGATCAATGAGCCAGCAATCGTGTTAGCCGACGAGCCAACGGGCAATTTGGATCAACACAATTCCCAAGAAATCATGCGGTTGCTACATTACGCCAACGTCAAGCAAGGCCAAACAGTGATTGTGATTACCCATGATCCGCAGGTCGCGGCGCAAGCGCAGCGGGTGATGACGATGACTGATGGCCACTTGACCGAGGGGCGGTGAGGACATGAGCATTCTCACCAAATTAGGCTGGCGCCAGCTGCGGGTGGAGCGCGGCCGCACCCTGCTCACCATTGCGGCGATGACCTTGGCGGCCACGTTAGCCGTGGCGACGTTGGTTGGACTGCGGAGCCTGCAAGACAGCATGTATCAGTACCAGTTAAGTAGTACTGGCGGCATGGCAGTGGCGTTTCCGGCGACCGCTGCGCAAACCGTGGCCAAATTAAGCGCGTCACCGCTTTTAACTAAAACCCAGCAGTATGCCGATGAAGGCACGATTAAGGTCGATCATACCAAAACCAATGACATTACCGGCGCCATTCATCTCACGGCGGTAACGCCAGCGACGAAGCCGGCGCTGAAGAGCATGCTGGCCAGTGGACGTCTGCCGCAAGCCGCTGATGAAGTGCTGTTGGCCGATGTCTTGGTGACTGCCCAACGCAAGCTGGGGAGCACGATCCAGGTCAAATCCGCTGGCCACACCCATCAGTACCGCGTAGTTGGCACCACCAATGTGTATGCAAGCAGTTTCATTCCCACTGGCGGGGTGCTGCGCATCACGCCGCACCTGCCCGGTCGCCGCATCACGTTGCTGGCGGCGCTGAAAAATCCGGCGACGGGCAAAGCTGACATGGTGAGTCTGACGAAGGCCCATGATTTGCCTGTGAGTCAGCTGCGCTTGGCCAATCAGGCGTTGAAGGTGATGTGGGGCGCCGGTGATACCAAGGCGCGCACCACCCAGATCATCATTGTGCTGGTGATGCTGGCCGTGATTGGGGCCGTGGCCTTGATTATGATTTATACCAGCATCAATTTAGCCGTGCAGGCGCGGCGCCAGCGCTATGGTTTGTTGCGGACGATTGGCACGACGCCGCAGCAAATTCGGCTGCTGGTGGTGCAAGAATCACTTTTGCTGGTGTTACCGGCTTTGCTGTTAGGTGGCGTGATTGGTATCGGTGGCCTGGCACTGGCGCTACAGTGGATGAATCGTGTGCTAGCAGGCAACGAGTTACCAGTTATTTTGTATCTGCATGTGGATTGGTTGCCGCTAGTGGGCGCGGCACTGTTTATGGTACTCGTGACGCTACTGGCTGCCGCGCGGCCAGCCCGGCGCGCCAGTCGGGTGACGCCAATCGAGGCCATTCGCGCCTTGAATCCCTCGCCGCGGCTGACCGCGCGGAAACTGCGGCCGACCTGGCTCATTCGCCATCTCCACCAACCAATGTTGAAACTCGGGGCGATTTTTGACCGCCGCGACACTCGGCGTGGTACGATGCTGGTACTGCTGACGGTTACGGTGGCGTTGTTCATCGGGTTGACTAGCTTTGTCGGCAATTTTTGGCGCGTGTTTGAATCACCGGCCAGTGCGGATGTGATTGCCACGCTGCTAGGGCAAGGCGACCAAACCAAGCAGCTGAAACGAACCCTAGCGAAAGTCACTGGTATCAAGCGCCAGTTGATTGTACGCACCACTTCGGTGATGATTAAAAGCGGCAAGGAAACCGGCAATGACCTGACGCTGTATGTCGTACCAGAAGCACAGCTGGCACGCGATTTTGGCGGCCAGCCAACGTTGCTCAACACCAAAGTCTTCTACGAAACGGCGAAGGGACGTCAGTATTATGCCTGGCAAATCAATCCGAAAACCAACCGTAGACTGCATTTGGTGAACGGTTTTGAGGCCAAGAAAGCCGGCCAGTGGATCGCCCCTCAGTATATGGCGTTAAGCAAGGCGCCAGGCTTTAAGGGGATGCTCTATCCTGACGGCCTGGCGGGCCTCGTGATTTCGCTCACCCAATTCCACCAGTGGGCCGGTAAACTCGGTATGAAAGACGCCGACCTGACGTCAGAAGTGGCGGTGAAGTTAAGCCCAAAATCGCAGCATACGGCAGTGATTAAGGCTTTGCGCAGTCAATTTGGTCGGGCCCAAATCGCTGACGTCGTGGCCGATAATCAACAGTCAGAAGCGATTATTACGGTGGTGCGACTAACGGCCTGGGCGTTTATCGCTTTGCTGTCCCTAGTCTGCCTAGCGACTGTGATTAATCACACCTTTGCCAATTTAACCGCCAGTCGGCGCAGCTTGGCGATGTTGCAGTCGATTGGCACCACGCCGAAGCAGGTGTTGACGATGCAGCAAGGGCAGTACAGTTTGCTGCTCGTGCAAGGCTGGCTGCTGGGCAGTCTTTTAGGCATTGGCCTTAGTGCGCTGCTGTTTCGGGTGATGGCCGGGGCATATTCGAACGCTCATTTCGTTTGGCCCGGCGTGCAAATTCTCGTGGCCTTAGCCGCCTTAATGATTGTTTGGCTAGGGTTTGGTTTCGCCACCTGGCGCATGCTCAACCATCAAAATATTGATGAGCTGGTGCGAAGTAGCGATTAATGGTTCTACTGATGCAGACTAGTCAAGGCTTAGGGTTTCGTGTATACTAGATTTTGCCGAAAGGCCTTGAGGCAATGGCAGCCTTTCGAATTGTGTCAGGTCCGGAAGGAAGCAGCACTAAGAATCGTTTGTCATGTGCCTTAAGTTTTTGAGCAAATAAACAGGACGTCTCCTTGTCGAGGCGTCCTTTTCTATTACTTCAAACCAAGTGTTGTCAAGGCTTGGGCCACCGCTGGGTCCGTCACTGGTCCTTGGGCAATCAGCCGGCCGGCCTGCATGACGAAAATCGTATCCGCCTTGGCGAAGGTCTTAGCCCGATATTGGTGGGTAATCATAATCAGCCCCTCTGGCATGTCAAAAATATCATCCTGTAGTTGGGCGGCGATTTGCGGATCGAGGCCAGTGGTTAATTCGTCTAATACGAAGAACCGATAATCTCGCAGCAAAAGCCGGGCAATCGCCAGGCGCTGTTTTTCCCCACCAGACAGAAGCGGGCTGGTGCGGTCGACCAGGGTGGCCAAACTGTGTTGCGTCAACCAATCGGCGAGGCCAGCTTGTGTTAAGGCAGCGGTAATCTGGTCATCGCTGTAGTTCGGTGCGAATAAGGTCACGTTATCGCGGACACTGCCAGCGAAAATATCAGCCTGCTGCTCCAGCTCACCAATCGCGCTGAAGACGGATTCCGGGGCCAGGCTAGCCGCTGGTTGGCCGCTTAAAGTGGCGGTGCCAGCGGTTGGCGTTAGTTCACCGAGAAGCAGGCGCATCAAGGTGGTTTTGCCGCTGCCGCTGGCACCAACCAACAGGTATTTCTTGGCCGGGTCGAGCCGCAGCGAAATGTTTTGCAACACACTTTGATAAGCTAGGTGATCCGCCTCAATCAGTGGCGTGGTTAAAGATAAGACTGGCGCTTCAGCAGCTGGCAGCGGGCGGTCAGCCACTGCCGCCAATTCAGTCGCCACTTTACGCGCCCCATAAAACTCGGCTAGCATCGCGGTGAGCGAGGCCAGGGGCCAGTTGAAGAAGCTGGCCAACTGCGAAAAGGCCACCAGCTGGCCCAAGGTGATTTGACCGCGTCGGACGAAATACGCGCCGAGGAGCCAGGTGCCGAGATACATCACGTCACCCAGAAAATCGGAAATACCACTGGTAATTTTTTGCACCTGCTGATCGCGCAGACTAGCAGTTTTCACCCCGGCGGCGGTGGCTTGATGCTGGCGGAAAAACGGCGGCTGCGCCAGGGCATGGGCAATGGTCGTGAAGCCACTCAAGGAATCGGTCACCCGGCTGGTGTAGCGCTCAATGGTGGTGACCACTTCCGCTTTGGCGTGTTCCAAAGGTTTTTTGACCAAAAACGGAAAGACCAAAGCCGGGATGGTTAAGGCGACGACGCCCAAGGTGATGACCGGATCGATGAGCAGTGTACCAGCGGCGGCCAGAAACAACAGTAGTACCAGATAAATGGCGCGTAAAATGACGTGAAAATAGCTGGTGGTGACGATATCAACTTGTTTGGTGAGCTGGGTCACGTATTCGCCGACGGGCTTGCGACCGAAATGCTGCGGCTGCTGAGCGAGCGTGCGCTGAAACAGGTCATTGCGCAGTTCTTCGGCTAATTGTAGCGGCAAGGCTTCATTCCAGTATTCACTAGCGGAATCGGTCACAGCTTGGAGCACGAGGTAACCAATCACCAGTGGAATCGCGATGGTAAAGGCTAGGGAGATCCGGCCCGTGGCAATGTCGGTGATCATTTGCAGCACATAAGAATAAGTGACCAGCACCGCTGCGGCCGCTAGACTTAACAGGCCGGTCACCAGCAAGCGCCAAGGATGGCGCCATAAGTATCGTTGCATGAAAGGAGTCCTCCTAGTATGGGCAAAGATTAGCATGCTTTAACCAACGATACAATTACCATTTTACCCAGCGTGACTTTTCCTGACGGCGACGATAAATGCGGCGCCGGAGCCTGGTCGCGTATGGTAAACTAGAACAGATAGAAAGGATGAGGACAGTGGCTTATCAAGCGTTGTATCGGGTGTGGCGGCCCCAAACCTTCGCCGATGTGATTGGGCAAACGGCCATCACCACGACTTTAAAAAATGCGCTGATCACCGGCCAAACCAGCCACGCTTATCTCTTCTGCGGGCCCCGCGGCACCGGGAAAACCAGTGTGGCGAAGATTTTGGCCAAGGCGCTGAACTGCCGCCATCTGGAAGATGGTGAGCCGGATAATACCTGCGACTTATGTGTGGCCATCAATAACGGCAGCTTAACCGATGTGATCGAAATCGATGCAGCTTCAAACAACGGCGTCGACGAAATCCGGGACATTCGCGACAAGGCCAAGTACGCGCCGACCTCCGCAAAAGTCAAAGTTTACATCATCGATGAAGTCCACATGCTGTCGACCGGGGCGTTCAATGCCTTGCTGAAGACGTTGGAGGAACCACCGGCGCATGTGGTGTTCATTTTGGCCACCACTGAACCGCAAAAAATTCCCGCCACCATTATTTCGAGGACCCAGCGGTTTGATTTTCGCCGCATTACGCCGCAAGACATTGTCGACCGGATGAAGCATATCCTGGACGAAAAAGGCATCACCTATGATGACCAAGCCTTGCTGGTGATTGCCAAGGCGGCAGAAGGCGGCATGCGCGATGCGCTTTCCATCCTGGATCAGGTCCTCGCTTTTGGGCAAGATCACGTCACCGTGGAAAATGCTTTGGATGTCACCGGCGGCGCCGCGGTGACCCAGCTGGGAGAATACCTTCAGCATTTGGCAGATCATGATACTGCGGCGGCGCTGACCACCATCGAGCAATTGCTGGCGAGCGGCAAAGACGCTGGCCGGCTGATTGACGATTTGATTGGGTACCTGCGCGATTTGCTGGTGTACCAGCAGGCCCCGACCTTGGTCAACGACACCGCTAGCGCCTTGCAAGACACGCACTTCAAAGCCCTCGCCGATAGCTTTGCCCCAGGCCAGTTGTACCACATGATTGCGGTGCTCAACCAAACCCAGGGGCAGCTCCGGCTGACCAATAGTCCCACCTTGTACCTGGAAGTAGCAACCGTGCAACTGGGCCAACCCGCGCCGACTCAGGCCGCAGCACCAGTGGCCGAGGCTGAGGCCGCACCAGCGTATTCCGCTGCGGTGACCAAGCTGGAAGGCGAGGTATCGCGGTTAACTCAGCTGGTGCAGAACCTGCAAGCCGGCGGGCAGACCCCGGCGGCCAAGCCGAAGCCGAAAGCCAAGCCGGTGAAAGTCAACAAGGCACAGATTTATCCCGTCCTGGGCGCCGCCACCAAGCACGACCTGGAAGCCGTGCGCGACATTTGGCCCGATCTTTTGTCCATGCTCTCGGTGCCAGATCAAGCCATGATGAAGGTGTCTAAGCCCGTGGCGGCCAGTCCTGAAGGCGTGATTGTCAGTTTTGCCTATGACATTTTTGTCGAACGCGCCAGCAATGACGCTAACCTGCTGGCCGCGCTGAAGGATGACCTGGCGAAGCTGATGGGTAGCCCAAAGCAGATTGTGCTCGTGCAGCAAGACGAATGGCCGCGCGTGCGCAAAGCCTACCTGGCAGAAAATGGCGCGCCGCATGCGGCGCCGCAGCCGGCAGCAGTGCCCCCGGTGGTGAAAACCATGACCGACTTGTTCGGCCAAGACAACATTACGATTAAAAACGACTAGGAAAGAGTGATTGATATGATGCGTGGCGGCAATATGGCTGGCATGATGAAACAAATGCAAAAGCTGCAAAAAGAAATGACTCAGGCGCAAGACGAACTGAATGCCACTGAATTCACCGCGACTTCCGCTAGTGACATGGTGACGGTGGTCTTCAGCGGCGACAAAACGCTGAAGGATATCCAGATCAAACCTGAGGCCATCGACCCTGACGATCCTGACATGCTCCAAGACTTGGTGCTGGAAGCCGTTAATGCTGGTTTGAAGCAAGTCGATGACGCCACCAAAGCCAAGATGGGCAAGTACACCCGCGGCCTGCCAGGCTAGGAGGGCAGCATGCAATATCCTGCACCGATCGAAAAATTAATTGCCAGTTACATGAAACTGCCTGGCATTGGGAGTAAGACCGCCACTCGGCTGGCGTTTTACACCATTGATATGAATAAAGATGACGTTGACGCCTTTGCCACCAGTCTGACAGAGGCCAAGTCGAAGCTGCATTACTGCAGTATCTGCGGCAACATCACCGATGATGACCCGTGTGAAATCTGCCAGGACCAAGGCCGCGACCAAACCACCATTCTGGTGGTAGAGCAGCCCAAGGATGTCATGAGCATTGACCGCACCAACGAATACCATGGCCTTTATCACGTCCTTCATGGCGTGCTGAGCCCGATCGAAGGCCGCGGGCCGGAAGACCTCAACATCGAAAGCCTAATTACTCGCCTGCAAAAGCACCCGGAAGTTAAAGAAGTGATTGTGGCCACCAACGCCACCCCAGAAGGCGAAGCCACCGCCCAGTATCTGGCCCGGTTGATCAAACCCGCCCAGATTAAAGTCACCCGCCTGGCCCATGGCTTGGCCGTGGGGTCAGATATTGAGTACGCCGACGAAATGACCCTGCTGAAGGCCGTCGAAGGGCGGACGGAAATATAGGCAAAGGCGGTGGAGGTCGGCGGGCTTAGCTCGACGAGTAGCTTAGCAAGATGCTCAGGCCTTGGCCTCACGCAGCGCGACTGCGGTGAAATGGCAAACCACCTGACTTCCGCAGCCTAGTTGCGCTCCGCGGGGCAACGGATGAGTGTCTAGCTACGCCCAACGTCTCGAAGCCGAAAACCGGCTTCAATGCGTTGGGCTAGGCTAGCCATCATCCTAAGTGCGCCCCGCTCCGCAGCCTTTACCTGAAAGGAGTGCCTCATGTTTTTTCATAAATCAAAACCTTCGATCAAAGAAAATGCTGATCGCAATCTGATGCTTGAAGTCTACGTCGTCCGCGATAAAATGGCGGCGCAGCGCAAGTTGATTGCGAGCTTCCGGGAAGTGGATGAGCTGACCAAGGCGCAACTGAGCGTTCAGGCCGGGTTGTTCGACTTTTTGCACCGCGAAGCGCGCATTCGGCAGGTGTCCGGGGAGCTTGTGGCCCGGATTGCAGCGGCACATCTGGAAGAAAATCAATAACCCAATTAAAAGCCGGCAACGGCTTTTTTGCGTTGCGGCACTGGTGGTTTAATTTATGGCGGGTTTCAAGTAAACTAGAAGTAACACAGTAGAAGAGAGTGAATGTCGTGGCAGGAAGATTTATCACGTTCGAGGGGCCGGACGGAGCGGGTAAAACCAGCGTGTTGAATGCCCTAATGCCGGTGATTCAGGCGCATGTCGAGACCCCAGTCAAGTTGACTCGCGAACCGGGAGGCGCCGAGATTTCAGAAAAAATCCGCACCTTGATTTTAGATCCTGCCAACACGGCGATGGATGCCAAAACCGAGGCGCTGCTATATGCAGCTTCACGCCGTCAGCACCTGGTGGAAGTCATTCGCCCGGCGCTGGCCAAAGGGGCGCTGGTGATTTGCGATCGCTTCGTGGATAGCTCGGTGGCTTACCAAGGTGGCGGCCGGGAAATCGGGGCAGAAGCGGTGCTGGCGATGAACCAGTTTGCCACTGATGGCATGAGTCCCGAATTGACCATTTACCTGGACATTCCCAGCGCTGAAGGGTTAGCCCGAATCAAGGCCCATCGCGCCAGCCGGCAGTATGACCGGCTCGATCAAGAGCAGCTCGCGTTCCATGAACGCGTGCGCGCCACGTATTTGGCCTTAGCCCAAGCCCAACCGCAGCGCATCAAAACCGTGGATGCCAGCCAGCCCTTAGAAGACGTGATCAAAGCCTGTGAGGCGGTGCTCAAAGCCCATCTTGGCGCCGCTTGGCAGAGTTGCAAGGAGGAAACCTTATGAAGCTCATCATGGCCATTGTTCAAGATAAAGATAGCAACTTGTTGTCCAGCGAATTCATCGACGCTAATATTCGCGCCACGAAGTTGTCCTCTACTGGCGGCTTCCTGAAGTCAGGCAACACGACTTTCATCATCGGGGTCGAAGACGAACGCGTTGACGAAGTGCTGCAGATCATCAAAGAATCTGCCCAAACCCGGCGTCAGTTCATGACCCCGCCGGTGAACTTAGACGCCACTGCGGACAGCAGCATGGCTTACCCGATTGAAGTGCAAGTCGGCGGGGCCACGGTGTTCGTGCTGCCTGTTGACGCTTTCCATCAGTTCTAATGGCCAATCTGAATGTCCTGCAGCCCAAGCTGCTGGCGCAGTTTGAAGCAATTATCGACCGCGGTGAGCTGAGTCAGGCGTACATTTTCGCTGGTCCAGCCGGGGTGGGCAAGGCGGCGCTGGCGCAGTGGATCGCCCAGCGCCTGTTTTGTCAAAATGTCCAGGAAGGTCAGCCTTGCGGGCAGTGCGCAGAATGCCAGCGTGTGCTGTCAGGCAACCATCCCGATGTGGTGTGGCTGCAGAGCGATGCCAAAAGCATCAAAGTCGACGATATCCGCAACTTAAAAGCGGAAATGAGCAAAACCGGGGTCGAAAGCAACCAGCGGATCTTCATCGTCACCGATGCGGAAAAGCTCACCGCCGGCGCGGAAAATAGTCTGCTGAAGTTCTACGAAGAGCCAGTGCCAGGAATGACCATTATCCTCACCACCAGTGCTAAAAACCAGTTGCTACCGACGATTGTGTCCCGAGCGCAGGTGATTAACTTTCAGCCGGCGCCAGCGCAAGCGGTGATCGATCAGCTGATGGCAGCCGGGATTGCACCGCAACTGGCTAGTGTCGCCGGGCATCTGACTGCCGACGGCGCGGCGGCGCAGGCAATGGCTGAGGCACCGCAATTTGAAAAGCAGGTCGGGGCCGTATTGATGTTGCTCCGTAAAACCGCGGCGCAAGATCCGGAGGCCTTTGTGATGGTGCAGACGCAGCTCTTGCCTAATGCCAAAACGCCGGCTGACCAAAAACAGTTGCTGGCGATGCTGGCGCTAGGCTACGGCGACGCGCTGAACCGTCATTACCAAGTGCAGGCGCCGCAAGCTTTTGGCCAAGCCGAAGTGATTGAGCAGCTTAGTGAGCTCAGTGGCCCGGTGCTAAGTCGCGCGTTGGCTGCGATTTTGGCCGCGCAAATCAAGTTAGGCCAGAATGTCACATTTCAATCAGCAGTCGAGCAGCTTGTGTTAACACTGCTAGAAGGGTGATCACGTGGAGAAAAAAGATCTCTATGATAGTTTTATTCAACTTGAACATGATACGCAGGCGATTTTAACCAAAATTACCAGCCTGAAAGACGAGCTGGCGCATACCTTGGAGCATAATGCCGAACTCGAAATGGAAAACAAGCATCTGCGCGAGCACCTGGCGGAACTGCAAGATGGCAGTGAGAACGAGACGACTGGGGCGGTGGAGTTGTCCAAATCGAAGGCCAATCTGGAGAGCCTGTATAACGAAGGCTTTCATGTGTGCCCGTATTTCTATGGCCAGCGCCGCGTCGCGGATGAATCCTGTGCTTTTTGCCTTGATGTCATCTATGGTGAACATTAATGACCGCTGAGCAAATGGCGAGCTTTGCGCCCCATGAGACTGGTACCCTGTACCTAGTGCCGACGCCGATTGGCAATCTTGATGACATGACCTTCCGCGCAGTGAAGACCTTGCAGATGGTCGATTTGATTGCGGCCGAAGACACCCGCAACACGCAAAAGCTGCTGAATCACTTTGAAATTACCACCAAGCAAATCAGCTTCCATGAGCACAACACCCAAGCCCGCATTCCGGAACTACTGGCCAAACTGCAAGCCGGGCAAAACATTGCCCAGTGCTCTGATGCCGGGATGCCTTCGATTTCCGATCCAGGCAAGGAACTGGTGAAAGCGGCGATTGAGGCCGAGATTCCAGTGGTGCCGCTACCAGGCGCTAATGCCGGCTTAACCGCGCTGATTGCCAGTGGCATTGCCCCGCAGCCGTTTATGTTTTACGGTTTTTTGCCGCGTAAGGCTAGCGAGCAGCAGGCCGTCTTGGCGGCATTGAAGGATGAGCAGCAGGCGATTATTTTTTACGAGTCGCCTTATCGGGTGGCGAAAACCCTGGCAGCGTTGCAAGCAGGGCTGGGCGACCGCCAGGCGGTGCTGGCCCGGGAGCTGACCAAGAAGTTTGAGGAATTCATTCGGGGTTCCTTGACCGAGCTGATCGACTACGCCAAAGCAGGCGTGCGCGGTGAGTTCGTGATTATCGTGGCGCCAGGGGAACCAGTGGCGCCTGAGCGTAGCGCGGTGCCGCTGGCGGAGCAAGTCCAGGCTCTAGTTGATGGCGGTGAGCGGCCCAATGATGCCATCAAAGCCGTGGCAAAAAGCAATGGTCTTAAGAAACAAGCTGTCTACAACGAATTTCATGGGTTATAAGCAGGAGGAGATTATTTGGAGTATACAGAACCACTGACCGTGCCTTTTTTCCTTGGCACGAAAACCGGTGAGCTGACGCTTAGCAATATGGTCAATATCATGCTCCTGATTTCGGAAAAACAGCTCGACCAAATCGGCGCTGGCATGAGCGCCTTAGCCGAGCACGGGGCGGGGTGGGTGATCACCCAGTATCACATTGATATCACGCGGATGCCGAATGTGGACGAACCGCTGATTATTGGCACGCAGGCCACCAGTTACAACAAGCTGATGACCTACCGCGACTACTGGATTGAGGACCAAAACGGCCAGCGCATCGTGATGATGCACGGGGCCTGGGTGATGATGGATTTGACCAAGCGCAAAATCATCCCGATTATCACTAGCTTCCCTGAGAAGGTTGGGGCGGCTTTTGACACCAAGGTCGAGCGCTTCCCGCGCCTGACCAAGCGCACCGCATTCGACCAGACCCGGACCTATCGCGTGCGGTATTTTGACATTGACCGCAATGGCCATGTCAATAATGCGCACTACATGGACTGGCTCGAAGATGCACTGGGGGCGGATTTTCTCACCAGCCACCAGCCGCAGTCCGTGGACATCAAGTACGCACGCGAAGCCACTTACGGCACCACGGTGGATGCGGCAGTGACGGTAGAAGGCAAAACGTCCTACCATCAAATCAGTACCGATGGCGTGGTGAACGCTGAGGCCAAGTTAACTTGGCGGGTACGCTAAAAAAGCAGATTCCCTAGGGAGTCTGCTTTTTGGTTGGGCTCAGGTTCAAAGTGGTTCGGCTTAGAAAGCTGGCGTCAAAGGCGACTTGGCTTTTGACGGTTTTGCCGAAATTATCAATCAAGCCGTGAAATTCCTGTGCATCGGCCAGCGGCCACTGGACGACCGCAGTGGTCACTTGCGCCAGTTTGGAATAGGTGGGAAAAGGCTGGCCTAACCAGCCAAACAGCCGGCGCGCGTACAGGTCGGCGATGAAGGTCGGTTGATCGAAGGCGTAAAGTCGCATCGCATCAGCGGTTTCGTTGCCGATGCCAGGCAAGGCCAAGAGTTGCTGCCGCAGCTGGGCCGGCGGACGGCGGCCGATTGCCGCCAGGTCAAAGGCAGCGGGCTGCAGGAACTGGAAGAGCGCCATCAAGGCTTTGCTTTTATTCTGGTAAAAGCCGCTAGGGCGAATCAGCTCGATCCAATCAGCCTGCTTCAGCGCCGCCAGTTTTGCGGGGTCAAAGCCTGGCCCTTGTCTCAGGTTGGTTAAGCTACGATCAACATTGCGCCAGTTGGTGTTTTGCACCAAAATCGCGCCCACCAGAATTTCATATTTGGACTCGGCCGGCCACCAACCGGATGGGCCCAGTGCTGCGGCGAGGGTGTGATAAAGCGCGGGGAGGGTGAGGTTAGCTGACGGCATTGTTCACATACGCCGCCAAAGCGGCCCCGGTTTTGCCTGCTGACAACCCGACAATCAGCTTGATGCGCGCCTTTTGGCCATTCAGGCCGCGGCAGAAAATCACACCCATTTGTTTCAGCCCCACACCGCCGCCTTCGTAGTCGTAGATATCTTGCGCGATGCCATTGAAGCAGCGCGACACCAGCACGACTGGCACATTGCGGTCCAGCAGGCGCTGAAGGGCCGGCAAAGTGGCTGGCGGCAAATTGCCGGCGCCGAGCGCCTCAATCACGAGGCCAGCCGTATCAGCGGGCAAGGCATCGAATAGTGTGCCGTCCATGCCAGCGTAGGCCTTCAGTAAAAATACCGGCGCCTTGATTTCATCAATGGGACTGGTGGCTGTCCGCAGCAACTGCTGAAAGAACATCACGCCGTTTTTACCCACCAAGCCGATGGGGCCAAAAGTCGGCGTGCGGAAAGTGGCCACGTTGGTGGTGTGCGTCTTCGTGACGAAGCGCGCGCTGTGAATTTCGTCGTTCATCACCACCAGGCACCCCATGCCACCCGCCTGGTCGCTCGCCGCGACGCGAATGGCGGACAGAAAATTATAATCACCATCGGCCCCAATTTCATTGCTGGAACGCATCGCACCGGTGACCACGACGGGGATTTTCGCATCAGTGGTTAGATCCAGGAAAAAGGCGGTTTCTTCCAGCGTGTCGGTGCCATGGGTCACGACGACGCCATCAATCCCATTGGCTTCGGCCTCGCGAATGCGCAGACTCAGCTGCAGCATGTGCGCCGGCGTGATGTGCGGCGAGGGCAAGTTGAAGGCTTCTTCTGACGTGACCGCGACGTCTGGAAAATGAGTCGCCACGCCCAACAAGGGGTTGTTGACGCTTGGTACCACAGCGCCATCAGCATTTTCGGTCATCGAAATGGTGCCGCCGGTATGCAGAACTAGGATATGTTTCAAGATGCACCTCCAAGGATTGTGAATAAGTTTAGCTTAAGCGGCGCCTGCTTAAGATGCAACCGCTGGGCAACAAAAAAACCACCGTCAGGGCAGACGGTGGCTCAATGCCTCTGGGCGGAGGCTGTAACGCTTGGTTACAAAAACCAATATTAGCCGCCGCTGGTTAAAAGCGGTTTGGCAACCAGCAGGAAATAGGGAAAAGTTTCGTGTGAGTTTTCTCATAATTCCACCATGAAAATTATCTTTTGAGCAATGTTGCGTTTTCCAGAAAACCAAGTATGCTGTAGAAGTACCAAAAATCTAGGAGTAGGCATCAACGCGTCAAGTGCCGCCGGAACGGAATGTGAACGGTGGACGAAGATCAAGTGGATCGCGATGTTGGTGCCGCATTCGCCTGAGCAATTAGGCGTCTCCTCAAAGGAGATTGTCGTCATGGATGTTATTTCTTTTTCTGGCCCCAAAATGAAGGCCAGTCGCACGATTGTGTACATGGGGTTGTTGTTCGCTTTATCGCTGATTTTGAAGCGATTTACGTTTGGCCCCTCGTTTCTGCAGTTTGGCATCGCGTTTCTCGCCACCACGCTGATGGGCTATTACCTTGGTCCGGTGCTCGCGGCAGTTGACGCCGCGCTGGCCGATCAAGTCGGCACGATTTTAGGCGGGGGCATGAATTTTCCCTTATTTACCCTGAACGCCATCATCGCGGCGCTGATTTACGGCATGTTCCTGCACGGCCACAAAGTCACCTGGTGGCGGGTCTTGATCCCTGTCGTGTTGGTCGTACTGATTGTCAACATCTGGCTCAACACCTGGTGGATTGACCTGCTCGGCACCCAATGGCAAGGAATCATTGTACAACGCACCATCAAGAACCTCGTGATGATTCCTATTCAATGGTTCCTCACCTTCACCGTCTTAAAGACCTTGGAGCGGGTGCAACCGAGTCTGCACGCATAAGGTATGAAAGTCGAAGAGGCCAGAACAACTGGCCTCTTTTTTAGTGGGTAGGGTTTTACGGCAATGTTCTATGGCCTAAAATTTTGACCTTTTCTACGCGAAAACTGAGGGTTGTTGAGTCAGCGTAAGCCCAGGTAGTGAATCGCTAACGTAGGGCCGGCCAGCCGGAGCCGCCAGGGGCTCAGTGGTGAAATTGTTCTTAGCCAACTTGTTGGCTTAGAACAAGCCGCGACTTCAAGACAAGCATCGCTTGGCTCGAAGCGCTGGCCACCACGTTCCAGCCCCTGGCGGCGGAGGCTGGCCGACCCGGCAGTTAACTATTACCCCCAACTTTTCCAATTTTCAACGACAATGGTAGAATAGGAACCATTAGAAACGGAGGCCGACAAGATGAAGATTCTGGCGCTGGACACGTCCAACCAGGCAATGAGCGTCGCAGTGATGGTGGACGGGCAAGTGCTCGCAGAAATGACCCTGAACCGCAAAAAGACCCACAGCGAACAACTGCTGCCGACCATTGACCATCTGCTCCAACTTAGTGCCTTGACGCCAGAGGCCCTGGACCGCGTGGTGGTCGCTGATGGTCCAGGCTCCTACACCGGTTTGCGCATCGCTGTGACCACCGCTAAAACCTTGGCTGATACCTTGCAGCTAGAGCTAGTCGGCATTTCCAGCCTGGCCACGCTGGCCGCGGGCGCGCTGCGGACCAAAGACATCATCGTGCCGCTGATGGATGCCCGGCGCCAAAATGTATTTGCGGGCATGTACCAATGGCTGGACGGGGCGCTCATCAACGTGGCCGCTGATCGGCACGTTGCCCTAGAGCAATTACTGGCAGAGTTGGCCTTGCTGAAACAGCCGGTCACCTTCATCGGCGGTGATGTGGCTAAGTTTCGCGACGCAATCAAAGCGCGCCTCGGGGCCCAGGCCCATTTTGTTGATGCTGTATCGGCCTTGCCGCAAGCGGGGCGCCTGGCGCTGCTGGGCCAACAGGCGGCGCCGGTGCCACCGGCCACCTTTGTCCCGCGGTATTTGCGGCTCACCGAAGCGGAAACGAACTGGCTGAAGACGCATGACGATAAGGGGCACGCACCTTATGTTGAGAAAGTTTAAGCAATGGTTCGACCATGAACCACCCACTGAGTTAAGTTTTCCGGCGCAACCCTTGGTCATCAAGGGCCGTCAGTTTGAATTGCGCCGCATGACCAACCGCGACATCGATGAGGCGTTGGCGCTTGAAAAAGCCATTTATCACGATACCCCGTGGGATCGGATTGCGTTTTTATCCGAGCTACGGAAAGTGCAGCGCAACTTGTATCTGGTGCTGACCGCCAATGAGGTCATGGTGGCCTTCGTCGGCTGCTGGTTTGGCAAAGACGAGGCGCACATCACCAACATTGCCGTGGCGCCGGCCAATCAAGGCCAAGGTATTGGCGAAGCGCTGATGCAGGTGATGCTGGCCAAGGCCTATGAACTCGGGAGCGCCAAAATGACGCTGGAAGTGCGCACCGACAATCTGGTGGCGCAGAATTTGTATCATAAATTGGGCTTTACCGACGGCGCCATCAAAAAGGGCTATTACATCGCCACGCATGCGGACGCGATGGACATGACCAAGCCGTTGGATTAGAAAGGAACAACCATGAGCGAGCGCGAATTAATTTTAGCTTTTGAAAGCAGCTGCGACGAAACCTCGGTGGCAGTGGTGGAAAATGGCGTCACCATTTTGAGCAACATCATTGCTACCCAGATTAATTCCCATAAACGTTTCGGCGGCGTGGTGCCAGAAGTCGCCAGCCGCCATCATGTGGAGCAGATTACCGACTGCATCAATTTGGCCCTGGCAGAAGCCAAGGTCTCTTATGCGGACCTGACTGCCGTGGCGGTGACCTATGGGCCGGGGCTAGTTGGCTCTTTGCTGATTGGGGTCACCGCCGCCAAGACCGTGGCTTATGCGCACCATTTGCCCCTGATTCCGGTGAACCACATGGCAGGCCACATTTACGCAGCGCGGTTTGTGAAGCCGCTGGTTTATCCGCTGCTGGCCCTGATGGTGTCAGGTGGCCACACCGAACTGGTGATGGTCACCGCGCCAGGCGAGTTTGCCATTATTGGCGAAACCCGCGATGATGCTGCCGGTGAGGCTTACGACAAAATCGGCCGCGTGCTGGGGATTACCTATCCCGCTGGCAAGGAAGTCGACCGCTTGGCCCACTTGGGGCAAGACACGTTTCACTTTCCGCGGGCAATGGATGGGGAAGCCAACCTGGACTTTTCCTTCAGCGGCTTGAAGTCGGCGTTTATCAACACCGTGCATCATGCTGACCAAATTGGCGAAACCTTAGACCGCAATGACCTCGCTGCCAGTTTCCAAGCGGCAGTGGTGGATGTGCTGGTGGACAAAACCATGCAAGCCTTGCGCGAGCATCCAGTTTCGCAGTTGGTGATTGCCGGGGGTGTGGCGGCCAACCAAGGCCTGCGCGAAGCCATGACCGCGGCGCTGGCGACCCAGTTTCCTGCGGTCGACGTCGTGATTCCACCAGTCCGGCTGACCGGCGATAACGCCGCGATGATTGGGGCCGCCGCGCATATCGAACTGGCTAAGCAGCACTTCGCTGATGAAACGCTTAACGCCGTGCCTAACCTAAACTTTGCTCGCGCCTAACCAAAAAGGCCGTTTTCCCGCTGGGGAGAACGGCCTTTTACTTACCTGTAAACAGTTAACCTTCGAGATCTTCGAGCTTTTGGCTGGCTTCGGCCCAGGCTTCTTCAGTGTCGTTGATGGCCTTTTGGTTGGCTTCCAGTTTGGCCTGCAGCTTTTGCATTTCGACGTAATCACTGAGCGCCGCTGGGGCGGTCATGGCGGTTTGAATGTCGGTGGCCGCCTGGGCGAGGTCATCGAGCTGGGTTTCCAGCTTCTCGACCTCGCGTTGCAGTTTGCGGACTTCACGCTGATTTTGCTTGCTTTGCTGGTAGTCGACGGCGGCGCCACTCGCCGCTGGGGTCGCCGCGGGGCCAGCTTGTTCGGCCTTGGCAGCTTCAACTTCAGCCAGCTTTTCCTGGTAGTAATCCCAGTTGCCTAAGTAGAGGTCTGAGCCGTCAGGGCTGATGGCCACAATGCTGGTGGCCAGCTCGTTGATGAAGTACCGGTCGTGGGAAACGAACAGCACGGTGCCGTCAAAATCAGCCAGTGCTTCTTCTAGCACTTCCTTGGAGTTGATATCCAAGTGGTTCGTGGGTTCGTCCAAAATCAGGAAGTTGTCATGCTTGAGCGAGAGCTTGGTTAATTCCAGCCGGGCTTTTTGGCCGCCAGACAAATCACCGACGCGTTTTTCGATATCGTTGGCGTCAAATAAGAAGGCGGCCAAGGCGGCGCGGACGCTTTGCTCGGTCATCAGGGGATGTTCATCCCAGATTTCGTTGATGACGGTTTTGTCCCAGTGGAGCTGATGCTGGTCCTGATCATAGTAACCGGTGGTGACATTGGTGCCAAACTTGGCGCTGCCGGCCAAAAATGGGATTTGGCCCAGCACACTTTTGAGCAGTGTCGACTTGCCGACGCCATTGGGGCCAATCACAGCAATGCGATCGCCTTTGTTGACCTGAAACGAGATGGGGCCGGCCATTGGGGCATTGGGTTCGTAGCCCACCGTGGCGGTTTGCACCTTGAGCACCTCGTTGCCGCTGGTTTTCTCGGCAGAGAAGCGGAAGTGGACCGTTTTCTCGGCACCACTGGGGCGCGGCAGTCGGACCATTTTCTCCAGCTGCTTGCGCCGGGCCTGCGCCTGTTTGGTGGTGCTGGCCCGGACAATGTTTTTGTCGACGAATTCTTGCAGCTTCTGAATTTCCTCTTGCTGCTTGTTGTAGGCCTTCCACGCCAGGGCCTTGTTGTCGGCTTTTTGCTTCAGGTAGCCGGTGTAATTGGTGGTGTAGTGGATGGTCATGGTGGCCGTTAGTTCATAAATCTCGGTCACCACATGATCGAGGAAGTACTGGTCATGGCTGACGGTCAAAATCGCACCGCTGTAGCCTTTCAAATAGCCTTCCAGCCAGGTCAGGGTATCGATATCCAAGTGGTTGGTTGGCTCGTCTAAAATCAGCAGGTCGTGTTTTTCCAGCAGCAACTTGGCCAACGCGAGGCGGGCGCGTTCGCCGCCGGAAAGGGTTTTGATTTTATGGTCAAACACGGATTCCGGGAACTGGAAGCCATGCAGCACACCGCGAATTTCGGCGCGGTAGCCATAGCCGTTAGCGGCCTGGAAGTCATGCTGAATTTGATCATATTGAGCCATAGTTTGATCAAAGGCTGCCTGATCTTTGGCCAAGCTGGGGTCAGCGATTTTGGCTTCCAACTCGTGCATCCGCTGCTCCATTTTAATCAGCGGCGTGAACACAGTCAGCATTTCATCAAAAATCCCGCGATCAGAATCTAGCCCTGAATCCTGGGCCTGATAGCCAATCGAAACGTCATGCGCCAGCGTCACCTGGCCGTCATCTGGGGGATTAAGGCCGGCGAGAATCTCCAGTAGCGTGGTTTTACCGACGCCATTAGGGCCTACCAGGCCGATGCGGGCGCCGGTTTGGACCTCGAGATTGATGCCGGTGAATAGGTCGTTGCCGTTGAAGGTGCGGCCGACCCCTTGAGCTTGCATGATAATCATGCGTGGAACCTCCTGTCGTTGCGCTTGCTGCAGCAAGCATACATACTTCCAGTGTACCATACTGCGCCACTGGGCCCAGCTGGGGTTCGTGAAATAAATTGAACAAGCAAAGCGACTTTGCTTGCTTCCAAGGGGAAAAGCGGTTACTATCAAATAGAAAGCATGCCGTATATTTCACAAAGTAATGCGGCAGAGATCGAGGAGGATTCATCATATGGCTGAAACCATTATTCCCAAGGCAACGGCAAAGCGCCTGCCGCTTTACTACCGGTACCTGAACTTTCTCGCCAATTCCGGGACGACCAAAGTGTCATCAACCGAACTTTCTGAAGCCGTCAAAGTGGATTCCGCGACCATTCGCCGCGACTTCTCCTATTTTGGGGCTTTGGGCAAACGGGGCTATGGCTACGATGTCATGGACCTACTGAAGTTTTTCAAAAAAATCCTGAATCAAGACCGCCTCACCAACGTCGCTTTGGTTGGGGTGGGGAATCTTGGCCACGCGCTGTTGAATTACAACTTCCGCCAGGCCAATAACATCCGTATTTCGGCTGGTTTTGATGTCAATCCAGCGCTGGCTGGCACCATTCAAAGTGGCGTGCCGATTTATCCGATGTCCGAACTGGTAAAACAGCTCAAGGACCAGCAAATCGAGATCGTCATTTTGACGGTGCCAACCGATGCCGCGCAAGGCATCACCGATAACCTGGTGGCTGCTGGTATCAAAGGCATCATGAACTTCACGCCGCTGCGGATTTCGGTGCCAAGCTATGTGCGGGTACAAAACGTTGATTTGGCCACTGAGCTGCAGACCCTGATTTACTTCCTGGATCACTATGGTCCAACCCTGCAGGATACCGACGAAGACGATATTGAATAGACTGACTCAAACGACTCGCTTGGCGGGTCGTTTTTGCGTGGCAGGGTAAACAAAAAAGCCCGCACACTGGCGGGCTTAGCATTATAGATCCGGATTATAGAGCACGTAGGTTTGCGCCGCGGCATTATCAAAATTGAAATTGGTATTGGCATTGTTTTCGCGGACGTTCTGGTTGGTCAAGGTTTCAGTTTGCAGACCCAGCGCTGTGCGCAGCAGATCGGAAACTCGCTGCAGTTCGGTGGTCGATGGAATCTGGTAAGACGATGGCCCAGGATAAACCCAAGCGTCATGGCCTTGCAGGGTGGTGGAGGTAATCTTCTTCGCCGCACTGCGATAGTTCGTGGCCAGCGCCATCATGTCATTAAATGATAAGTTGGTGCGCATGTTGCTCGAAACGGTCTTCAGTAGCTTATCGAAGTTCTTCAAGGTGTCGGTGGACAGGGCCTTTTTGACAATGGCCTTGATCACCTGTTGCTGACGTTCTTGACGGCCATAGTCACCTTTAGGATCTTGATGCCGCATGCGAGCGTAAGCCAAGGCTTCGGCGCCATTCAGGTGCATTTTGCCTTTGGTGAACTTGTAATTGCCGACTTTCGGGTCTGACCAGGAGAAGGCGACATTGACATCAACCCCGCCCACCGCATCAACAATTTTTTCCAAGGCGCCCATGTTGACGGTTAAGTAATACTTGATCGGCACATTGACCAAACTGCTGCTGGTATTCACCGCCATTTTGGAGCCGCCGATTTCGTAAGCGGCATTGATTTTCTGCATGTTGAACGACTTGGTGCCAATCATCTTCGCTGCGGTGTCGCGGGGGATGGACACCATGGTGGTGGTTTTTTTCTTGGGATTGACCACCGCCACAATCATCGTGTCGGAACGGCCGGTTTCACTGCGGCCCAAGGCACCGGTGTCCACGCCTAGCAGCAAAATCGCAAAGGGCTTCTTGGCCTTAATGGTTGCTGCCACTTGACTTTGGTCGCCATCTTCGGTGCCAATGCCATGGTAAGTGGAATCGACAGCGTACTTGGCTTGGGAATACAGCCGCAGTCCATAAGCGCCAACGCCTACCAACAGCGTGGTGATGACAAGCAACAAGATTTTAAGTAAGGGCCGGCGGGGGCGGTTGCTCCGGCGGTTAACGCGACTATCCATAAGGGTCCTCGGCTTTCGTTTTTTTCTATTGTAGAAATATTTTGATTAAACGCACGACTTCGCTGGCGAATTTAACGCAGGCTTAATGATTGCAGGGTTAATGGACGAACGCGTACCCTAGGGTCAAGGCCAGCATGCCAATATGGGCAATTAGCGGGGTTTCGACGCTACCGGTTTGCCGATACAGGTAGGCATAGGCGATACCGACCAACGTGGCAGTGAGCCAATGGGCCGGGTCAGTGGCTAAGGCAAACAGCAAGCCCGATAGCAAGGCGGCGCCAAATGTGCCAATCACCCCGGCCAAATTACCGAAAATCACGCGGCGAAAGGCCAATTCTTCCAGCAGTGGCCAAATGACAATCAGCACTAGCGCATAAAGCGGCAAAGTGTGCAGCGTGGTGGTGGCCTGGGTTAACGTCGGCGCTGCGGTGTGAAACAGCAAGTTCTCGAGCCAAGTGCCGAGCAGCTGGATCACCAAGACAATGGCAATGCCCGTCACCCCCCAGATGACCCGACTTTGGGCACTGGCCACGCCTGGGGTTTCAATCGCGTTAGCAACCACCAGCTGGCGGTCGCAGCGCCAGGCCCAAATCGCCGCCACGAGGCCGAGGCCGATTATCAGCCACAGCCCGGCTTGGCCTGGCAGAAAGGCGAGGGCTAACTGTGATAACACTAGTAGTCCCACGTAGAGGCCGAGGATTTGTGCAGCATGTTTTTTGAGTGACAAGAAAGGTGCCTCCTTCAATGAACCCGTCTGAGCCGTTCTTTTCACCAAGTATAACAGAGTGGGGTAAAAGGGTTGCATTCGCAACCGAAACTGGTTATAGTATCTATTGTAGTTAGCACTTAAGACATAAGAGTGCTAAAACAAACTTAAACATGTATGGAGGGATCGCTTTGTTAAAACCATTAGGAGATCGCGTGATCGTCAAAGTCGTTGAAGACGAGGAAGAAACCGTTGGCGGTATCGTCCTGGCCAACAACGCTAAGCAAAAGCCACAACAAGGTAAGATTGTGGCCGTTGGCGAAGGCGGCGTTACACCAGAAGGTAAGCGGCTGCCACTGAGCGTCAAGGAAGGCGACACGATCCTGTACGATAAGTATGCCGGCTCCGAAGTGAAATACGAAGGTGACGATTACTTGGTCCTGCACGAAAAGGACATCATGGCCATCGTTGAGTAAGCAAGAGTTCAGACTCCTGCTCGTCATTAACTAAACTATATATGAGGTGAAAGACACAAATGGCAAAAGAAATTAAGTTTGGTGAAGATGCCCGCCGCTCCATGCTGGAAGGCGTCGATAAGTTAGCAAATACCGTTAAAACCACCCTTGGGCCTAAAGGTCGCAACGTGGTTTTGGATAAGTCTTACGGTGCTCCAGAAATCACCAACGATGGTGTGACCATCGCCAAGAGCATCGAATTAGAAGACCACTACGAAAACATGGGTGCCAAGTTGGTTGCCGAAGTCGCAACCAAGACCAACGACATCGCCGGTGATGGGACCACCACTGCGACTGTTTTGGCCCAAGCCATCATTCGTGAAGGCCTGAAGAACGTAACCGCCGGTGCTAACCCCGTTGGCATCCGCAAAGGGATCGAAGAAGCAACGAAGACTGCGGTTGATGAATTGCACAAGATTTCCCACAAGGTCAACGGCAAGAAAGAAATCGCGCAGGTTGCTTCCGTTTCTTCTTCCAGTCCAGAAGTCGGCGATTTGATTGCTGACGCCATGGAAAAAGTCGGTCACGACGGCGTTATCACCCTTGAAGAAGGCAAAGGGATTCAAACTGAGCTTTCCGTTGTTGAAGGGATGCAGTTCGATCGCGGCTACCTGTCCCAGTACATGGTGACCGATAACGACAAGATGGAAGCTGACCTCGACAATCCTTACATCTTGATTACTGACAAGAAGATCTCCAACATCCAAGACATCCTGCCTTTGCTGCAAGAAATCGTGCAACAAGGCAAGGCCCTCTTGATCATTGCTGATGACGTTGACGGTGAAGCTTTGCCAACCTTGGTCCTCAACAAGATTCGTGGGACCTTCAATGTCGTTGCCGTTAAGGCCCCTGGCTTCGGCGATCGCCGCAAGGCTCAGCTGGAAGACATCGCTGCTTTGACTGGCGCCACTGTCATCACTGGCGACTTGGGTCTGGACCTGAAGGACACCAAGATCGATCAGCTTGGCCAAGCCGGCAAGGTGACGGTAACCAAGGACAACACCACGATTGTTGAAGGCGCTGGCGACAAGGATGCCATTGCTGAACGCGTGGCCACCATCCGCAAGCAAATCGACGAAACCACCTCTGACTTTGACAAGGAAAAGCTGCAGGAACGTTTGGCTAAGTTGGCCGGCGGGGTTGCTGTGATCCGTGTTGGGGCCGCTACGGAAACCGAACTGAAGGAACGCAAGTATCGCATTGAAGATGCCTTGAACGCTACCCGTGCTGCGGTTGACGAAGGCTACGTTGCTGGTGGCGGTGTTGCTTTGGTCAACGCTGCTAAGGCAGTCGCTGACCTGAAGGAAGACGGCGACGTCCAAACCGGGATCAATATTGTCCTGCGTGCTTTGGAAGAACCTGTCCGTCAGATTGCCACCAACGCCGGGCTGGAAGGCTCCGTCATTGTTGAACGCCTGAAGCACGAAAAGACTGGCTTTGGCTTCAACGCTGCTACCGGCGAATGGGAAGACTTGGCTGAAGCCGGCATCATCGACCCAACTAAGGTAACCCGTTCTGCTTTGCAAAACGCGGCCTCAGTTGCTGCTTTGCTGCTGACCACGGAAGCGGTTGTGGCTGATAAGCCAGAACCAAAGACTGCTGCGCCAGCGCAACCAGACCCATCTGGCATGGGCGGCATGATGTAATCTAACCAGGCTGCTACCAAAGGCTCCCGCCTTTTGGAGCGCAACTATTAAGAACGGTGACTTGCAATGAGCGAGTCATCGTTTTTTTGCTTGCGGTAGCGTCAGACATGCGCAGGCAGGGGTCAGCGTGGTAAAATAAAACGGGAAAAGGAGCTGATTCGTATGAAATTAATTGAAAATCCGATTCGTCTGAACTTTAGTTTGCACAAGTCTTTGCCTTACACCATGCGGTATCTGTACGGTAAGAGCAATGTGAAAACGTTCCGGCTCTATACGCTCGGCTCCGTGCATGTGTACTCGATTGAAGCGTTCGATAAGCTGGATATTGTGATGACGCATGAGCATCGCAACATTAAGCAAACCGAGGTGGATTTCGTCTTGAGCAAACTGTTGCCCAATGACGATCCGCAAGCGCTCAAAATCAGCCACTCGGCCAAAGCCGAAATCGAAGGCGACTTGCATAAAAAAATCCGCGTGAAAGACCTGGTCATCATTGAAAAGCCGTTAACCTCGGCTGATGCCAGCTAACTTTCGACCAGTCGCGGCGCCAAGCTCCCCAGCGGAACTTGGCGTTTTTTGGTGGGCTGAGGCACTGCCCGCAAGCGCTGAAGTTAGTGTTAAAATAATAGGTAACGATTTGGAGTGAGGGAGTAAACCATGGCCAAGCAAACCAGTACGACGCCGATGATGCAGCAGTATCAGGCCGTCAAAGATCAATATCCTGATGCGTTTTTGTTTTATCGCATTGGCGACTTTTATGAATTGTTCAACGATGACGCCATCAAGGGCTCGCAAATTCTGGAGCTGACCTTGACCGCTCGCAGCAAAAATGCCGAAAATCCCATTCCCATGTGTGGGGTGCCGCATCACGCTGCCCAAAGCTACATCGACATTCTCGTTGACCGCGGCTATAAGGTCGCCATTTGTGAACAAATGGAAGACCCCAAAAAAGCCGTGGGCATGGTCAAGCGCGAAGTCATTCAACTGGTCACGCCTGGCACCAAGATGGACGTCAAAATCGGCGAGGCCAAGTCCAACAACTACCTCGCTGCGGTGGTGCCAGAAGAGGGTCGCTATGGCATGGCCTATGCTGACTTATCAACAGGCGAATTCAAGGTGACGGTGCTGAGCAATCGCTTCACCTTGCAAAATGAGCTGGCAGCGTTAGGCACCCGCGAAATTGTCGTGCCGAATGAACTCAGTGCCGAAGACGAGAAGCTGCTGGGCCAAGGCGAGCGCCTGCTGTCGAAGGCCGACGCCGTGGTCTCCGCGGAAGCCAGCTATGTCAGCCAGGACTTGACTGACCAACTCGCGGTGCAGGTGGTGTCGATGCTGATGCAGTATCTGCTCACCACGCAAAAACGTAGCCTGGCACATATCCAAAAGGCCGTTTACTATGAACCAGCGGCTTATTTGGAAATGGACCAGGACGCCCGCACCAACCTGGACATCATCAAAAACAGTCGCACGGGCCGCAAAGGCGACACCTTGCTGGCCGTGCTGGATAAAACCAAAACCGCGATGGGCGGCCGCTTGCTAAAGCAATGGCTGGATCGGCCGCTGCTAGACTTAAACGCCATTTTAGCCCGGCAAAACCAGGTTCAAGACTTGCTGGATCATTATTTTGAACGCAGCGAGCTGCAAGAACGCCTGACCAAAGTGTACGATTTGGAGCGCCTCGCGGGCCGGGTGGCATTTGGGACAGTCAATGGCCGGGACTTGATTCAGCTGCAAACCTCTCTCGACCAAGTGCCAACGGTGCAAGCCGTGCTGCAAAAACTTGACGATGGCAGCTTTACCGCACTGCTGAAAGCCATCGATCCAGTGGCGGATGTCGCGGGGCTGATTCGGCGCGCCATTGAACCGGAACCGCCGATTTCGGTCACCGATGGCGGCGTGATCATGCGCGGCTATGATGCCAAGCTGGATGAATATCGCGATGCTATGGCCAATTCCAAGCAGTGGATTGCGGACCTGGAGGCGTCTGAACGCCAAGCTACCGGCATTCACAACCTGCGGATTCGCTACAACAAAGTGTTTGGTTACTACATCGAAGTCACCAACAGTCAGCTCGACAAGGTGCCAGAAGACCGCTACGAGCGTAAGCAAACCCTGACCAACGCTGAGCGGTTTACCACGCCGGAGCTGAAGGCCAAGGAAAGCACAATTTTGGAGGCGGAAGAACGCGCCACCGGCCTGGAATACGATTTGTTCCAGACCATTCGCGGTCAGGTCAAAGACCAAATCGCGCGCCTGCAGAAACTGGCAGCGCAGATTGCGGCGCTGGATGTGCTGCAGAGTTTCGCCGTGGTGGCTGAAAACGACCATTACGTCCGGCCCGCCATGCACGCCGGTAGTCACGACCTGGCCATTCATGGCGGCCGTCATCCGGTGGTGGAGCAGGTGCTGGGGGAAGCCAAGTACATCCCCAACGATGTCGTGATGGACAAGGACACGGATATCCTGCTGATTACTGGGCCAAACATGTCCGGGAAAAGCACCTACATGCGCCAGCTAGCGTTAACCGTCATCATGGCCCAGGCCGGGTCGTTTGTGCCGGCCGATGACGCCAGCATGCCGATTTTTGATCAGATTTACACCCGCATCGGCGCTGCCGACGACTTGGCTAATGGCCAAAGTACCTTCATGGTCGAAATGCTGGAAGCCAACGCGGCGCTGAGTCATGCCACTGCCAGCTCGCTGATTTTGTTCGATGAAATCGGCCGCGGCACCGCCACCTATGACGGCATGGCGCTGGCCCAGGCCATCATCGAGTACCTGCATGATCATGTCCACGCCAAGACGTTGTTCTCGACCCATTATCACGAGCTCACCGCCTTGGCGGACGACCTTCCAAAGCTGGCGAATGTCCATGTCGGGGCCGTGGAAGAAAACGGCACGCTGGTCTTTTTGCACAAAATGATGCCAGGCCCGGCGGATAAGTCTTACGGGATTCACGTCGCTAAGTTGGCCGGGCTACCAAGCAGCCTACTGAACCGCGCGGATACCATTTTGACCAAACTCGAAGACAACAGCCAAGAACCAGCCCCGGCCGCCGCGGCCCCGGCAGAAGACGCCCAGCTGAGCTTGTTTGCGCCAGAGCCGCCGAAGCCGAAAGACAGCCCAGTGCTCAAGAAGCTGGCTAAGTTTGACCTGATGGCGGCAACGCCGATGGAGGCCATGAATTTGTTGTACGATCTGCAAAAGCAGCTAAAGAAGAAGTGAGATTATGCCTAAAATTCATCAGCTCTCAGAAACCCTGAGCAACCAAATCGCCGCTGGGGAAGTGATCGAACGTCCGGCTTCAGTGGTCAAAGAATTAGTGGAAAATAGTATCGACGCCAAGGCCACCCAGGTCGATGTCGTGGTGCAAGATGCTGGTCTGAAACTGATTCAAATCATCGACAACGGCATCGGCATCGAGGCCGAAGATGTGCCGACGGCGTTCTTGCGCCATGCTACGTCAAAAATCCTAACCACCCGCGACTTGTTCAATGTCCACACCTTGGGTTTTCGTGGTGAAGCGCTGGCGTCGATTGCCGCCGTCGCCGATGTTACCTTGGCCACGGCGACTGAAGCCGGGCTGGGGACGATTGCCCATATCCAAGGCGGCAAGCTGATCGACCAGCACTCGGAAGGCCTGCGCCAAGGCACTCAGATTAGCGTGAAGAATCTGTTTTACAACACACCGGCGCGCCTGAAGTATGTCCAGTCGCAAAGCACCGAGCTGAACCATATTCTGGACATCGTGAACCGGCTGGCGCTGGCGCACCCGGAAATCGCCTTTACCTTGAAAAACGGTAATAACCTCGTGATGAAAACCGCCGGCCATGGCGATTTGCAGCAAACCATCGCCGGTATTTATTCGGTTGGCGTGGCCAAAAGTATGCTCGATTTCAGCGGCAGTGATTTGGATTTCAAAGTCACCGGCTACACGAGCTTACCTGACACCACCCGGGCCTCGCGCAATTACATCAGCCTGATGGTCAATGGCCGTTACATCAAAAACTTCCAGCTCATCAAGGCTTTTATCGCCGGCTATGGCTCCAAACTGATGGTCGGGCGCTACCCACTGGCAGTGATCAACATTGAACTCGATCCGCTGCTGGTCGATGTCAATGTCCATCCCACGAAACAGGAAGTGCGCCTCAGCAAGGAAGACCAGCTGAGCAACCTGCTGACGACGACCATTCGTGAGCGGCTCGGCCGGGAGAACCTCATTCCCGATGCCTTGCACAACTTGCGGCAACACAAGCCAGTGGACATGGACCAGCTGACCATTGCCTTGAACCAAGTCACCAATCCGCAGCCGGCCGCGCCGGATATGGTGCATGAAGACCCAGCACCGCTGCCAGAACAACCAAGTTCTACGCCTGAGACTGGCGCTTCTACTGGCCTCGCCATCGACGAATTGGATGCCCGGCCGATTTTCGATGAACCTGACCGCTTGGCCGCTTGGGATGAGAAATACAAGCAAGCGCCCCAACCGACAGTGGTACCGGATTTGACTCGGGATGACAAGCCAAAGGAACGCTTCCCTAGCGAACTGCGCTATCTTGGCCAAGTTCATGGCACTTACCTGCTGGCAGAAGCGCCAGATGGCTTGTACATGCTGGATCAGCACGCTGCCCAAGAGCGGGTTAATTATGAGCGCTTGCGCCGGGAAATCGGCGAAGTCAGTAGCGATGAACAGGCGCTGCTGGTGCCGATTACCTTGGACTATCCGGCTAGCGATGCCGTGACTATTCGCGCCCGCCGCGAGGTGCTGGCTGGCGTCGGCATTGAACTGGAAGACTTTGGTCAAAACACCTTCGTCCTGCGTCAGCATCCGACCTGGTTCAAAAAGGGTGAGGAGGAACAAACGGTTCGTGCCATCATCGACTGGGTGCTGAATGAAGGCCATGTCACGGTGGCGGCGTTTCGGGAACAAACCGCCATCATGATGAGCTGTAAACAAGCCATCAAGGCGAACCATCACCTGGATGCCCCGCAAGCTGAGGCCTTGCTCAAGCACCTGGCTGAATGCGAAAATCCCTTCAACTGTCCACATGGCCGGCCGACACTGGTGCATTTTTCCAACACGGATTTGGAAAAGATGTTCAAGCGCATTCAGGACAGCCACACCAGCTTCGGAGGCGCAAAATGATTATCTTAGCCAGCAACTCACCGCGCCGGCAAGAACTGCTCAAGCGCGTGGTGCCTGACTTTACCGTGATGCCGGCCGCCGTTGATGAACGAGCCTTGCCCATCCTGCCGCCGCGTGCTTATGTGCAGCGGCTGGCGGCAGCCAAATGTGGCGCCGTGGCGCGCGAGCATCCTGGAGCCACAGTGATTGCCGCCGATACCATGGTGGCTTTCAACGGTGAACTGCTCGGCAAGCCTCAGACGGCCGAGGCGGCGACAGCAATGCTCACCGCACTTGGGGGGCAGACGCACCAAGTCCACACTGGCCTGTGCGTTTATTGGCCAGACAAAACTATGCGGCAAACAGTGGTGACCACCGAAGTGACCTTCTGGCCGTTAACGGCCACGGAGATTGCGGATTACGTGGCGACCGGCGAGCCCTTGGATAAGGCTGGTGGCTATGGCATTCAGGGTCAAGGCAGTTTGTTGGTCAAAGCCATTGCTGGTGATTTTTATAATGTGGTGGGTCTACCCATCAGCACACTAGCGCGGGTGCTGGCCGCCAAACAATAAGTCGAGTCATCGGCTTATTTTTTTTGGCTTAAAGTGCCTTGGTGCGGCATTTGCGTAATTAATAGTCAGCGGCAAAATTGGCGCGAAATGATTGTTAATGGCATGAGCAAATAACTGGCGCGTTTTGGCATTTGGTGGCAAGATGACCGGTACTCAAAGCAATGGCGAGCTGTGCCAGCGCGTTGAGCGGTGTCTGGCCAAGGCGTTGTGCCGACTGCCAACTAAGGAGGTGGTGCTAACGGCTGGGGTCGTGGCCCGCAAATGACACCGGATAAGGCTGGACCCGCCGCGGCCAGCGACTGTTGATCTTGGGTAAGTTAGTGCGTGTTGGTCGCCTGCAATGAGGGTAGTGTAAGGCCCGGAAGGCGACCGTTTGTAAGAGACACAGTCAGTAATTTCAAGGGGGACTTTGGGATGAAAAAAGCAACATGGTTATTTAGCAGTGTAATTGCGGCATTATTGACGACTGGAGCACCGGCTGTGGTGTCAGCAGAAAGTGGACCAGGTACTAGCGATAGCAATCTATCAACTGGAACTACAGACGGTTTCACCTTAGCAACAGATACAGAAGTAGCAACTGCTGAGAGTGTTGCCGAGGTGAATATTCAACCTGGCAACCTTTTTCTGAAAGCGGTGCCGAACCTGAATTTCGGAGAGAAAGAAGTGAAGGGTTTAATTACAAATGGGCTAGATTTCTCATTGACAAAGGGTACTATTCAAACCGGAGCGGCCGCGTACGACGGCAATTCTTCTAATTCAATTGAAGTCGACGATTTTCGGGGCACAAATGCAGGTTGGACCTTAAACGCTAAAATCAGTGGCTTTACGAAACTAGGAGACAATAGCGCAAGCCTTTCTGCGACTGAATTTACCCTCACAGGAGCAGTAAAGACCGACACATTGGATGAAAATTTGACCGGAAGCAACATTGCGACCGGTGAAACCTCTATCCTTACTGCGGCCGAGGGCAAAGGTTCAGGTATTGTTCAATCCACACTTGAAGACGCGAAACTATCATTTGCAAAGACTCCTAATGCAGTTGCTGGTACCTACCAGGCAACTGTGACATGGACACTTAGTGCAGTGCCAGGAGCTTAAGGATTTAACATTGCTCAATTGCTTCGGGCAGCTTTCAAAGCATTTATCTGCTCATGTCAGTAAATCTCTTGACAAGAGTGGGGTCTGGCCCAAGTTAGTCCCAGTTTTGCGGTGAGAGGGGGTGCGGTTATGAAACGATGGTGGTGGCTTATCCTCCTGCTAGGACTGTTCTGGCCAGGTCAACCAGTGGCCGCGGAAGGGGCAGGCTTCACAGTGACACCAGACCTTCCGGCGAACCAAATCGGTGGCGATACTGGTTGGTTCAACTTGCTGGTGAAGCCGGGCGAAACCCAAACCTTGACGGTGACAGTGGCCAATCAATCGGATCAGGATAAACAACTGAAGCTGGAGCTGACCAATGCCTTCACGCAAGACAATGGGCAGGTGGGCTATGCGCCAAATCAGAAAAAGGCCGCTTCTGCCAAGTTGCAACTGACGGCCATTGGCTCGAAACCTATTTCGCTGATTTTGGCCGCGCATCAGGGCCGGAAGGTGACTTTTCAGGTGAAACCACCAGCGGAGGGCTTCTCAGGACAAATCCTAGGCGCGGTGTATGTTCGCGATGAAACGCCACCGGCAGAAGCTTCTGGCAGTGGCTTTGCAGTTACCAACGCCTTCGCAATGGTGGTGGCGGTTCAGCTGCAGACTAGCGAAAAGCTGGTGCCGCCAGCCGTGCAGTTGGATGCCGTGAAGGCCACCACTGAGCACATTCAAGCGACCCTCCAAAACACTGCACCGCGGCTGTTTGGCAAGCTGACGTTGCAGGCAAAAGTGTTGCCGGTTGGTCAGAAGACGGCCGTTTACACCCAAAAGAACACGGATTACGCCATGGCGCCCACCTCAGCCTTCAACTACCAACTCACCCCGACCAAAACTTTGGCCGCAGGCGAGTATCAGCTGGTGATCGACGCCAGCGCTGGCAACTACAAGTGGCATTTGACGAAGAACTTCACGTTGAAGCAGGTCATCGCCGCGGCCCCAGCACCAGCGCCGAAAGTTAATCCGCCGGTCTGGTGGCCATGGGCCGTTGCGCTCGTCGCCGTGCTGCTGCTCGGCATCGGGCTCGGTTGGTGGCGTGGCCGCAAACAGCGGGGGTGACCTATGAAAAAAGTGGGATGGCTTTTAATCGCTGGGCTGAGCTTCAGCTTTTACACCGCGCAGCCGGTGCGAGCTGATCAGATGCGCAGCACGGCGAGCTTCACCCTTGTTGCGTCGCCGCCAACTTGGCCAACGCCGGGGGCACCGACGGAACAGCCGCCAAAGCGGCCTTCGCCTGGTCCGCTACCGGCTACTGGGGAAACGCAGCACGCGCTGGTGGTGTGGCTGGGCGTTGGCTTGCTGGCGGCGCTTGGCCTGAACCAGCGCCGGGTTAACCGGCGGCGCGGGCTGAGACAGATAGGGTAAACAACAAAGAGGCAGTGCTCGCATGAATGCAAGCACTGCCTCTTTCAGTTTGGCTTCAGTTACCCGAACAAGCGCAGGAGCCAATGCGCGCCGAAAATCAACGCCCAGCTGTAAGCCGCAATCGTAATGGGTTTGCCCAGAATGATGATCCAAGAAAACATCCGGGTTTTCATATGGGTCAGGCCGGCAATCAGGCAAAGCACGTCGTCTGGCGCGATTGGCGCGATGATGGCGACGGCGAAGAACATGTCGAACTTCTGCTGGTTCTTGGCGTAGGCCATGTATTTTTCAAAGACTTTTTCCGGCACGATATGGAGAATGAAGGGCTTGCCGTAACGGCGCGCCAGGAAGAAGTTGATGAAAGAGCCGATACAGATACCGATGTAGTTATATAAAAAGCCTTGCCAGGGGCCAAACAGGAGCACCCCGGCCGCGGTACTGACGCCGCCAGGAATGATGGGGATGACGACTTGAACGATTTGAATGGCGATGAAAATCAATGGCCCAACAAAACCAGTGCCGTTGAGGTAATTCTGGAGGTTGCTGAGGTTTTTAAAGACCCCGATGCGATACCAGTAGATCGTCACGGCAATGATTGCCAGGAGACTCAACAAGGCGGTAATGTTGATCAGCCGGCGTGAGGTCGTTTCGCTCAAAAGCGTCACCTTCTTTCGAGGATAATTTTATCAGCTTGAAGCAGTGCTGCCTAGCATTGCGTGCGAACAGTTTCGTCACTTGGCGCTTGGGCTTAAGTCGTAGAACGCCGGTAAAACAGCCTTGGCGTGCATGGGCGAAAGCCGGCTTTTATGGTAAACTGGGTTGCAAACATATGTACTGAAAAGAGAGGGCACTATGTACGAATACTTGAATGGCACCGTCGCTGATGTCGCGCCAGGCTATGTGGTGCTGGATGTGCAAGGCGTGGGCTACCGCCTGCTGATGGGCAACCCTTATGCTTACACGATTGGCCAGCAAGCCAAAATCTATGTGCAGCACATCATCCGCGACAACGACCAGGCCTTGTATGGGTTTGAAAACCAAGCGGCCAAGCAAACCTTCAACCAGCTGCTGACGGTGACCGGGATTGGGCCGAAGTCCGCACTGGCGATTTTGGCCAATGCCGACACCACCGGCCTGGCCCAAGCTGTGGCCAGCGGCGACGTGGGCTTTTTGACGAAGTTCCCTGGTATTGGCAAAAAAACCGCGCAGCAGATTATTTTGGATTTGAAAGGTAAGCTGCACCTGACCCCAGAAGCCGATCCGACGCCGGCAACGGCAAACGTCGACCCCGCCTTAGCGGATGCCATGGCCGCCTTGGTGGCCCTGGGTTACCCAGACAAAGCGGTGGCAAAGTTAGAAAAGCCGTTAACTGCCAGTGGGGCGACGACGACGGATGAGTATTTGCGCCGCGGGTTACAATTATTGAGCTAGGAGGATTGTTGTGGCAGACGAGCGAATCGTATCAAAAGACGCTGAGCCGGATGACGACGCTATTGAGCGGAGTCTGCGGCCGCATCAGTTAGCCGACTACATCGGCCAAACTGCGGTGAAGTCGCAGCTCACCGTCTACATTCAAGCGGCGTTGAAGCGCGAAGAAGCCATGGACCATGTGCTCCTTTATGGCCCGCCTGGCTTAGGGAAAACTACGCTGGCTTTGGTGATTGCCAACGAACTTGGCGTGCACATTCGCACCACCTCTGGCCCGGCGATTGAAAAGCCGGGCGATTTGGTGGCGATGCTGAATGAACTGCAACCAGGCGATGTCCTGTTCGTGGATGAAATTCACCGCTTACCGAAAATCGTTGAAGAAATGCTGTACTCGGCGATGGAAGACTTTTACATCGATATCGTGGTAGGGGAAGGCCCAACCGCGCACCCGGTGCATTTTCCCTTGCCGCCGTTTACGCTGATCGGCGCCACGACCAGAGCCGGAATGCTGTCGGCGCCGCTGCGTGACCGCTTCGGCATCACGGAACACATGCAGTACTACAACGAAGATGAGCTGAAGCATATCGTGCTGCGCTCGGCTTCGATTTTCAATATGGCGGTGCCAGACAGTGCCGCACTGGAAGTGGCCCGACGCTCACGGGGCACTCCGCGGATTGCCAACCGCTTGTTGCGGCGCATTCGCGATTTTGCCGATGTGGCGGACTCCGACTTGGATGTCGCTTTGGTGGATCACGCTTTGGCCCAACTGCAAGTGGATGACCGCGGTCTGGATGCCATCGACCGCAAGTTGCTGGGCATGATGATTCGCGACTATGATGGCGGGCCAGTGGGGCTGAACACCATCGCCGCGAACATCGGCGAGGAAACCGCGACCATCGAAGAAATGTATGAACCCTATCTCCTGCAAATCGGTTTTCTCAAGCGCACGCCGCGCGGCCGCATGGTGACGCCGGCGGGTTATGACCATTTGCACATTCCCTTTACCCATTAAATGATTGGAAGGATAACATGCTCACTACTGAAGACTTTGACTATGATTTGCCTCATGAACTGATTGCCCAGACGCCGCTGAAGGAACGTGACGCCAGCCGCTTGCTGGTGTTGAACGCGGAAACTGGTGCGTATGAGGATAAGCATTTTTACGACATTCTGGATTACCTGAACCCCGGCGACGCAGTGGTGATGAACGATACCCGGGTGATGCCAGCGCGGTTGTATGGTGTGAAAAAAGACACCGGTGCCCACATGGAAGTGCTGCTGCTGCACAACACAGAAGGCGACCAATGGGAAACCTTGATGAAGCCAGCCAAAAAAGCCCCAGTTGGCACTGAAATCGACTTTGGGGATGGCTTGTTGAAGGCAACCGTGAAGGAAGAACTGGATCACGGCGGTCGCATTATTGAGTTCCACTACGACGGCATTTTCATGGAGATTCTGGATCAGCTTGGCGAAACCCCGCTGCCGCCGTACATCAAAGCTAAGCTCGATGACCCGGAGATGTACCAAACCGTTTACGCCAAGGAAATGGGTTCGGCGGCCGCCCCAACCGCTGGCCTCCACTGGACCCCAGAACTATTGCAAAAGGTCAAAGACAAAGGCGTGAAGCTCGTTTATCTGACGCTCCATGTCGGCCTGGGCACCTTCCGGCCGGTGTCTGTGGACAACATTGAAGACCACAAGATGCACAGCGAATTCTACCGCTTCTCTCAAGAAGCCGCGGACACGCTCAACGAAGTCAAAGCCAATGGCGGCCGTATCATCGCCACCGGCACCACCTCGATTCGCACCTTGGAAACGATCGGCACCAAGTTCGACGGTCAGATCAAACCTGACTCCGGCTGGACCGACATCTTCATCAAGCCTGGCTACCAGTGGCGCTTGGTCGATGCCTTCATCACCAACTTCCACCTGCCAAAGTCCACGTTGGTCATGCTCGTCGCCGCCTTCACCGGTCGCGAAAACATCCTGAACGCCTATCACCACGCGATTGAAGAAAAGTACCGCTTCTTCAGCTTTGGCGACGCCATGTATATTCACAAGTAAAAGGCTGCGGAAGGTGGCCGTTTTTAGCCCGACAAATAGCCTAGCTCTGAGCCTTATCGGCGAACTTTGCCGATGAGACTCAGAGCGTAGCTATTTGCTCGGGCGTTGGCCGCCTGGAGCGCAACTACACAAGGCTGCGGAAGGTGCCCGCTTTTAGCCGGATGATTAGCCTAGCCAGATGGTTTGCCACCGATTTTTGGTGGCGGGCCAGCTGGCGTAGCTGCTGCCGCATGTCAGCCTGTACGCGCTATGCGCTACAGGCTGATCAACCCACTCCGGCGCTGGCCACCTGGAGCGCAACTAGAGTAGGCTCCGGCTTCCGTGCTGTCCCACGCAAAAAGGCCCGGTTCACACCGAGCCTCACCACGTGGTCCGCGGCGGGAATCCGCAACCAACTACGAAAACGAACAACCCAAGATTTTCTTTTAACGCATCGCTGCGTGGAACATCCATCGTAAATTTCGATCACGAGAAAAGCGGATTCCCTAGCTTGAGGATAGCACGCGGCACGACTTTGTTGCAACGAAACGACCTAGGAGGCATTATGGCACCTGCAATTTCATACCGCTTGATTCACCAAGACAAACACTCCGGCGCGCGCCTGGGTGAGTTGATCACCCCGCATGGGACGTTCCCGACCCCAATGTTTATGCCAGTGGGCACGCAGGCCACAGTCAAAACGCTGGCGCCTGAGGAACTGGAAACGATGGGGGCAGGGGTCATTTTGGCCAACACCTATCATCTCTGGGTGCGCCCTGGTGAGGAAATCGTCCAAGAAGCCGGCGGCCTGCACCAGTTCATGAACTGGCACAAGGGAATCTTGACTGATTCCGGCGGCTTTCAGGTGTTCTCATTGGCCAAAAACCGCGACATCACCGAAGAGGGGGTGCATTTTAAGAACCACATCAGTGGGGCCAAAATGTTCCTGTCGCCGGAAAAAGCGATTGGCATTGAAAATGCCCTTGGCCCGGATATCATGATGAGCCTGGATGAGTGCCCGCCGTTTTTTGAAAGCTATGATTACGTCAAAAAAAGTGTTGCGCGCACCAGTCGTTGGGCCGAGCGCGGCCTGAAGGCGCACCAGAATCCGGCAACGCAGGGGCTGTTTGGTATTGTGCAAGGGGCAGGGTTCAAAGATCTGCGCCAACAAAGTGCCAAAGACCTGGTTAGCTTGGACTTCCCAGGTTATTCCATTGGCGGCTTGTCAGTTGGGGAGTCGAAAGAGGAAATGAACCACGTCCTTGACTTCACCACGCCGCTGCTGCCGGAAACTAAGCCGCGCTACTTGATGGGCGTGGGCTCACCAGATGCCTTAATCGATGGGGTGCTGCGCGGCATCGATATGTTCGACTGCGTGCTGCCCACTCGCATCGGTCGCAAAGGTACCGTGATGACGTCGCATGGCCGCTTGGTGGTGAAAAACGCCAAGTACGCCCATGACTTCACGCCGCTGGATGATCAATGCGATTGCTACGCTTGCCGCAATTATACCCGGGCGTACATCCGCCATTTGCTGAAGGCGGATGAAACCTTTGGTGAACGGTTGGCCAGTTATCACAACGTCTACTTCCTGCTCCATCTGATGAAGCAGGTGCGAGAAGCTATCGCGAAGGATGAGCTGAACGAATTCCGCCAAGCCTTCTTTGAGGAATACGGCTACTTCAAGCCTGACGCCAAGAACTTCTAGTCTAGCGATTGCGGTGATTCTTTGGTACAGTGTTACTGAACAAATAAGAAAACGAGGTAATTCATTTTGAGTAGTGGATTTTCAATGATCATCTTACTGGTGCTGATGTTCGGGGTCATGTACTTCGGCATGATGCGCCCACAGAAGAAGCAGCAACAACAACGCATGGAAATGCTGAAGGGCCTGAAGAAAGGCGACAAAATCGTCACCATCGGCGGCTTGCATGGGGTGATTGATTCTATCGATCGCGCCGGCAACACCGTTGATTTGGATCTGGACGGTGTTTTCCTGACCTTCAGCCTGTCCGCCATTCGCACAGTGACGCCAGCGGCTGCCCCAGTTGAGGACAAGCCCTATAGCGAACCAAGCAGCGACGATGTTACCAGCAACGACGCTAGCGATAACGCTGATAGCGAAGCAGCCAGCGAGGACACACCGGCTGACAGCGACAAGCAGGACGATAGCGAAGCCAAATAAGCACCAGCTTCGAGCTTCCAGTTGAGCGGCCACCTCTCACTGGGAGCTTTTTTCGTGGGCTGAATTAAATTGTTCATCGGGTAACATGAACTCACCGGGCTAATTGACAGTTTGACGGTCATCGCGCCAGTAGCGGGGATGAGGCCCGTCGTAGCGATGAGGGATAAGACAATAAAAGTTGAAATGAACACGGTTACGCTCACTCAATAACGAAATATTTTTAAATGAGAATGCCTTTATAACAGTGTTTTCGACCCCTCCGATATTTTTCGTGAAAAATTTCACCGAAACTTGTTTACAAATTCACAATCATCGGGTATATTATTGTTTGTGAAATGGTTAACAAAAATTGAAGCCTATCTTGTGGAGGGATATCAATGCTGAAAGACAAACCGGAAACCCAAACCGACATTGAAGCGAATATTGACCAACTCGTTGCCAATGCTCAGGAAGCGCTCAAAGTGCTGAAGACTTATGACCAAGAGAAGATCGACCAAATCGTGCACCGCATGGCGATTGCCGGTCTTGATCATCATATGGAATTGGCCAAGATGGCGGTTGAGGAAACCGGCCGTGGCGTTTATGAAGATAAAGCCATCAAGAACATGTTCGCCACTGAAGAAATCTGGCACTCCATCAAGGATGACAAGACGGTGGGCGTGATTTCAGAAGACAAGCAAAAGAACATCGTCCAGATTGCGGAACCAATCGGGGTCATTGCTGGGGTTACACCAGTTACGAACCCGACTTCCACGGTCATGTTCAAATCTGAAATTGCCATTAAGACCCGGAACCCAATCATCTTCTCCTTCCACCCAGGTGCGCAGAAGTCTTCCGCGCGGGCTTTGGAAGTGATCCGCGACGAAGCCAAGAAGGTTGGCCTGCCAGATGGTGCCTTGCAGTTTATCGCCATCCCAAGCATTGAAGCTTGCCAAGCCTTGATGCATCACCCAGGCATCGCCACGATTTTGGCTACTGGTGGCCCCGGCATGGTCAAGTCCGCTTATTCCTCAGGCAAACCAGCGCTGGGCGTTGGGGCCGGGAATGCGCCAGCTTACATCGAAGCGACGGCGAACATCAAACAGGCGGTCAACGATATCGTCCTGTCCAAGAGCTTTGATAACGGCATGGTCTGCGCCTCTGAACAAGGCGCCGTGGTTGACGCTGCGATTTACGACGACGTGAAGAAAGAATTCACTGCGCAAGGCGCCTACTTCGTTAAGCAAAAGGATATCAAGAAGCTCACCGAAACCGTGATCAACACCGATAAGATGGCAGTTAACCCACGGATCGTTGGCCAAAGCGCTTGGCAAATTGCCAACTGGGCCGGCATCGATGTGCCAAAGGATACGCCACTTTTGATTGCTGAACTCAAAGGCGTTGGCGATAAGTTCCCACTGTCTCACGAAAAACTGAGCCCAGTTTTGGCCATGTTCAAAGCTTCCGGCCATGAAGAAGCCTTCGAAATGGCGGAAACCATGCTCGACATCGGCGGCTTGGGCCACACCGCCATCATCCACACTGCAGATGATGATTTGGCCCTGGATTACGCCGACAAGATGCAAGCTTGCCGCGTGCTGGTCAACAGCCCATCCACATTCGGGGGCATCGGCGATCTGTACAACGAAATGATCCCATCCTTGACCCTGGGCTGCGGCTCTTACGGTGGTAACTCAATTTCACACAATGTGGGGACGATCGACTTGCTTAACATCAAAACTTTGGCAAAACGCCGCAACAACATGCAATGGGTCAAGCTGCCACCGAAGATTTACTTCGAACGCAACTCAGTACGCTACTTGGAAAAGATGGACGGCCTTGATCGGGTGCTGATCGTCGGCGACCGGGGCATGGAAAAGCTTGGCTACGTGCGCATCGTTGAAGATGTTTTGAAGAACCGGACCAACAACGTCGATATCCAAACCTTCTTGGATGTTGAACCTGATCCTTCCAGCAACACGGTTTACAAAGGCACCGCGATTGCTAAAGACTTCAAGCCAGACGCAATTGTTGCCATCGGCGGCGGGTCTGTCATGGATGCGGCCAAAGGCATCTGGTTGTTCTACGATGGGGATGGCGACTTCTTCGGCGCCAAGCAGAAGTTCTTGGATATCCGCAAGCGGACCTACAAGTTCCCGAAGCCAACTAAGTCCAAGCTGGTCTGCATCCCAACCACATCTGGGACTGGCTCTGAAGTCACCCCATTTGCTGTCATCACCGACTCTGACACGGGGATCAAGTACCCACTGGCTGACTACGCTTTGACGCCAGATGTGGCCTTGGTTGATCCGCAGTTCATCGAAACCGTACCGCCGAAGGTTGTTGCGGATACCGGCCTGGATGTTATCTGCCATGCCACTGAAAGTTTTGTTTCCACCATGGCCAGCTCTTACACCAAGGGCCTGTCGCTGCAAGCGTTGAAGCTTGCCTTCGACAACTTGGAACTCTCTTACCAAGGCGACCTGGATGCCAAGGCGAAGATGCATGACGCCTCCACGATTGCCGGGATGGCCTTTGCTAACGCGCTGCTGGGCATCAACCACAGTATCGCCCACAAGCTTGGCCAGACCTTCCACCTGCCTCACGGGCGCTGCATTGCGATCACCTTCCCACACGTCGTTCGCTACAATGCGAAGACCCCGAAGAAACGTGCCGTTTGGTCCAAGTACAACTACTTCCGCGCTGACGAAGATTACGCCGAAATCGCTCGTTACCTGGGCCTGAAGGGCAACACCACGGCCGAATTGGTTGAAGCTTTTGCTCAAGCCTACATCGACCTGGCCCATCGCGTCGGCGTTAAGATGAGTCTGAAGGAACAAGGCATCACGAAGCAAGCCGTTGACGAAAGCGTTGATCGTTTGGCCGAATTGGCTTACGAAGACAACTGCACGGTCACCAACCCAGTTGAACCTTTGATTGCCGACATGAAGCAAATCGTGCTCGACGAATACGAAGGTACCGCCTCTAGTGACAGCGTGAAATAACCGCTGCTTCAAACAGTCATGTTAATCGGAAAACACGCCAGTCAGGCGTGTTTTTTTTGTTCACTTCATGCATAATAGAGAGTGTGTACAAACTGAAAGTAAGGATGACTATGACCCCGAATAAAGAAGACTACTTAAAAATGATATTTGAACTCGGCGGCGATACGGCTTTGATTTCCAACAAGCAGATCGTAGCTGGGCTGTCAGTGTCTGCGGCTAGTGTTAGTGAGATGATCACCAAACTGGTGGAGCAGCAATACGTGACCCACACGCCATATCAAGGGATCAAGCTCACCGCCAGTGGCCAGCGGCGAGCAGCTAGTTTAGTGCGCAATCACCGGCTGTGGGAAGTCTTTTTGGCCAATGACTTGGGCTATCCCGTCGATAATGTCCATGCCGAAGCCGAAATGCTGGAGCATGCTACTACCGCCGAAATGGCGGAGCGCATGGCAAAGTTCTTGGGTAATCCCAAGTACTGCCCGCACGGCGGTGTGATTCCTGATGAAGACGGCCATTACCTCGACCAAAGCCGAGTCACCTTGAGCACCGTGCCAGTTGGGGCCAAAGGGCATATCGAACGTATTGTCGATGAGGCTAGCCTGATTGACTATGTCTTCGGCCTGGGCCTGCATATCGAAGACCATTTTGAAGTGTTAGCAAAAGAAGATAAGACAATCACGATTCGCCAGCGCGAAACCGGCAAAGACCTTGCTGTGGATGCCGTGCGCGCCGAGCATATTTTCGTGGAGTTGTGACCGCTGAAAAGCAGAAAGTAGTGACAAGCGATTATGAGTAATGAAGTCAATGCAGTGATTATCATGTTTGGCGGGTCAGGCGATCTGGCCCACCGGAAACTGTATCCGGCATTGTTCGGATTGTACCGTAAAGGCGTCTTGAAGGACCATTTCGCCGTGATTGGCACCGCGCGCCGGCCTTGGAGTGATGATTACTACCGCGGCGTGGTGCGCGATTCCGTGGCCGGTAGCGAAGAAGAGCATGAGGCCGAAGCCGAAGCGTTTGCCAGCCATTTTTACTATCAATCGCATGACGTGACCGATTCATCGCATTACGTCACGCTGAAGCAATTGGCCCAGAAGTTGGATGATCAATATGCCGTTGGCGGCAACCGCATGTATTACATGGCCATGGCGCCGCAGTTCTTTGCCACCATTGCCACGCATCTCAAGTCGGAAGCGCTGCTAACCAAGACCGGCTTCAACCGGTTGATCATCGAAAAGCCTTTTGGCCATGATTATCCGAGCGCCAAGGAGCTCAATGATGCCTTGACTGGCACCTTTGCCGAGGAACAAATTTATCGCATCGACCATTATCTGGGCAAGGAAATGGCGCAGGCCATTTTGGCCCTGCGGTTCGGTAATCCCTTGCTCAAGACCGTGTGGAATAAGGATTACATCAAAGACATTCAGATCACTTTGGCCGAGGCCGTGGGTGTGGAAGAACGCGCTGGGTACTACGAAACCGCCGGCGCCTTGCGCGACATGGTGCAAAATCATGTGATGCAATTGCTGGCTTATCTGACCATGGATGAACCGACGGCGATGACCTCAGAGGCCGTGCACGAAGTCAAAAGCCGGGCCTTTGATCAGTTGCATCGCTACACCGAAGAAGAGGCAGCGGCCAACTTTATTCGTGCCCAATACACGGCGGCGGCCATCGACGGTCAGGCCATCAAAGGCTACCGCGAAGAAGATGGCGTGGCGAGCGCCTCTTTGACGGATACCTTTGTGGCGGGTCGGATTATGACCGATGCTCCAGCCTTTGCTGGGGTGCCGATTTTCATTCGCACCGGCAAGCGCCTGACCCGCAAGTCCACGCAAGTTACCGTGACCTTCAAGGGTGGCAAGACGCCCTTTGGGGAAGGCCAAGATGCCCATTTGACGATTTATATCGAACCGTCACAAGGTTACACCTTGGAGCTCAATGGCAAGCAGCTCGGCGAAGGCAACATTTTGACGCCGAACCGCCTCGACTTCCGGCATGATCCAGCGGCGATTGCCGCAGCGCCAGAGGCCTATGAACGCTTGATTGGCGAGGCTTTGGCTGGCGATCAGACCAACTTCAACCACTGGCGGGAGCTGGCCCAAACCTGGCATTACGTTGACGTTATTACCGCCGCTTGGCAAAAACAAACAGGCATTGAAACTTATCCTGCAGGCACCATGGGCCCCCAAGCGGCCTTTGACCTGCTGGCCAAAGATGGCCACCAGTGGTACTGGCAGCCAACTAGAGTGAGAATGGCAGATTAAGCACAAAGGGGGATGGCGGGGCTATCCCTTTTTGAATCGGAGTAAGCATGCTCGAAATACCGCTCCAGAACGATACCCATCGTAAAATCATTCACGTGGACATGGACGCGTTTTATGCCTCCATCGAGGAACGCGATGATCCTAAGCTCAAGCGCCGCGCCTTGGTGATGGCGCATGATCCGCGCCAAACCGGCGGCAAAGGGGTGGTGACCACAGCGAATTATGTGGCCCGCCAGTTTGGTGTGCACTCCGCCATGCCGGCCAACGAAGCCTTGCATCTGGTGCCGCGGCAGCTGCTAACGTTCAAGACCCCGGACTTCACTAAATATCGAGCGGTGTCGCAGCAGATTCACACCTTGTTTCATCAAGTGACGGACTTGATTGAGCCAGTCGCGCTGGATGAAGCCTATCTGGATGTCACCGCCAATCATGATTTCAATACCACCATTGAGCTGGCCCTGTGGCTGCAAGATCAAATCCGCCAAACGACCCAGCTGTCGTCTTCCATCGGGCTGTCTTACAACAAGTTTCTGGCCAAGGAAGCCTCCGAGTATAACAAGCCCCGCGGCCGGACCGTGATTTTGCCAGAGCAGGCGCAGCTGTTTTTGGACCGGCTACCGATTGAAGCGTACCGTGGGGTGGGGAAGAAAACTGCGCCAGTGCTGCAGGCGATGGGTATCACTGATGGTTTGAGCTTGCGAGCGTTTAGCCAAGAGGCGCTAATTGCCAAGCTCGGCAAAATGGGTTTTGAGTTATACCGACATGCCCGCGGCGTCGATAATCGGCCGGTGCAGGTGCGGGATGCCAAGTCCATCGGCAAAGAGCGCACCTATCGCGCGGTATTGACCACAGACGGTGCTGTTGAAGAACAGCTCGCTTATTTGGCAGACTTGGTGGCCGCGGCCTTGGCTAAGAAGCAAAAACATGGCAAAACCGTCGTGCTCAAGCTCCGCGACAGCGACTTCAACACCCAAACCCGGCGCAAAACCCAAGAAACTTATTTCAACGGCCGGGATGCGATATATCAAGCGGCCCTCGCGTTGTGGCAGGAAGTGCCGGTCAAGCCCAAGGCAGTGCGGCTGCTCGGCATCACGATGACCGCCTTGGATCCGCAGCAATACGAAAACATCGATCTGCCGCTGTAACAGGCTCACGCTGTGTTATAATACAGTTAGACTGAAAAGGGTGCGCCGCTTGCCGCAAGCCGGCATCTTTGCGCACAAAGGGGCAAAACAGATGGCAACGAAACACGAACAGATTCTCGATTATATTGGCAGCTTAGCGGTTGGCACGAAGATCTCAGTGCGCTCAGTCGCCAAACACCAACATGTGAGCGAAGGCACGGCTTACCGCGCGATTAAAGAGGCCGAAACCACTGGGCTGGTGTCCACCATTGAACGGGTCGGCACGATTCGCATCGAGCAAAAGCCGATGAGCAATATCGACTCGCTGACTTTTCGCGCCTTGCTGAAGCTGATCGACGCTAAGGTCCTTGGCGGCTCGGCTGGTTTGGCCAAGCGGCTGGATAAGTTTGTGATTGGGGCGATGACCCCAGACGAGATGCTGCGCTACATCACCAAGAATTCCTTGGTGATTGTCGGCAACCGTGAAGATGCTCAGCGCCTGGCCTTGCAAAACGGGGCGGCAGTGCTGATCACTGGGGGCTTCATGACCTCAGATAACGTCATTCGCCTGGCCAACCAGATGGACTTGCCGGTGCTGCAAACCAGCTATGACACCTTCACCGTAGCCACGATGATCAACCGCGCGCTGTCAGATCAGGCCATCAAACAAGACATTTTGACCATTGCGGCGATTTACACGCCGCTGAGCGACGGGGTGCAGACCGGGCTGGCCGATCAAACCGTGGCTGATTTCACCCGGCTCCGGGCCGGCCGCAATGATTTCGCCTTACCGATTATCACGCCCACCGGCCGGTTGATCGGGATGGTGACGCGCAAACAAGTGGCCGGCAAAAAAGGCACTACGCTGCTTGAACGGGTGATGGCCAAAGACCCGTTAACCGTGCGGCCATATCTGGGCGTCACCGCCGTGGGCCACACCATGCAAGGACGCAGTATTTCGGTGCTGCCCGTTGTGGATGATTCATGGCAGCTGCTGGGGATTGTCACCCGCAGCAGCGTCTATTCCGCTTTGGCGGAGCTGGGCACCAACTCGCAAGGCACCACGATTGCCGACCAGGTCGCCGCCCAAATGGCCCTGGTCACGCCGGCGCCAGCTGAAGGGCCGGCCTTCACGCTGACCACGACCCCCATGATGATGAACAAGCTGGGCACGCTGAGCTTCGGGGTCATGAGTGAAGTCGTGAACTACAGCATTACTTATTATTTGAACCAAAAAGGGCGCCGGAACGTGCTGATTGATCAGCTGTCGCTGCACGCGTTTCGGCCGGTGCAACTCGAATCCACCGTTCATATTAACGTCGCGCCACTGGAAGTTAATTCCCATGAAGGCACCTTTGATGTCAGCCTGTTAACCGATGGGCTCCTTGTCGCCAAGGCCCTTGTCACTTGTCAGTTATTGGAAAGGACAACACGATGATTCAAGACCAGATTATTGCCACCATTGAAGCGTATGACAAGATTATTATCCACCGCCATGTGAAACCAGACCCAGATGCCCTAGGTTCCCAAGGCGGACTCGCGGCGGCTTTGCGCGCGGCGTATCCGAGCAAGCAGGTGTATCAAGTCGGCGGCTCTGTCGGCGATTTGGACTGGCTCAGTCAGATGCAAACCATTCCTGATGACCTGTATCAAGGCGCGCTGGTCATTGTCGTCGATACCGCCGATCGCCCGCGGGTGTCGGATCAGCGTTTTGACCAAGGGGCGAAGCTGATTAAAATCGATCATCATCCCAATGATGATGCCTATGGCGATTTGCAATGGGTCGATGAAGACGCCAGTTCGGTGTCGGAAATGATTTTTGACTTGATTCAGCAGACCCCGAGTTTGAATCTGAACGCCAAAAGCGCGCGGCTGCTCTACGCCGGCATTGTTGGCGATACCGGTCGTTTCCTGTATAATAACACGACCCCCCACACGCTCGAGGCCGCCGCGCGGCTCATTCGCGAGGACTTTGATCCCACCGCTTTGAACAACAAAATGGGGGCGCTCACCTTCGCGCAAGCCAAGTTGCAAAGCTATATCTTTAACCATCTGACCATTACGCCAGCTGGCGCTGCCACCGTGACGATTCCACTGGCCGTGACCTTGGAGCTGGGTTTGACGCCTGATCAAGTGCATGCCGGCGTCGGCACTCCAGGCCGGTTAGGGGAAGTCATTGCCTGGGCCTTGTTTGTGGAGCAAGCCGATGGCGAACCTTACCGGGTCAACCTGCGCTCCAAAGGGCCAATCATCAATGGTCTAGCCAAAGCCCATCATGGCGGCGGTCATCCGCTGGCTAGCGGCGCGAAGGCGATGGATCAAGCCGAAATAACGCAAATCACAAAGGAGCTCAGTCAGTTAGTGGCTGACTTCGGAAAGTAGAAACATGCCAACAAATCAATTCAAACAATATGCTCTGGCGCCATTTTTAATTGACGCCCTTGATGCCACGCACATCACGACGCCCACCCCGATTCAGGAGCAAGTGATTCCGGCGTTGCTACGCGGGGAAAGTGTGATTGGCCAAAGCCAAACCGGCTCTGGGAAAACCCATGCCTTCCTGCTGCCGTTGCTGTCGCGGGTGGATGCGGGCAAAGACACTGTGCAACTGGTCATCACCGCGCCTTCGCGCGAGCTGGCCGACCAGCTCTATGAAGTGGCCAAATCCTTAACTGCTGCCACCGAGCTGCGGGTGCAGCGCTATGTTGGCGGCACCGACAAGAGCCGCCAAATCGAAAAGCTGCAGCACCAGCAGCCGCAAGTCGCCATTGGGACGCCAGGGCGCCTGTTGGACTTAATCAAAGCCGGGGCCTTAGCCGCTTATCCGGCCAAGATGTTCGTGGTGGACGAAGCGGATATGACGCTGGACATGGGCTTTTTAAACACTGTGGATCAAATCGCCAGTTTGTTTGGCGAAGATCTGCAAATGGCGGTGTTCTCTGCCACCATTCCCCAAAAATTGCAGCCGTTTTTGAAGAAGTACATGCAAAACCCCACCACCATCGAGCTGAAACCGAAGTCCGTGATTGCCGATACGGTGGCCAACTGGCTGCTGGCAGTGCCGAGTCGCGACCGCAATGCCACGATTTATAAACTGCTGACCATGGGCGAGCCGTTTTTGGTGTTGATTTTTGCTAATACCAAAACCAGTGTTGACGCCATTCATCAGTACCTGACAGACCAAGGCCTGAATGTGGCCAAAATTCATGGCGGCATTGAACCGCGCCAGCGCCGGCGGGTGATGAAGGCCGTCGCTGACTTGAAATATCAATATGTGGTGGCCACAGATTTGGCTGCCCGCGGCATTGATATTGATGGCGTATCGATGGTGATCAACGCTGAGCTCCCAACCGATAACGAGTTCTTCATTCATCGCGTTGGCCGTACCGGCCGCAATGGCCTTTCTGGCACGGCGGTGACCTTGTACCAGCCAGGCCAAGAAGCGCAGATTGCCGAACTCGAACACTTGGGCATCAAGTTCCAACCGAAAGCGCTGAAAGACGGCGAAATCGTGGATACCTATGATCGCAACCGCCGCGCGCGCCGCGTGCCGAAGGCTGATCCGCGCAGCGGGAAAATCAAATCGTTAGCCGCCAAAGAGGCCAAGAAGAAAATGCCTGGCTACAAGAAGAAGATTAAAAAGGCCGCGGCGAAGGAAGCTTGGTTCAACAACCGGGTCAACAAACGCAACGAAGCCCGTGCGGCCCGCAAAGCAAAGAAGCAGTAAAACCCAGGGGGTGACAACATGCCCAAAGTCGATTTGATGCTTGGCGACTGGAATCAGTTATCTGACGAACGCCGCCAATTTATCGCTACTCAACTCAGTCGCTATTTTCTCAGCCCGTTGCTGAGCGTTGATGCCATTGTGCCAGTAGGCGTGGATTATTTTGGCCATCACCTCAGCACCTTCGACATTCTGATTGGCGGCGAGTGGCTGCGCTTTGTGCCCGGCCTGCGCGCAGTGCCGCTGGGCATTGAAACCCCAGCGCCAGCCGCGATGGCCCCGGTGCTGAAGGCGATGGGTGAAGCCGCGGCGGCCCATTTGAGCCCGACTGCAACGGTGGATATGCCGCCGATGCTGGTGGCGCGTGCCAGTGTGGCGAGCGATGAGGAAATCATTGGGACCATCAATCTCACCACGCAGGCGTTTGCCGGTGATCATTTTGCCTACATGCCGGTGAAAGGCGAGGTCTTGGGACTGCTCAGCCAGGGCTCACCGGATCCTTTCACGCCAGCAAGTTGGGCGCCGACCTTAACCGGTGAGCATGTGGTGCTGCGCCTGGCCGGCGAACATCAGTATCAAGTGGCGCTGAAGCAAAACTGGAATCAGGCCCAGCTGGAAAAGCGGCTCAGCGGTTTTGGTTTCGCCTTGCCTGATGAACGAGAGTACGAGTATCTTATGAGCGGCGGCCTGAACACCTTGTTTGGCTGGGGCAATCGTCTGCCAGAGGCGACCATGCAGTATGTGCCGAACCGCTTTGGCCTGACCGTGCCGGTGGTGCGGGCTGGGGCCGAAGTCGTGCGCGGCGCTTACGCCAAAAGTGCGCCGGTGGCAGCTGGGGCCAGCGGAGCAGCACTGCTCCCGCTATCGCCGTTTTATCGCACCACGGCTGGTGACTTTAGCCAGATGCGGTATCGTAAAATTGCCAAGATTGAGCTGACATAATCGGAGGAGACGGCCATGAAAAAAGTGAAAGCGGCTGGTGCTAAAGCAGGTAACTTGCTTTTAGATGGGGCAATCGGCGAAATCGTGGGCCCAATTCTCGTGATTGGTCTGCTGATTGCGGCGCCGGTCTCAGCGCTGAAGAAACGGTTTGGGGCGAAACGGGAACGGTAAGGTCGGCTTAGCTTTTGAGCGTTTAGTTGCGCTCCGCTGGGCAGCGCCCGAGCAGCTAGCTACGCTTGGGGCCTCATCGCCAAAAACCGGCGATAATGCTCCAAGCTAGGCTACCTGTCGTGCTAAGTGCGCCCAGCTTCGCAGCCTGTGTTGACACCTTCCTTCCTACTTCGTATAATTGCAAGCGTTAGGATATGCAACCTGCTTAGGCTTTTCAGAAAGCTGCCCGGGGATGAGAGGGCGGTAAGCAGCGCGGGTTGTGCTCCCTGATTGGATTAATCAAACACGTAAATGAAGAGGTAAACGATCAACATCGTTGCAACCAAGGTGGTACCGCGCGTGAGCGTCCTTGGATCTGCAGGGGTGTTTTTTATTTGCACAGGAGGCAAAAGAATGAAGCAATTGAGTAGTGGCGAGATTCGCCAAATGTTTCTCGACTTTTTCAAGTCGAAGGGCCATGCCATCGAACCTTCCGCCAGCCTGATTCCCGTTGATGATCCCACCTTGCTGTGGATTAACTCAGGGGTGGCGACGCTAAAGAAGTACTTCGATGGCACCGTGGTCCCGAAGAATCCGCGGATTACCAATGCCCAAAAGAGTATCCGCACGAACGATATCGAAAACGTCGGCAAAACGGCGCGCCATTTGACCTTTTTTGAAATGCTGGGGAACTTCTCTGTCGGTGATTACTTCAAAAAAGAAGTCATTCCTTGGGCCTGGGAATTTCTGACGTCTGACCAGTGGCTGGGCTTGGACAAGGATAAGCTGTACGTGACGGTTTACCCAAAGGACCAGGATGCCAAGGCGATTTGGGAGCAAACCGGGGTGCCGGCTTCCCATATCTTTGAAGTGGAAGACAACTTCTGGGATATCGGTGAAGGCCCATCTGGCCCAGATACGGAAATCTTCTATGACCGCGGCCAAAGCTTCAGTGACCTGCCTGAAGATGACCCAGAGAACTATCCTGGCGGCGAAAACGAGCGTTACGAAGAAATTTGGAACATCGTGTTCTCTCAGTACAACCACTTGCCAGATGGCCGCTATGTCGACCAACCCCATAAGAACATCGATACCGGGATGGGCCTGGAACGCTTGGTTTCGGTTATTCAAGGCACTAAGACGAACTTTGAAACTGACCTGTTCATGCCGATCATTAAAGCCACAGAAAAAATGTCTGCGGGCCATGTGTATGGCGAAGATAAGCAAGCCGATGTGGCCTTCAAGATTATTGCTGACCATGCTCGCACGGTGACCTTTGCCATTGGCGACGGCGCCTTGCCTTCCAACGAAGGCCGTGGCTACGTGCTTCGGCGCCTCATTCGCCGCGCCGCCGTTAACGGCAGTCGGTTGGGCATTCAAGGGGCCTTTCTCTACAAGTTGGTGCCGGTAGTGGGCGAGATCATGGCCAGCTACTATCCAGAAATCAATCGGAACCAGGACTTCATCGAAAAGGTCATTCACTCCGAAGAAGATCGTTTCCAGGAAACTCTGAACGCCGGCATGGCGCTGCTGAGTCAGACCATTACCGAGCTGAAGGCCAAAGGTGAAACCGAGATTCCTGGCGCCACGGCGTTCAAGCTGTTTGACACCTTTGGCTTCCCGGTTGAGTTGACCAAGGAAATTGCCGGCGACCAAGGCGTTGACGTTGACATGAAAGGCTATGAGCAAAACATGCAGGCCCAGCGGGAACGTGCTCGCGCGGCGCGTGGCGATGCTCAGTCCATGGGTAGCCAGGACAAGACCTTGATGGCCATCAAGACGCCAAGCAAGTTTACGGGTTGGACCGATCTGGCGGACCAAGCAACCTTGATGGATTTACTGCAAGATGATACCGAAAAAGAACGCGTGGAAGCTGGCACGGCGCAGCTGATTTTTGACCAGACGCCGTTTTACGCCGAAATGGGGGGCCAAGTGGCCGACCATGGGACCATTCTTGATGACAACGGCACCGTTGTCGCCAAGGTGGTTGACGTGCAGCACGCCCCGAATGGTCAAAACTTGCATACCGTTGAAGTGGAAAACACCCTGAAAAAAGGCGCTACCTACACGTTGCAAGTGGATACCGACCGCCGCCGCAAAGTGTCCATGAACCACACTGCGACTCACTTGCTGGACCAAGCATTGCGGCAGGTGCTGGGTGAACATACCCACCAAGCCGGCTCTTTGGTGGAACCGACGTATCTGCGCTTTGACTTCACCAACTTCGGCCAAGTGACACCAGAACAGTTGCGCCAGGTCGAACAGGTCGTCAACGAGCAGATCTGGCGGCAGCTGCCGATCACCTGGCGCGAAATGCCGATTGAAGAAGCCAAGAAGCAAGGCGCCATCGCCATGTTTGGCGACAAGTATGGCGACACCGTGCGCGTGGTCACCATTGGCGATTTCAACCGCGAATTCGATGGCGGCACGCATCCTACCAACACCGCGGCGCTGGGCTTGTTCAAGATCACCGGGGAAAGCGGGATTGGCGCTGGCATTCGCCGGATTGAAGCGGTCACCAGCCAGGAAGCCTACGAGTATTTGACCCAGCAGCAGGACGAATTGGCGCAGGCGGCCAACACTCTGAAAATTGACCAGGTCGCCAATGTACCAGCCAAGGTCGAGCAGCTGCAAGCTGAACTCAAGGCCAGTCAAAAGACGGTGGAAGGCTTGCAGGCCAAATTGGCGGCGCAAGAAGCCGCTGGCATTTTTGACCACAGTGAGCAAGCTGGCGCCCACACCTTGATTGCCAAAGCCGTCAAGGTCGCCGGGATGAACGAACTGCGGCAGTTGGCGGATCAATGGCGGACCAAGCAAGCTTCTGATGTCTTGGTTTTGGCCACAGCCAATGACGGCAAGGTTTCCTTGCTCGTCGCCGCCAGTGAAGCAGCCAACCAAGCTGGCATCAAAGCCGGCGCGCTGATCAAAGCCATCGCGCCTGCCATCGGTGGGGGCGGCGGTGGTCGGCCTGATTTGGCCCAAGCCGGCGGGAAGAACCCGGCGGGGATTGCCGATGCTTTGGCCCAAGCCAAGCAGGTGCTGGCCCAAGCCTAATTGAATGATTGAACCGAGGGGCTGTGACAAATGTCACAGCCCCTAGATTCACTCCGACTGTTTCAGCAGAGTTACGTGCCAAAAGGCCGGAGCCGAGCAGCTAGCTACGCCATCCACCGAGTCCAAAGTTCGGACTTGGTGGATGGCTAGGCTACCTGTCGGCTCCAAACCCACCTTTTGTCACAGCCCCTTGTGTCTCATCCCCTTGTCATCAAATTGTAATACGTGAAGCAATGTACAACCGGCGGGCGGCGGCTTGGGGTTAGTTGACGTTGCTAGCGAAGCGGCCGGGCCAGCGGGACCGCCAACCGTTGTACTTTCCCGGCCTATCAAGTAAAATAGAGGATAGCTAGAAGGAATAGAGGTGTTAAGAATGGGCACATTAGACCAAACCGTTCATTTTGATTTTCCGGAAAACAGTCCCAAAAACGTTCATGAAACGCTGGCCACTGTGTACAAGTCACTTGAAGAAAAAGGCTATAATCCAATCAATCAGATCGTTGGGTATCTGATTTCAGGCGATCCGGCATATATTCCGCGGTACAACGATTCACGGAATTTGATTCGCAAGTATGAACGCGATGTGATCATCGAGGAGCTTGTTCGCAACTACCTCGGTAAGGAGAAAAAGTAGTGCGGTTAATGGGGTTAGACGTGGGCTCACGCACGGTGGGTGTCGCGATTTCCGATCCATTGGGCTGGACCGCCCAAGGCCTTGAAATCATTCGGATCAACGAGGACAAAGATGACTTTGGCCTGGATCGAGTGGCAGAATTGGTCAAGCAGTATGAAGTGACAGCATTCGTTGTCGGTCTGCCCAAAAACATGAACAACACTGCAGGGCCGCGGGTGGAGAAATCCCGCGAATACGGCGAGAAGCTGGCGGCTCAATTTGGCTTACCGGTTGACTATACGGACGAGCGCCTGACCACGGTGGAAGCATCGCGGATGCTCGTTGAAGAAGCCGACGCCTCACGCAAGCGTCAAAAACAAGTGATCGATAAACTGGCAGCTCAGCTGATTTTGCAAAATTATCTGGATCTGCACAGTCGCAGTTGAAACATGGAGGGCCCTCATGGCAGAGAAGAATGAGAACGTACAACCAGGTGACGACGAACAACTAATTACCTTGGTGGATGATAAGGGTAACGAAGAATTATACAAGGTGCTATTCACCTTTGATTCAGAAGATTATGGTAAGAGTTACGTGCTTTTGTACCCAGAAAGCGCGAGTGATGATGAAGAGGTAGATATCCAAGCCTTCTCCTTCACCCCAGATGACAACGGCGATGCCTCACAAGGCAACTTATTCCCCATCGAAGACGATGATGAATGGGATATGGTCGAAGAAGTGCTCAACACTTTCTTGGCCGACGATGACGACGCTGAATAGTCACACTGAGCCCTGCCAGCAATGGTGGGGCTTTTTGTTTGAGCCAAGCTTCTGGGGTAGGCTAATCATCCCGCTAAGTGCGGCCAACCTCCGCAGCCTGTGGTCGGTAGCGCGTGCTTATGCTAAAATAGAGCGCAGTAACATTTCGAGGGGGACTTGTGGTGACAGACCAAAAGCGACGGTTTAAGGCCGTAATTGGCGATAAAGAATACACAATTATCGGACCAGGTAGCGTGGCCCAGTTTGAAACAGTCACAGCGCTGTTAAACGAGCGCTTGGCTGCCATTCAGGCTGCAGATCCTCACATGACGACTGAATCCGCGGCGGTGCTGTTAGCATTCAATGCGTTATCAGAATTAGTTGCGGCCCAAGCAGCCGCGCAAGCTCCGGAGGCGCCGCATGCTTAGTTTGGCAATTTTGCTGGCGTTAGCGTACTTCTTTTATGAAGGCGCCGAACGCGGCATTTGGCTCCAGCTTTTTCACACTGGCGGCTACCTTTTGAGCATCGGCTTGGCCAGTCTGTTATATCGGCCGATTGCCGGCATGATCGCGCTTTGGGTGCCATATCCTTCCGCCACGCAGCAGAGCCAGTTCGTTTTTTTCACGAATAAAGTCGGCTTGACCTTGGATGAAGCGTTTTATCGAGGGGTCGCGTTTATTTGCGTCCTCGCGTTAGGCTGGCTCATCACGCGCTTTGCCGCGCTTTGGGTGCATGACTTGAAGTACAAACGCGCTGACCGGATGAGTTTTGTGACTGGTGGGCTGCTCAATCTGCTGATGGGGTATGTCTTTATTTTCCTGCTGCTGTATCTGGTGGCATTGGTGCCAATGGCAGGGTTACAAAACCTGCTGGCCAATTCCTTTATGGGTCGAACGATGGTGCGCTATTCGGTGGGCCTGACGACTTGGATCACGCAGCTTTGGATTGGTTAGGGCCAGCGCCTTTTTGGGCTGGTCCTTCTGTCGCATTAAGGAGTATTAAGTTATGAATAAAAAAATATTAACGACGCTGGGATTTGATCAAATCCGCACCGCGTTGTTGCAGTATGTGGTGACCGCGGCGGGGCATAACCGCGTGCGGTCCTTGACGCCCACTGCCGATGCCAAGGCGGTGCAAACTGCGTTAGATGAAACGGCGGATGGTGCGAGCATTTTGCGGCTGCAAGGCGGGATTCCTATCCCCGAGCTGGAGGATATCGGCCCGGCGCTGAAGCGGGTGGAAATCGGCGCCACGCTGAACGGCCATGAGTTTGCGGCGCTGACGCGAGTGCTGCGCACGGTCTCAGCCGTCGATGATTTTCTGACGGGGTTAACTGATAAAATCGATTTGCGCCGCGTGTATCAGCTGCAAGAAACGCTGACGCGGCTGCCGCAGTTGACGCGGCGTTTGTACACCGCTGTCGACGAAGAAGGCAATGTGACCGACGAGGCGAGCGAACAGCTCAAGGCGATTCGCAATCAAATCAGGCAGCTGGAAGCCAATATTCGCTCCCGGATGGACAGCTATATCCATGGCAACACGGCCAAGTATCTCAGCGACCCGCTGGTGACCCTGCGCGATGACCGCTTTGTCCTGCCGGTGCGGTCTGATTCCCGGGGCCAAGTGCCTGGGGTCGTGCATGACCAAAGTGCTTCTGGGGCCACACTGTTCATCGAACCACAGGCCGTGGTCGACATGAACAACCGGCTGCGCGAGGCCCAAATCGAAGAGAAAAATGAAGTGGCGCGGGTATTAGGGGAGCTGTCTGAAGAAGTAGCCCCATACACCAAGCAGATTGCCCGTAATGCCACGATTCTCGGCCATTTTGATTTCATCAACGCCAAAGCTCGCTATGCGCGTGCCATCAAGGCAACCGAACCGCTGGTGTCAGCGAAAAATGAAGTTGATTTAATCCAGGCGCGCCATCCGCTGCTCGATCCTCATCACGTGGTGCCGAACGACATCACCCTGGGTAAGGACTACCAGGCGATTGTGGTCACCGGGCCGAATACTGGTGGGAAAACCATCACCTTGAAGACGCTGGGGCTGATTCAGTTGATGGGGCAGGCTGGGCTGTTCATTCCGGCACATGAAGAAAGTCAAATTGGAATCTTCTCCGAGGTGTTTGCCGATATCGGGGATGAACAATCCATCGAACAAAGTCTCAGTACTTTCTCCGGCCACATGGCCAACATCGTGGAAATTCTTGATCATATCGACGACCACGCCTTGGTGCTGTTCGATGAACTTGGCGCCGGGACCGACCCGCAGGAAGGCGCGGCGCTGGCGATTGCGATTTTGGATGAAGTGGGCACGATTGGCGCCGATGTGGTGGCGACCACCCACTATCCGGAATTGAAGCTTTACGGCTACAACACACCTGGCACCATCAATGCCTCGATGGAATTCGATGCCGCGACGCTGCAACCGACATACCGGCTGTTGATTGGGGTGCCAGGGCGGTCGAATGCCTTCGACATTTCGCGGCGCTTAGGGCTGGATTCGGCCATTGTCGATCGCGCCAAGGCCTTGATTGCCGATGACAGCCATGATCTCAACAACATGATTGCCGATCTGGAAAGCCAGCGCAAAGCGGCGGAGACCGAATATAAGGCCGTGCGCCAGGAGCTCAACGCTGCCCAGGCCTTGCACGACGATTTGGAAAAGGCGTACCGCACCTTTGAAACCCAGCGTGATCAGCAGCTCAAGCAAGCGCAAAGCCAGGCCAACTTGCTGGTCGAAAAAGCGCAAACTAAAGCCGACAAAATCATCAAGCAACTGCGTGCCATGCAGCAAAGTGGCGCCGGCAGCGTGAAGGAAAATGAGCTGATTGACGCCAAGACGGCGCTGAAGCACCTGACGCCAGAGTCTACGCCGAAAAATCGGGTGCTGCGGCGCGAGAAGCGCAAGCAGGCTTTGCATCCTGGCGATACCGTCAAGGTGCTCAGCTACGACCAAACCGGCGATTTACTGGACCAGGTCGATAACGACCACTGGGATGTCCAATTGGGCATCATGCGGATGCGGATTAAAACTTCAGACATCGAAAAAATTGCTACCCCCAAGGCTGAAACGCCGAAACGCCGCGTGGTTGCGGTGAAAGGCGGCAGCACTAGTGGCCCAAGTACGACGCTGGATTTGCGCGGGGTGCGCTATGACGACGCCATGCAACAACTGGATAGTTACATCGACTCGGCGCTGCTGGCAGGATATCCGCAAGTGACCATTGTGCATGGCTTGGGGACTGGTGCGATTCGCAACGGGGTCACCCAGTATCTCAAGCGCAACTCCCAAGTCAAAAAATTCGGCTATGCCCCGCAAAATGCCGGCGGTTCAGGCGCGACGATTGTGCAATTCAAATAATGAGTTGCCTGCAATTAAGTTGAGCCGGTATGGTGAAATGTGCTATAATGATTCTAGTTACAAATAGTAAGGACTTAGCAGCGGCTAAGCCAACCCAGACTGCTTTTGGTGGCAGCCGAAACAAGGAGGAATTCGCATGGTTAAAGTCGTAACTGATCAAGATTTTAAACAAGAAACAGACACCGGCGTGACCCTGACTGACTTTTGGGCAACTTGGTGTGGTCCATGTAAGATGCAAAGTCCAGTGATCGAATCATTGGAAAACAGCCGTTCTGACGTCAAGTTCACGAAGATGGACGTTGACCAGAATCAAGGCACCCCATCTGAATTTGGCATTATGGCAATTCCAACGCTGGTCATCAAAAAAGATGGCGCTGTGGTGGAAAAGCTCGTGGGCTACCAAACCAAAGACCAGCTGAACGCTGTGTTGGATAAGTACACTAAGGCTTAACATCAACCCCTCGCAACCAGGCGAGGGGTTTTTGCGTGCCAAAAAGCGTCCGAGCCTCAGCCGACTCGGGCGCCATCAATTTGTATGATGTTTTGGGGGTAAGACTAGTTTTTCACTGTCACAGGTTCCTGAGTGGTAGGGTCAGGGCCGCATTAACGGTTGATGGAACGAGCCATCCGCTGCAAGGCGTGGCGTTCGCCGCGAATGGCCTTAGACAGCGCATAGATGTTTTCAAAAGGTGACTGCACACCCCAGCCGGCATCGCCGATGTGCTGAATATCCACGCCGAGCACCTTGTTGCGGACGGCGACCTCGGCAATGTAGGCGGCGCCAGAGGATTCTTGACTGGTACCAATTGCGCTCATCACCAGCGCACCTTGGGCATGCACCAGTTTTACGATGGGCTTCAGGTCGCTTTCGTCCAGCCCGGGCACGGTACCAACAGCTGGCACCAAGATGACATCAGCGCCGGCCGCGAGGAATGCTTCTGCTGCCTCTTGGTCGATGACTGGTTCGTTCACCCCAGCGGCGTGCATCTTGCCGGCAATGATCAAACCGGAGAAGACGCGCTTGGCCACTTTAATATTCTCGGCAATCTGGGCATTCGTGACCCCGGTGCCGGGATTACCGGTCAGGCAGACAAAGTTGAATCCTAGCCGTTCTGCTTCTTTGAATGTTGCTTCACTCGCCTGGCGGCCGGCAGGGATTTCCTCACGCGTTTCCTGCATGTCCGCGTTGACGTCGACCGGTTCCAGATTGACTCCGATTGGCCGGCCCACCAGCTGCTGCAGGTGGTGGACACTTTCACCGTCGTGCTGGGGCTCAGGCACGAGCGTTTTGCTAGGATATAACCCAAAAATGGCAGGGTTGAAGACATCCAGTCCATTTAACAGGATTAAGTCGGCCCCGAACGCCGCCGCGTATTCACTAGCGGTTAAGCCATCGCCAACGGGATTGCCAGTGACGTTTTCGCTGACAATGGTTCGGCCTTCGCTGGCTAAAATGCTTTGTTTGAGTTCCGCGCCATTCATTTTCAATATTTCACTTGCATTAGCACTGAGTAACCTGGTTACCATCAATTTCACTCCAATATCGTTGCGACTAAATTATTTTTTGTAATTAAATTTGAGCGCTACCGAGGCCAATCGCAGCGCGTTGCTAAGCCACAACCTGATATTAACGGGACAGAGAACACGCGTCAATCCTAAAAATAGCGTTTTCACTTGTTTGCGACTTATTTATCAAATACAATAATGTCGAACCACAAATTGGAAACGAGGCTAAATGATGGCTGAAAGTACTCAGCGCCGGCGTAACCGGCAAAAAATCTTGGAAGATCTCTATGTCTACGCACCGGCTTCGCGCATTGATATTGCCAACCGGACGCACATTACCCCGGCTACCGTGACCACCTTGACCGCCGCCATGTTGGATGCTGGTGAAATTGCTGAAGATGGCGAGGCGGCAGTCAAAATTGGCCGGCCCAAAGTGCTTCTGCGCCTCACGGCAGCCGATGACTACTATGTGGGCTGTGAATTGCGGGCAGAAGCGTACACCTTCGTATTAACCGATGCCACCGGGAAAGTGGTTGATCATCAGGCCACGTCTTTCTCGCGCCAGTTCGATCCGATTGAATCAACCGTGCAAACCCTGACCAGTGCGTTGCAGGCCTTTTTAGCGCAGCATCACGATAAACATATCCTGGCAGTGGGCATCGCCATTCCCGGCCATTACGAGCCAGACACGCAGCGCATTGCTTCAGATCATCCGCACTGGTCGCAATTCGATTTTACCTCGTTGAATGATGCCATCAACGTGCCAGTCTATTATGAAAACAATGTTCAAGCGATGGCCATCACCGAGCGGCTGTTCAACAGCCATCAAAATGATGAAACGTTCATCTTCTTTCATGTGGCGCTGGGCGTGGTGTGCTCGACCATCTACCATGGCCGCATCTACGGTAAGCATAATCCGCTGGTGGGCGAAGTGGCCCACATGGTTGTGAACACGGAAGGGGAGCTTTGTAGCTGCGGGCGGCGCGGGTGCTTGCAAACCTATTCCTCTGAAAATTGGATCATGCGCAAAGCCCGTGTCCTGTACCAACAGGCCGATCAGACCTACTTGCGGCAACTGGCAAAGACGCCGGCCGCTTTGACCTTCGATGAAGTGCTGCAAGCCTACGACCTTGGAGATACCGGCGTCATGAATATTCTGACGAATGCCATCAAGTATCTAGCCGTGGCCGTGACTAACTTTACGCTGCTCATCGACGCGCAAAGGATCATCCTGCATGGCCGAATTTTCGAGCGACCAGCCTTATTCCGTCAGCTTCAACAATACCTACAAACCAACCAGGTCACCGTTGCGACGGTGACGACGAGGCGGCTGGTGGTGAAGCCAGCTTTGCTCTACGATGGTGCGGTAGGGGGCGCCGGCCTGGCCATTGGCCGGGATCGCTTGGGTTTTGCCTGAAGCCGCGGAGAGCGCATTGTTATTTATATTTCACAATTAAAGTTGTCAGAGAAGAAACTGTGAAGCCGGCGCTATCCAGCTCGCGGTTTTTAATTTGTCCCCATCCATAGGAACAAATTTGTCAATGACCGTCAAAAAGGCCGCTGAATGAATGATTAATTCGGGTGGCAGTTGGTGGCTTTTGTTATTTAATGAGATCTCACTAGACACCCGGCAGTCGATAGAATACGCTTTGCTTGTGGCCAAAGGCAATATACCGGAGGCCGCGGCATGACCGACCGGCGTTATCTTCAAGTTAAGCCACGTTATTTTTCATTCGGCGCCGGTTGTTAGCTAGGCATCCCGCCAATCAATGCCTAACTGATTGCATCAGATTATTGAACTCATCTTAGGAGGACATTTTTATGAACGCTATTATGAACTGGCTTGAAAAATATGTTGTGCCAGTTGCAGCGAAGATTGGCTCAATTCGATGGCTGGTGGCCTTGCGTGATTCATTCATCGCGACTTTACCCATTACCATGGCTGGGTCACTGGCTGTCTTGTTAAACGCTATCTTGCAGACTTATCCGGCGCAATGGGGCTGGACCGGGGTGGTCAACGCGGCGCAACCGCTGATCATGATCGACAACACAGTCTCGATGGGATCCTTGAACATCTTCGCCATCTTCTTCGCGGTCATGTGGGGTTACCACTTGGCCTCGGCTTATAAAGTAGACGGGGTTGCTGGGGCGTTGGTTTCCGTTTCTGCCTTTTTCATGGGGATCAATGCGACGGCTCAGGTCGCGCTGGGAAAAAAGCTCAGTGCTGGGGCGGCTAAAATTCTGACCGACGCTGGTGTCACCGTCAGTGATCAGTCCATTACTGTCGGTAACGCCTTTACTACTGGTCACTTGGGCTCCGCGAGCCTGTTTACCGCGATGATTTTCGGCGCTTTGGCCATGGTAGTTTATATCTATCTGATGAAAAAGGACATCTCGATTAAGATGCCCGATACCGTGCCACCGGCGGTTTCCAAGGCCTTTGTTTCCTTGATTCCGGCGATTGCCGCACTGTATGTGATTTCCATTGTCAACTACCTCTTCACCTGGTGCACCGGTCAAGTCTTCGGCGACTGGTTGTCCGAAATGATTCAGGCGCCATTGTTGCACGCCGGGCAATCAGCAGGGATGGTGCTGTTGGTCACCTTCCTGGTTCAGCTGCTATGGTTCTTCGGGATTCACGGCTCCAGTGTCCTGCAGCCAGTCCTGGATTCCATCTGGCAGACATCACAGCTGGCGAACATTGCGGCCCTGCAGAACCATGATCCGCTACCATACAAGTGGGTGCGGGGTTCTTGGGATGCCTTCGCCTGGTACGGCGGTGCCGGTGGGACAATCATTTTATTGATTGCCATTCTTTGGGTCTCTAAGCGGGCCGACGAAAAAACCGTTGCCAAGCTGGCCTTTGTGCCTGGCCTGTTTAACATCAACGAACCCGTGATGTTTGGCTTGCCCGTTGTGCTTAATGCGATTTACTTCATTCCGTTCCTGCTGGCACCACTGGTTAACACTGCAGTGGCTTATGTGGTGACAATGCTCGGGTGGGTCGCTCCGGTGCAGATTGCGGTGCCTTGGATTACCCCGCCAATCTTGGATGCTTGGATGGCTACCAACTTTGACTTCCGGGCCATCATCTTGGCGGTATTCAACATGATTGTGGCCTTCTTCATCTGGTTGCCTTTTGTCATGGCCTCTAGCCGGATGCAAAATGAAGAACTCACTGAATAATCAGTAGGCAGATCGTGGCCGCTTCCTCGTGAAGCGGCTTTTTTGTCGCCTGAAACTAAAAAAGTCACCAGCGCACTGGTGACTAGGACGGTTAAAGCTGCACATGCATATCTGGCCGAGGGACTTCAGCTTTGAGGTCCATGGCGGCAGTGAGATGCACTTTTTGTTTGTGGGTATCAACAGTGGCGTTGGCTTCAACCACCACCCCGAGGGCTTGCTGAAGGCTCTCGGCAAGAAAGCCCGCTTCTAACTGAAAATCCGGCTGGGGGAAGTTCGCAATGCGTGTGGCAACCACGGTGCCGGCTAGGGTATAAACGCGTTCGTGGCGTTTTGCGGATTCCGCTGTCAGCTCGCCAAAGCCGACTTCTGCAAACAGCTGAGTGAGCTCGGCTTCGTCGACTGGCAATTTTCGGGCCAGGGCCCGGCCGGCCCAATAGGAGATGTTCGAGGTTTCTTCGCCTAATAACTCAGGCAGCAGCAAGTCTCTGAGCATCAGCTGCCCGAACAAGGGGCCTTCTGCGGGCAGAGCCAGTAAGTCTTGATATGTTCCTTTTGCCATTGAGGCGCCTCCAAAACTGCGCAACCGCTGCGCAATGATCCTTTTCATTATAGCGGAAAAGGCCTCAGGACAACAGAGGCGAAACACTGCGCTGACTTGAATTTTTGCCGCGTAGCGTCCACAATGGAGGTTCAAAGTCATTTAACGAAAGGCAGATTGGGTTATGAATACACAACCGATTGGCTTCATTGATTCAGGCGTCGGGGGCCTGACCGTCGTCAAAGAAGCACTGCGGCAGCTGCCGAATGAAAATGTCGTCTTCCTGGGGGACCAAGCGCGCTTGCCTTATGGGCCGCGCCCAGCGGCGCAGGTGCGGGCATTCACCTGGCAGATGGTAAACTTTTTGCTTCAGCAGCAAATTAAAATGCTGGTGATTGCCTGCAATACGGCCACCGCGGCAGCATTGCCTGACATTCGCCAGAAGCTGAACATTCCGGTGGTCGGGGTAATTGTGCCAGGCTCGCGGGCGGCGATTAAAGCCACCAGCACCAACCATATTGGCGTGATTGGTACGGAAGGGACGGTGAAGAGTAACGCTTATGCTGACACCATTCATGGCAAAGCCGCTCACATCAAGGTAACCAGTTTGGCGGCGCCGAAGTTTGTCCCGCTGGTTGAAAGCAACGAAATGACCTCCCCAGTGGCTAAACGCGTGGTGGCTGAAACCTTGCAGCCGCTGCTTCACCAAGGCATTGATACCCTGGTGATGGGCTGCACGCATTACCCGTTGCTGCGGCCGTTGACTCAAAATGTGATGGGTGATGACGTCACCTTAATTGACTCTGGTGCCGAAACCGTCAGCGAAGTATCGATGTTACTGGATTACTTCGACATTGCGGCCGGGCCCAAGACGCAGGCCACCCGCGTCTTTTATACCACCGGTAATGCCAAGATGTTTGATGTCATTGCCGGCAACTGGCTGGGGCTAAAGGTCAATGCTCAGCATGTGACCATCGACGCCGAGGCCACGGATCATTTACCGGCGGCTGCCCCGCAAACCGTGGTGATTGCCTCGAAAAACGCCGGCAAAGTCAAGGAACTGGCAGCGATGTTTGAAGCAGATGGCCTCAGCGTCAAAAGTCTGGCGGATTTCCCCGACTTGCCGACAGTGCCGGAAACTGGCGAGACCTTTGAGGAAAATGCGCGGCTGAAGGCAGACGGCTATGCTAGCGCTTTGGAGCTACCAGTGGTGGCTGATGACTCGGGCCTGATGGTGGATGCCTTAGACGGTGCGCCAGGGGTATTTTCCGCCCGGTACGCTGGCCGCGGTCATAATGATGCTGCCAATAATGCCAAGCTGATTGCCAACCTAGCAGAAGTGGCGCCAGAGCAGCGTACTGCCACTTTCCATACGACCTTGGTGTTTGCCAAACCGAATGATCCGGACCATGACCTTGTTGTGAATGGCGAGGTGAAAGGCCAAATCACTGGCGTACCAGAAGGGGACAACGGTTTCGGCTATGATCCTTACTTCTTCCTGCCGGCGCTAGGCAAAACCATGGCCCAGCTGACGAGCAGCGAGAAAAATCAGGTCAGCCACCGCGGCAACGCCATGCGCGCCTTGGAAAAGCAATGGCAGCAGTGGTTCACAGGCAAGGAGGACGCACATGAAACTCGTCGCAGTGAGTGATACCCATGGGGATCATCAAATTCTTGAGACCATTTTGACCCAGCAGCCAGATGCTGATGCTTATTTTTACGCTGGCGATTCCGAGTTTGCCGCTGATGATCCGATTTTTGACCATTATGTGGCGGTGCGCGGCAACATGGACTTTGATTCCGCCTTTCCGCTGACTGTCAGCCAAACTGTGGCTGGGGTGCCGGTGTTCATGACCCATGGCCATCGCTTTGGGGTGAACTTCAGTTTAACGCAACTGTTAGACGCTGCAGCTAAGGCCAAGGCTCGCATTGTCATTTTTGGCCACACCCATCAGTTAGGGGTGGAGCAGCACGATGGCATGGTGGTGCTGAACCCTGGGAGCATCTCCCAGCCGCGCGGCCAGTTTGCGAGGCTGGGTGGCACTTATGCGGTGATTGAAGCGACTGATGAGGCGATCACGGTCACCTACTATCTGCGCAACGGCCAGCCGGCGCCGGATTTGCAGCGGCGCTTTGCGTTGAAATGATGGCATCAGTCGAGGGGAGGCGAAGGGGATGCCGCTCGTCCCAGATTTGCGCGCTTGGCCGCTGGCTAAGGCACAGTTGCAGCTCAAAACGTTGGGCCTAGTTGGTCGCTCGGTCAAAGTCGCAGCCGCCGTTCGGTATGCGAACTGCCAACCGCAAACCGTCCTGAGCATGACGCCACCGCCTGGCCAGCAAGTGACGGCGGCAACAGTCGTCAACCTGTTTTACCTTGATGCCAAGACTCTGGCGACCAGCCAGCGGCAAGCGGAAGTACTGGCCAAAAAGCCGACGGTAACACCAGCCCACCCAGATTTGGCATCAAAGTTGCCTGCGCAGCGGCACCGGCCCCGGCTGGCGGAACCAGTGAAGCCACGCGAACTGTTCAAATCATAAAGCAAGAAGCTGCCGAAGTCGTCAGCTTCTTTTTGATTAGCCCCATGAAAAAAGCCCTGATGCTTCGCGCATCAGGGCCGTTTGGCCTTTATAGAAAGACTGCTTTATATAAGACGATTGCTGTGATGGCGGCCAAAATCGGTGCCGCCACCGGCACCCAAGCATAGTCCCAATCGGAGCTGCCTTTGTGCCGCAGCGGCAACAGCTGATGCAGCAGCCGTGGCCCGAGGTCACGGGCCGGGTTCAAGGCCGGGCCGGTGGGGCCACCAAAGCTGGCAACCAAGGTCGCAACCAGGAACCCCAGCGCCATGTGCGCAGTGCCCAGGTTATTCTGAAAGAATGGGGCTTTGGTAATGCCCAGCGCACCGAAGAAAAGAATAAAGGAACCAATGAATTCGTTGATAAAGCCATTCAGTTTGCTGCTGGTGGCATTGATCGTGGAGAACGTGCCTAAGACGTGGCGCGTGTCGGTGGTCAAGTCGTAATGCGGCTTGTAGGCGGCCACCACCCACAGCTGACCAAACATGGCCCCAGCAAATTGAGCAATAATGTAAGGTAGCACTTCGCTCCATGGAAATAACCCTGCAGCCGCCAAGCCAATCGTAAACGCGGGGTTGATATGGTTCCCCGAAATCCCGCCAATCATCATGGCTGGGATCATGACCCCAGCCCCGTAACCGACTGCAATCAGCATCCAGTCGGAACCATTACCTTTTGTCCCTTTGAGATCGACGTTGGCGACTGAACCGTTGCCTAACGCGACCATGATCGCGGTCCCCATGAACTCAGCAAAGAGTCGGGTCCAAAGATCGTATGTCATTATTGCGCCTCCATCTGCCCTTATTTTCTGAAATTGGACAGTCATATGCTTACCAGTGTAGCAAGGGTTAAGGGCATAGTAAACAACCTTTGTGAAAGAAGCAAGCAATTAGCCTTCAGAAATAACAGGCCTGCCGAAAAGCCTTGAAGCCGATTTCACATGCCGTGGGAGGCGCATGAAAGTACGCCGCCGTGCTGCCGCAACCGGTTACAAATAACGATACTGACCTAGTGATTTTGCCGGTTGAGGCGTGGGCCTAGTTTGTTAAATCCTGTCTAAACCTAGGCGATGAAGGTGCTTTCATGGCGGGAATTCGCTACAATAGTCCTGTACGACAAAAGGAGCGATTTTATTGATAAACCAAGTGATCGAGAACATGATGACGGAAAACCGCAGTCACTTCCTTATTCCTGGCGATATGATTGCCAGTGTCAGCGAAGACAACTCGCTGCGGCACGCGTTTTTGGTCCTGACGAAAGTGCGCTACGCTAAAATTCCCGTGCTGGATAACCAGGATCATTTCAAAGGCCTGATTTCACTGCCCCAAATCACTGACAAAATGCTCGGCCTCGATGACATCACCGCTGCCCCGCTGGACCAATATTGCGTGAAAGACGTGATGGAAACCGGCGTGGTCACCATCGATGACCCATATGATATCGAAGAAGTGCTCCATGCGTTGGTCGATAGCGCGTTCCTCCCAGTCGTGCAAAAAGATGGCACCTTCACCGGTATTGTTACCCGGCGCGAAGTGATGAAAGGCATCAATTACATCGGCCACAATATCGATAAAGAATACACATTATCCGAGAAGACCCCGGAATTGAAAAACTAAAGCACGACGCAAAAACACCAGCCAACCGCGAGTTGACTGGTGTTTTGCTGTAAGTTTAGAACCGGCGGCCCATAATCGCTAAGCTGCGGCGCTGGCCATCCATCAACGCCACGTCTGGCAACAGCCCCCACTGGCTAAACTGGTTCTTAGTGAACAAGCCGAGGCTGGGGATGTTATGCGCGAAGATAAAGGCGACGAGGGCATCGAGACCCAGCACCGGCAGTTGGCCGAATACATGATCCAGCGCGGCCTGGCCCAAGCCTTGGTGGTGATGAGCGCCATCGATGTAGATGCTGATTTCTGCCGTATGACCATATGCCGGCCGGCCGTAGAAGTCTTCCAAGCCCACCCAGCCGGCGAGTTCATGATTCTGTTTAATTAGCCACAACGGCCGGCGCTTGGGGTCGAACGCGGCAAACCAAGCGGCTCTGGAAGCGACCGTGACCGGTTCAAGATCAGCAGTGGCTAAGCGGCTCGGGATGATTTGATTGTAAATGGCGACCACCGCCGGTAAATCGGCTTTGGTGGCGAAAGTAAATTCTGGTTGCATGACTGGCCTCTTTTAGTTTGAATACTCGTATTATACGCCAGTTGCCGCATCGCTGGGTTTGTCCAAGAAAATCGTGGCCAACACGCCTAGCACAACGCCGGCCACCACCGTGAGGATGCCGCCGATGCCGGTGCTGGCCGGCCAGTAGGGCTTCAGGCCAGTTTCTACCAAGATCAAGGCGGCGGCCAGCACAATGCCGATGACCGCATAATACACTTGCGCTTCGAAACGCTTGAGTAACATTTCCATCACTTTGGCGATCACCAGTAGCCCGACGATGGCGCCAAGCATGAAGGGACCGAGCAAGGCCACGGTCATCAGCTGCTCCTGAAAGGCGGCCCAGTTGCCGGCCAACAAGGCGCGCAAGGCCGGCCCGATGGCGCTCACGGCATTATACACGGTGCCATATTGGTCGATCACCATCAACATAATGGAACCGGAGATGCCTGGAATCGCCATCAGCGCGACTGCGAACACGCCGGCAAAGGTCATGGTGCCGGCATCAGCCAATGATTTCAGACGAGTGATGGCAATCAAGTTTTCAGGTTGCTCGCCGCCGAGCTTGGCCAAGCCATAAATCGCGGCGAATCCCAGCACTGGCAGAAGCACATACCAAGCCTTGAACGGCACCTGGGTGATTTTGCGGTAGATAAACGGCCCAATTCCCAGCACCAAGCCGATAAAGAAGCTGTAACTGGGCAGCGGCCAGCTCGCCGTGATCAGCAAAATAGCCTTGGTGGAAAGCAAAATTCCCAGCACTGCCCCGAGCCCCACTGGAACCAGTAAGCGCAGGTGGGTGCGCGGCGCTTCGCGAAAATGGTTCACGGCAGCGAGCAGGCGGTCATACAGCCCGACCACCACGGCAAAAATGCTACCAGATAAGCCAGGAATGACAAGGGCGATTCCGATGAGGGCACCTTTGATCAGATTTAGCAAAGTCAGTCTCCTTATTGGGCGCGATTAGGATTGGCGTAGATTAAGGGGTGGTGTCGGCAAATCGATGCCAGCATCATGCAAGGCTTTGACATAAGCAGCGAGAAAACGACGCTGCACGTTGAGCTGTTCACCATTAGCCGTGAGGAACTTGACTTGGTAGCTAAAGGTGCCATCACCGTTATCGGTCAGCCCCAAGACGTCGGGGCCTTGGCGAATAGCTTTGATTTGCGGCACGAGGTCCGTGTTGACTTGATCGATCACCGTGCGCACATGCTTGAGATCCGCTTCCGGGCGCATCGGCAATTTAACCAAAGCCAGCATGTTGCTGCGAGAAAGATTTGAAACAATGGTAATATTGCGATTAGGAATGTAGTTCACGGTGCCATCATAGCTGCGCACAATCGTTGTCCGCAGCCCCACTGAGGTGACAACGCCGGTAATGGTTCCTAGGGTGACAGCATCGCCGACATCGATTTGGCCTTCTAATAGAATGAAGAAGCCCGTGACGACATCAGCGACAAAGCCTTGGGCGCCGAGGCCTAAGGCAATACCGACCACCCCAGCACCAGCCAGCAAGGTCCCCACCGGTACGCCAAGCACAGTCAACACTGCATAAAGGTAGAAGAAAAAGACCGTGTAGCCCAGCACATTTTTGCTGAGGGCGTGCATGGTGGTAGCGCGGGTGCTGGAGACGCCAGTGCGCGCTTGGTAGGCGTTGAAGCCGTGATTGATCAGGCGTTTACCGATGGCGTTAATCACCAGAAACAGCACCGTGAACAAAACGATTTCAACCACGGTACTGACGATGGCATCGATAATTTTGCTCCAATCGATGGCATCAAAGTAGCGCCGCCAGGCATTGGGTTGCTCAGTTAAAGTGGTCAGTAGGATGTATGGGTTCAATATAATCGCTCCTTAGTCTGTTATCAGTGTAACAAAATCCACCAACCCGGCCTAGCGCTGGTCTTGAATTTATAAAAAGTCTATATGATTGCCAAGAAAGTAGGTTTCAACATGCCCAATCGTCTCACGCCCCAACAAGCCGCACCGCTATTTGCTGGGTGGCCAGAAACGCCCATCTATTCATGCTTAAGTGGCACCATGGGCCAGCTCATCGGTACGGAGAGGGCTGCAGCAGCGGTCATCGGTGACTTTGTCTTCTTAGCGGGCCAGCCTGATGCCACCTTGCTTAACTCGATTGCGGCTCCGCAACCGCTGATTGTGGTGCCTCGCACTGACGCCTGGACACCGGTGATTGAGGGCACTTATGGCACTTGCGCTAAGCGCTTTGAGCGTTATGCCACGGTGAAAATAACCGCCGGCTTTGATCCGCACCGCTTGCAGCAGCTCGCCAATCCGCCCGCCGGCACGCAGTTGGTGGCGCTGGACCAGCACTGGTTTGGCGTGTGTCAGACGCTGGCCTGGGCGGAAGATTTTACGCGGCAGTTTCGCAGCTTTGATCAATTTGACCGGCTGGCTTGCGGCGTGTTGGCGCTGCATGAAGGTGAGCTAGTGGCTGGCGCCAGTGCTTACAGTGCTTATCCTGGCGGCATCGAAATCGAAGTCGATACGCGTGAAGACTACCGGCGTCGCGGACTGGCCACTGCTTGCAGTGCGCAGCTGATTTTAACCTGTCTCACGCGGGGCATTTATCCGAGCTGGGACGCGCACACCAAAACGTCGCTGGCGCTGGCGCAAAAGTTAGGCTATCAGCTGGCCTATGCCTATCCGGCGTACATGGTCGCACCAGGCAGTTAACGTCGTGAAAAATTTGCCGCGGCCTGGTAATGATGATATTCTTGTTGTATACATATGCATCCCTTTTCGTGGGGTGTTAAAGGAGGGTGTTGCATGTCAGGAGCAGAAGTTGCTGGGGTGATTGCGGCAGTGGCGTTTTTGATCATTGCCTTAGCCGTAGCGATCATTGCCATTCGTTTATCATCTGTCACCAAGGAAATTAAAAACACAGTCGCCGAGGTTAACCAGACGCTGGATACAGTCAACGGCGAAATCAAACCGCTGACCAACGAGATTGAAGCGTTGCTGACCAAATCCAACACGTTGCTCAACGACGTGAACGGTAAGGTAGCCGCCATTGATCCTGTGTTTACCGCCATCGGTGAGCTCGGAGAAAGTGTTTCTGACCTGAACACCTCAACGCGTAACCTCGCGGCTAAAGTATCGACTGGCGCGAAGAATTCCGCCAAGGTCACCGTTGCCGCCAAGGTGGGTCAACGAGCCGCCGCTATGTTTTCCAAGAAAAATGAGCAAACCACAAAATAGGAGGTTTTCATTATGGCAAAAAAGAGTCATTTCTTGTTAGGTTTCGTTCTGGGTGCTGCTAGTTCGTTGGCGGCAACGTATCTGCTGACGCCGCAAACCAGCGATGAGCTGAAGGAAAAATTCAGCAAGACCAAAGATGATTTGTCTGACCGGGCGGCTGATTACTATGACTACGCCCGCGATGCCACTGCTGAATGGCGCGAATCCGCCCAAAGCATGGTTGAGGATCTCAAACAGCGCGCGGCCAATGCGAAGCACGATGCAGGCGATGTGGCCAGTTATGATGATGCCACTCAGGCCCTTAAAGACGAACTGACCGACGCGCCAGAAGTGCCAGCCAGCGATGATTTCGATGATATCGTCTTGGATGGCAAGAGTGCCTTTGCTCAAGCCAAAGACGATGCCGAAACTGCCGCCGATGATTTGGGCGAAGTGGCCACTGAAGCCACTGCCGACCATGATGAAGCAGAAGCCTTCGATGATGCCGCCACCAACGACATCGATCCTAGCGTGCCAGACGAAGCGGCACGGGCAGATCAGGATAACCCAGAAGCATAAAGCTTAAGCGCGATGAGCGGTGCTCAACGCGCTTTTTGTTTGCATAAAAATAGCGTTGGGCCGCGGCCCAACGCTGGTTTTATCTAATGGTAAAGTTACTTGTTGTTCTGCTTAGCTTCTTTACGCACCCGCGCATGTTCGGCAACTTGCTCGATGTGCTGGTGCATCAACTTTAACATCAGATCATTTGGTAAACCCATTTGAGGGGTCATCGCACGTTCGATATCAGACACAGGCATAATTCTTTTCCTCTTTTCTCTTCTTATTTTTCATCTTAATCATATGGGCTAGCCCTTAGATGTGCAAATAATAAATACATGAGATATTTCGTGTACATTAATCGTGAACATATGTAGACTGCCGAGAGTATGAACGTTGATGCCATTGGGTTTCCATTTTTGCTTTAACGCGCCGGTTTTGGCTTAAAATCACGCTTGCTTAGACTCACAGAAATGCCTAATCGTTCATTTTTGAGCAAGCCAAGTCCGTCAAACCAGGCCCTGTCTCGGTTTTGATACATTCAGATGAATAAATAATAAATAACGTATGCATACGGTGAACGGTAAAAGCCTAAACCTAGGCGTTTTTAACTTTGCGAGCATACAAAAAGCGCTGATCGCAACCAGCGCTTTGAAGTTAATTAATGACCGTGTAGTCTTTTGAGGTGTGAGTGAAGGGTTCGCAGCCGGTGGCAGTGACGTGGACGCAGTCTTCAATGCGCACGCCTGCCACGCCTGGAATGTAAATGCCTGGTTCAATCGAGAAGCACATGCCCGGCTTCAATTCCATATCATTGCCGGCCATGATGGAAGGAAACTCATGAGTGGACATGCCGATGCCGTGGCCCAGGCGGTGATTGAAGTACTCGCCATAGCCCGCCTTTTCGATGATGTCGCGGGCAATTTTGTCCAAATCAGAAGCCCGCAAGCCAGGCCGCACGGCGGCTTGGGCGGTGAGTTGCGCCTCTAAGCAGACTTTGTGGATTTCTTGGGCCTTGGCCGAAACGCCAGCGCCGAAGGCCACTGTGCGGGTGGCGTCGCTCATGTAGCCGTGGTTGTCCGTGCCGAGGTCAAACAGCACCAGTTCGCCGGGCTGCACCGCGGTGGCTTCCGGTCCGCCATGGGGATCAGCGGCGTCAATGCCGGCCTGCACAATGGTGTCAAAGCTCATGTGCATGACGCCTTCCTTCATCATGGCATATTCGATTTCCGCTACGACTGCTTGTTCGGTGATGCCGGTGCATAGAGCCTTGAAACCAGCCGCAAAGGCGCGATCGGCTTGGCGCCCGGCTTCTTCCATTTTGGCAATTTCATCAGGCGTCTTGATCAGCTGCAGCGTTTCAATGAAGCGGCTGGCGTCAGCCGGGAACGTTGCCGTCGGGAACTGCCGCATGATGGCTTCGAACTTGAAAACGGCGAGGTCGTCTTTTTCGATGCCCCATTTGATGGGGTTAGCGACGCGCTTTTTGATTTCAGCGGCAATCAGGGCAAATGGCTGCTCATGATCGAGGTAGCCGGCGACCCCGTATGGCCAGCCGGCCTTCTTCACGGCTTCGATGGATAAGGCCGGGACGAACAAGAAGGGGTCTTGGTCAGGAAAAACAAACAGGCCGGTGATCCGTTCTTCGGGATCACTGAAAAAACCGGTGAAGTAATTGATATTGGTGTAATTGCTGATATAAGCGACATCCAGCGACTGGGCTTGCACCCAGGCCTGGAGCTGCTCGAGATGGACGTTCATAAGCTTTCCTCCTGAAATTCTCCCGCGCTCAGGGGAGTAGTGACTTGCGGAACCAGTATACCACAGCGGGGTGTCACGACTGGCTTTCTGAAAAACGGTAATGAAAATTACAATGAAAAATTCAGTAAAACGCTTGCATTGCTGATGCTAGTCTGCTAAAGTATGTTGGAAATCACGAGAACCAAAACGTTCGCGTAAGGAGCAAACTAACAATGGAAAAACAAACAATTACGATTTATGATGTGGCCCGTGAAGCCAATGTCTCCATGGCCACGGTTTCGCGCGTGGTGAACGGCAATCCGAATGTGAAGCCGGCCACCCGCAAGAAGGTCCTTGAAGTCATCGACAAGCTGGACTACCGACCAAATGCGGTGGCGCGCGGCTTGGCCTCCAAGAAGACGACCACGGTTGGGGTGATCATTCCTGATGTCACCAACATGTTCTTCTCCAGCTTAGCACGGGGGATTGACGATGTGGCCACGATGTACAAGTACAACATCATTTTGGCCAACTCCGATGAGAACAGTCAAAAAGAAGTGCAGGTGCTCAACACCTTGCTGGCCAAGCAAGTTGATGGGTTGATCTACATGGGCAATGACATTTCCGATAGCATTCGCCAAGAGTTCTCTCGGAGCAAGACCCCAATCGTGCTGGCCGGTTCCGTTGACCCTGACGAACAAGTTGGTTCCGTCAACATCGATTACGTGGCTGCCGTAGAAGCCGCCACGACGCAGTTGATCAATTCCGGCTCCAAGCAGGTGGCGTTGGTCACCGGCCAACTGGCTCAGCCGATCAACGGCCAATATCGCCTCAAGGGCTACAAACAGGCCCTGCAAAAGGCCGGCTTGCCTTACGACGAAAGCTTGGTCTTCGAAAGTGAAACCAGCTACCATGCCGGTTTAGCCTTGTTTGCGCAGCTGCAAAAGGCTGGCGCGACGGCGGCCGTGGTTGGCGACGATGAAGTCGCAGTGGGTATTCTCGATGGCGCGCTGGACGCTGGGGTGAAAGTGCCAGATGATTTCGAAATCATCACCTCCAACAACACCAAGCTCACCGAAATGGCTCGGCCGCAGCTGACCTCCATTGATCAGCCGCTGTATGATATCGGTGCCGTGGCCATGCGCCTGTTGACCAAGATGATGAATAAAGAAGATATCGACGCCAAGACCATTCGCCTGGGCTTTGATATCACCACGCGCAAGTCGACGCGTTAAACTTGTCCGACTTAAAATCCCGCAGCTGATGCTGCGGGATTTTTGATTCCGACCACGAAAAAACCGCGCTGATTGCGCGGTTAGCTCATTATTGATTGGCTTCAGTGGTGGTCGGAGCAGTGCTCGAGGAGCTGGCCGCACTGGAAGAACTGCTGCTGTTAGCTTCATCAGCTTTCGCGGCATCGGTTTGGTCAGCCTCATCGCCACTCTTCTTTTGCCCATAACTATCATCGTTGCCGCCTTGCAGGGAGGCCCAGAAGTCGGTGTAATTAGCGGTGGTACCGCCAATGCCAAACTGGGCCTGGGTGACGCCTGGGGTATAGCCATAGGACAAGGCTTCTGCGGTGCTGCCGGTGAGGCTAAAGGTCTTACCGTTATAGGTGACATCCCCATTTTTCAGGCCGGTTTCGGCATTGACGGTGGTGGACTTGACGGCGCTTGGCCGCTGCATGGTGTCGCTTAAGGCAAAGAGCTTCGGGTCAAGGGCATAAACGGCATTGGCCAATGCCGCCCAATAGCGCTGGTTAATGGCACTACCGCTGGAACTGAGCGTGTGGTTAGCGCCGTTGGCATTGTCGTAGCCCATCCAACTGGCCATGGTGATGCCTGGGGTGGAGCCGATAAACCAGAGGTCTTTGTAGTCGTTAGAAGTCCCGGTTTTGGCAATTAGGTTGCTAGCGTTGAAGTTGACATTCTCCCCGGCGTAAATCCCGGTCCCACTGGTCACGGTTTGATGCAACATTTGCGTCAAGATGTAAGCCGTGGCCTTCGAGAAGACATGGCGGGTTACCGTTTTGTGCTGGTAAATGACCTTGCCGGAAGGATCTTCGATGCGGTCAATGACGTAAGGCGAAACATTGCTACCGCCGCGGGCAAAGGTGGCAAAGGCACTGGCCGCTTCCTGCACTGTTTCACCGTAGTCTGTCCCGCCAAGGGCTAAGCCTAAGGTGGCATAGTCGTTATCGGTTAAGGTCGTGACGCCCATTTTGGTCATGTAGGCTTTCACATCCACGCTTTTGCGCAGTTCTTGGTACAAGTTGACGGTGGGGATGTTCAGCGAGTTCTTCAGGGCCGTGGTGGCATCTACGAACTTATTCAAAATCGTGTTGCCATAGTCGGTGACGGAATAGCCGCCGCCAAAGTCCTTCTTGAAGTCAGCGAGCATGGTGCGACTGCTAATAATGCCGCTGTCGATAGCGGGGCCGTAAACCAGCGTTGGCTTAATCGAGGACCCAGGGGAGCGCTTGGTGTAGATGTGATTGACTTGCCCGGCCGTGCCGCCAACAAAGCCCAAAATCGCCCCGGTTTGATTATCCAACAGCACGGTCCCGTTTTGCACTGGCGCCGAGGTCTTGGTGTAGCCGCCGGTGACGCTGTCTTTGACGTAGCCCGTGTAAGTATAGCCAAAACTGCCTTTATAGTTGGCCACCACTTTTTGCATGGCGTCATAAATCGGCTTGTTCAAGGTGGAGTGCACTTGGTAACCCTTGGTGGCGAGCAGCTTGCTGGCATCCTTGTCGTAAGTTTGGGTCAAGCTGGAGCTGCCTTCAAGCTGGGTTTTGGTGTAACCATCGGCTTTGGCCAATTGCTGGGCCAAGATGGTCTGGGCCTCGCTTTGCACCATGGTGTACACATAGTCATCCGAGCTGACGGTACTTTCCGCATTGCCTGGCGTGAGCAAAGCGGCTTTGAGATCAAACGCCTTGGCTTCGTCATATTCGGCCTTGGTAATGGTGCCAGCGCGATACATCCGAAACAAGACGGTTTTTTCACGGTTAAAGCCAGCGGAGAGATCAGACTTGAAGGCCCCAGTGTTGGTGTAAGGCGTGTAGACAGAAGGGCTTTGCGGCAGCCCGGCGATGTAGGCGGACTCGGCCAAATTCAGATCCTTGGCATGCTTGCCGAACAGTCCCAGCGCCGCGGTTTCCACCCCGGCAATATTTTGTCCGGTGTGATTGCGGCCAAGGGTGATGATGTTCAGGTATTCCTCTAAAATCCGCGCCTTGCTGTAGTGGTGATTGAGCCGCAGCGCGTACATGATTTCCACGGCCTTACGTTTAAAGGTGGTTTGCGAATTCAAAAATTGCAGTTTGACGACCTGTTGGGTCAAAGTCGAGCCCCCGGTTTGGCTGCCCAAGCCGGTGACTTCCGCAAACACGGCGCGAATCAGCGCTTTCGGCACCACGCCATGGTTGGTCCAAAAATCCTCATCTTCGGTGGCGACAATCGCTTTTTGCAACCAAGGTGAGACCTTGTCCAAACTGACGGTATCACGCAGGAGGTCACTTTTAACATGGCCAATGGACTGATTGTTGGCATAAAACAGCTGGGTCGAGGTGTCGACATTGGCCAAGGTGCGGGTCATTTCGGCCTTGGTTGGGACCGCAGTGTCATTGATGATGGAAGCAAAATAGCCGCCGAGCAGGCCCACGCCAAACGCCAGTAAAATCAAGGCTAGCCCAACACTGTAGTAAATTAACGACCGCAGGGTATGCAAGGCGACCCGCAGGTATAAGGGCCAAGTGGCCTTGCTGAAAGGCGGCAAGGCCACTTTTTGCGCCTTGGGTGCCTGCTGCTTTTTTTGGTGATGCTTAGACTCTCGCACGTTTGAAATCCCCCAGATTACAACTAATTACGCATCATTATACCCCAAAACCACCCCTCGGTCATGCCGCTGCTGGCGGCCGCAATCGGCGATGCATTCTCGCGGCCGGCATACTAGACTAGCGATATGGAGGCGGAGGCATGTATCGAACGATTTTATTTGATGTGGATGACACCTTGCTCGACTTCGAAGCAGGGGAACTGGCTTGCTTAAAGCAGACCATTGAAGACTTTGGCGCCCGGTACACACCGCGGCTTGAGGCGCGGTATCTCACCATCAACGCTGGGCTGTGGGTGGATTTTGAAGCAGGCCGCATTCCGCGCCAGCAGATTTTTGCCCGCCGCTTTACCCAGTTGTTCAAAGAATTTGGCGTCGAGGCAGATGGGCTGGCCGCGGAGAAGCATTATCATAAAATGCTGGATCAACAAGCGATTGTGCTTCCCCATGTGGCAGAAACCCTTGAGGCCCTCAGTGATTACCGCTTGTATGTGGTGTCCAACGGTGTGATTGAAGTGCAGCGCCAGCGCCTGGCCAAAGCCGGGCTGATTGATGCCTTTGCTGATATCTTTGTTTCGGATGCCATCGGCGCCCCGAAGCCCACCATGGCCTTCTTTGATTACGTGGCCAAACATATTCCCAAATTTGACGCGGCCACGACCTTGATTGTTGGCGATTCGCTGACCTCTGATATTCAAGGGGGCCGCAACGCCAAAATCGATTCGGTATGGTTCAACCCGCATTTCAAACCTAATCGCACCACCGTGATACCGGTTTACCAACTGAGCGAATTTAGTGATCTGACGAAAATTGCTGCGGAATAGTGCAAACAAAGGGGAGTGGCTGTCAAGCCACTCCCCTTTGTTTGCGTTTAGACGAGCCGGATGCTGCCAGTAGTGGTGGTGATCAGCCCCTGCGGTGTCAGGAGCTGTAGCGCGCCATCCGCCGTGAAGCCTTGAACGGTGCCACGCTGGTCAACGCCGGCGCCGGCAAGCGTCACGGTCCGGCCCAGCCAGGCGGCATGCTGCCGGTAAGCCGGCATGATTTGAGCAGGCGTCTGCAGCAGCTGGGTGAAATGAATGAGCCACTGGGCCAGCAAAGCTGGCCGCAAGTCATTCGCCGGCGCGGCGGTTAGTAGCGCACCGATGGGCAGGCCCAGCTTAGTTTCGTGCCGCTCGGCGCTCGGGGTGAGATTGACGCCGACTCCGATCAGCACCGTGGGCTGCGGCTCAGGCAAAAAGGTGGCCATGATGCCGGCGACTTTGCGGTCGTTCACCAGCAAATCATTGACCCACTTAATCGTGGCCGTGACTTGGACCACCCGGCTGACGGTTTGTTGCAAGGCCACGCCAGCAGCTGGGGTCAACAGGGCGGTGGCAGCCGGTGCCGGCATTGCATAAGTGAAATAAAGCCCTGCGACCGGCGGCGAATCAAAATGATGGCCGCGCCGGCCAATGCCAGCCGTTTGCTCATCAGCTAGCAGCAAAAACGGGGCGCGGCGACCACTTTGAATTTGTCGTTCTGCCACCAACATCGTCGAGTCCACGGTTGCAAAATGGGTGATCGAGATTGCCGCCAAGGTAGGCGGGAGCTGGGCTTTGAGGTCATTAATGACGGACATACTTTCACCTCACAGAAAAACCGCGGACCAGCCGCGGTTTCAGTTTCGTTATTGCGCTAAGCGACTGATGGCATCGGCGTAGATGGCCACCGCCTGAATAATGCTATCGACTGCCATGTATTCGTTGGCTTGATGCATCACGTTTTCCGCATCAGGCATCAAGGCCCCAAACGCCACGCCGCGGTCGATGATGCGGCCATAAGTGCCGCCGCCAATCACCTGTTCAAAGCCGGGTTGGCCGGTGTGATCTTGATACACTTGCAGCAGGGTTTTCACCAGTGGATCATCACCAGCGACATAATGCGGGGCCTGGGCATGGCCGTTCACGGAAACTGTCACGGTGTCCGCCCCTAAAGCGGCGGTAATGCCGGCAATGATGGTGTCTGGATCCGTGCCTTGCGGGTACCGCACATTCAGCAGCACTTGCTGCTTGCCGGCTGGTTCGTAGGTCAACAGATCAGGGCTAGCGGTTAATTCACCCATGACGGCATCTTTGTGGTTAATGCCCAGCAGGTGGCCGCGAGAGTCTTCATGCATGTGGGCCGCAATCGCACTGACATATTGCTTGCCAGCTGGATCCAGCGGCAATTGGTTCAGCAAGGTGGCCAGGAAGGTCGCCGCGTTGATGCCGTCGCTTGGTTCCTGGGCATGCGCGCCTTTCCCCGTCATGGTCAGCGTGATGCCATTGGCCGCCGGGCTGGTTTCAACGTGAATCCCTTTTTGCTGGTTAGCCGCCGCCAGCAGGGTGTCCAGGCTCGTTGGAATCTCCCCTGCCAAAGTGGCGGTGGCGCTTTGCGGCACCATGTTCACCCGCAGACCAGCGCTAAATGACGTCAGCTGCAACGCCCCGGTGGTTGGCTGCGGCTTGAAATCAATGGCGAAAGTGGCAATGCCTTTTTCCCCGTTGATAATTGGGAATTCCGAATCCGGCGAGAAACCAAAATCAGGCGCGGGTTCGGTTTCTAAGTAACGATGGATGCCGACCCAATCAGACTCTTCGTCGGTACCGATGATGAAGTGAATCTTCTTGTTAATCGGGCACTTCAAGTCGCGCACCAACTTCAACGCATAGTACGCAGCGATGCTTGGCCCCTTATCATCAGAGGAGCCCCGGGCATAAAGCTTGCCATCTTTAATCACGGGATCGAAGGGATCGGTGTTCCAGCCTGGGCCGGCCGGGACGACATCCATGTGGCCAAATAAGCCGAAGATCTCGTCGCCTTGGCCTAATTCGATGCGGCCGGCCACATTGTCGATGTTCAAGGTGTTAAACCCATCGCGTTCCGCCATGGCGAGCATGGTGTTCAGCGCCTTGGCCGGGCCAGGGCCAAGCGGGGCGGCGTCAGTTTTGTGCGCCACGTCGCGCTGTGAGTCGATTTTCAAAAGGGTGGTCAAATCTTCAAGGAGTTGAGGACGGATCTTTTCTGCTTCAGCTTGCCAATTGGTCATGGTCATCCCTGCTTTCTTTAGTTGATTAATTAAACCATATCATATTGCCATAAAAGACAACTAGTGAAAACGATTAGAAATGCCTACTTTTTACGCCCCGAGGCGAGTCGGAGTCAGTAGGCTGGAATTCGGGGTCAGGCGCAAGGCCACTTGCAAGTGCGGCATGGCCGGCGCATCAAGGGTTGGCGTCAGGCGCAGCTGCAAGGCACTGGCTTTGAGCCAGCCTTGCGCCACATGCAGCCAAGGCGTGCCGCCAGTGAGATGCACAGCATCAATCGTGACCGGCGTGTTGTTGGCCAACAAGGCACACTGGCCGCTGCTGGTTTGGGGCAGGGGATGCAAAGCCGCCCCAAGGCCCTGGTGGTGAATCCAGGCGGTTTGGCCCAGGAGTTGATTGGCCCAGCCAGCCGTCGGCGCAAAGTTAACCGTCAAAGCCGCCACAAACTGATTTTGTGAGAGTTGATAGAAGGTTTGACCGCCACTTTTGACTTCCTTTAGCACGTCAAAGGTCGCCACTGGGGCAATCGTGCGCTGGGTAGGGGTTGGCGTGTACGGATTTTGATAAATGGGTAGACTGGTTAAGGAAGAATTGCTGGCCAAGCCACTGCGGTTCACTGTGGTGGCTTCCGCTTTCAAGGTGGCATATTGATGGGCAATGGCCGGATAGTTGGTGACCACGCCATCGATATTCAAGTTCACCAGCCATTGCCACTTGGCCGGCGTTTCCGTCATTTCATCCCAGGCGAACACTTTTTGCCCAATGGCATGCAGCGAGCTGACCAGCGGCTTGGTCAACAAATCGGTGGAGACGTCGATGCCATTGACCCACTGAAAGACGCTGTAGTTGATGCGTTTTAGCGAGCCGACAATGAACAGGCGCGGACAGTTGGGCAGCAATTTTTGCAGCCGCTTGAGACTACTTAAGGAAAAAGAATGAAACATGACCCGGTTTTGCATGCCATACTGGGTCACAAGGGCGGCAATCTTCTTTTCCAAGTCTGGATGGGGCTCGCCTTTGACGATTTTAGTTTCAATTAGAAACTTTTGCTGGCCGCTTTGGTAATGCGCAAAGAGTTCCTGCAGACTGTGAACCGGTTCGCCATTTTTGGTATGATAACCATGCAAAACGGCGTAAGGCGTCTGGGCAATGAGCGCATTGTGGCCGGTCATGCGTTGAATGTTATCATCGTGTTGAATGACCAACACGCCATCTTGGCTTTCATGGACATCCAATTCCACATAATCACTGCCGCGGGCAAAAGCGGCATCGTCGCTTTGAAATGTTTCTTCCGGCGCATCGATTGGATCACCGCGATGACCCACGACGGTAAAGCCGGCAGTCAGCAAATACAATCCAATCAAGGCGCCAATCCATAACCGTTTCGGCATGAGGCGCTCCTTTCACTCGTTGGCCGCAGTGCGACCGCTAACAAAACCTTAGCACAAAAAAACCGGGATGAAAAACCACACCGACTGCCGGTGCATCAAGATCCCGCTGAATCAGCAAAGGAGATTATTATGGCGCAAAAATATGAAACTTTTGATTTACTGCAAGAAATCACGTTAAATGATGGCCGTCGCTACATTGAACTTGGCAATATCATGATGAATGGCCGCGCGGAAAAAGCGGCGATCAAGGGCTTGATCAGGCGTGTCCGCATTTTGCAGCTCAATATCCCGCACTCCAACGCGGTGAAGGTGTATGAACAATACGTCAATGAGCACTACAAATTCCCCCCGTTTGATCTCGACCAGTGGGAAGAATGGGCGAAGCCAGAAGGACCGGTGAAACAAGCGTATGATGAAATCTTACGCCAAAACCATATTGGCTAAACCTTGGCGCTGGCTGTTGCCAGTGCTGAGTTTTTTCGTGGTCCTGGGGCTCACGCGGCTGGATGCCCCGTTGTACCACCAGCCCATTGTGCAAGTTACCGCCGTCCACACCGGCAAGGCCCAAAAGCAAGTGGATAACTTTGATAATCATGACGTCACCCATCGCCAGCAAGTGCAGGCCAAGTTCCTGAACACCGCGCGGCGCGGGCAAGTCATCACGTTGAGTAATACGTATTCCGGCTCGGGGGCGCTAGATACCCCGCTGCGCCGCGGCGACCAAGTGTTTGTCGAGCGGCAGGCGGGCCGCTATCAACTCAAAGATGAAAAACGAGATGGCGCAGTGCTAGGCTTGCTGGCTGCCACAGTTTGGCTCATGGCCCTGGTGATGAAAAAACGGGTCTGGCTGACTTTTGGCAGTATTTTGGCCAATGCGGGGCTGCTGCTGGTGACCTTGCATGTGGAAACCACGAGCAATCAAAAGTTGGCTTATGCTTTGTTTAGCCTGATGGCGGTGTTGTTTACCGTGGTGACCACAGTGTTTATTGCCGGAATCAAGCGTCAAGCTGCCGTGATTGCCGTGGCCACATTAGGCGCCACCGCCTTGTCCTTAGCGCTGGGCTACGGCTTGTTTGCGGCGACTGGCTATCGGGATTTGCACATTGAGGCGGTGGAATATGTGACCCAGGTGCCGCAACTGTTGTTTTTCGTCCAGATCATGATTGGTTCGCTAGGGGCGGTGCTCGATGAAAGCAACGACATCGCCGTGGCGGTGATGCAGTTGCCAGCCGGCTTTAAGCGGCGGTTTCAGGCCGGGATGGCGATTGGCCGCAATGTCATGGGCCCGCTGATTGCGGTGCTGTTCATGATTTTTATGGCCGATACTTTTACTGAAAGCATCTTGTGGCTGCGCAATGACAATGCGATTTCGCAAACCTTTATCTGGGTGATGGGCCTGGGCTTTGCGCAGGCGCTGATTTCGGCGTTTGGCATTGTACTGGCAGTACCACTAACGAGTCTGCTGGCGGCTTGGCCAAAGAAGGTGCAAGCATGAATACATTTGAAGCATTGCTTTTGGCGCTGCTAGTGTTGATGGTGGCAGTTGGCGGCAGGCAAGGCGTCAGCAATTTCTTAGCCGTGATGATTAATTTCCTGCTGATGATGCTGGCGGTGATCTTGATGGCTGGCGGGTTTAATCCCATCGGCGTGGCAGCGGTGCTGGGGTTGGTGGTGCTGGCCACCACGATTTTCTTGTCGACCCGAGACAGTGATGTGGCCCAAACCGCTTTTGTGGCGGCACTGCTGGTGATGCTAGGCATGCTGCTGGTGATCGGCATCGGCGTGCGGTATGCGCATGTGGCAGGCTTTGGCACCGAGGATTCCGAGGCGCTGGAAGGTTACAACCTGCTGATTGGCGTCAGTTTTCCGCACATTTTGATCGCCACTGCGCTGTTTTCGACCCTTGGCGCGATTGCTGAAGCGGCAGTGGCAGTGGCGGCGGGGATGAAGACGCTAGGCGCGGCCGCGGCTCCCGCGGGGCTGACGCAAATGGCGGCCGAAATCATTGGCACCGCGTTGAACACCTTGTTCTTTGGCTTTTTCGGCGGCTTTGCTGGGCTATTTCTGTGGTTCACGCAGTTGCGCTACCCGTTCTGGCAGGTGCTGAACAATCAAATTTTTGCCCGGGAACTGATTGAAGTCTTGTTTTCGATGATTGCCGTGACGCTGACGGTGCCCTTCACTATGTGGATCGTGCAGCGGCGGCAGGGAGGCCGTTCGTGAATTACTTTATTTCGGATACTCATTTTTTCCATGCGGACCTGCTTGGCCCCAATGATTTTGCGCCGCGGCTGTTTGATTCGGTGGCGGCGATGAACAATGCGCTAATCAGCGCCTGGAATGCACGCGTCGACGATGAGAATGACCGGGTCTATCATTTGGGGGACATTGCCATGAACCCAGAGGCGATGCCGACGGAGCAGGCGGTCCTGGCTGTGTTGACGCAGTTGCATGGGCAAATCGTCTTCATTAAGGGCAATCACGACTACCAGGCCCGCTTCAAGTTTCTTCACCGCCAAGATCCCGGCTGGCACGGCCAGCCCAAGTTCCTGTTTCATGACGTCGGCACCATCATCAAAGATGATCACACGCAGTTCATCATGACCCATTACCCGCTACTGTTGGGCATCACCCAGCAGACGCTGAATTTGCATGGCCATATTCATAACAGCATGGTGCCGATTGCTGAAAACATCAACGTCGGGGTGGATGCCCCGGAACGCCGGCTGGTGCCGAGCATTCAGGCCTTGCCTTGGGGCAGTCCCTTGTCTGCGGCCGAGGTGCATGAACTGGCGGCGGCCAAAAAAGCCTATTTGCAAAAACGGGGGCATAATTAGAAAGTTCACATTGATTTTTAATCTAAACCCCGGTAAACTGTTAAGCAAAGCGGGGTGGGGGATTGGAAAAACAAGTCAAAACAGAGCTCCAAGCACTGCGGCAGGCGCTCCTAGCAGCGGCGGACCGCAAAGCAGCGGGGCAGATCAACGCGTTAGTCACACTGGGTTTTCGCAAGCTGCAGCAAGGCGATTTTACGGCGGCGTATGTCACTTACAGTTTTTGGCCCCAGTTGGCCGTTTTCTTACCAGAGGCGGCCCAGCCAGCACTTCATGCGCAGCTGGTGCAACTGGAACAAGGGGAAGCATAATCGGTAGCGGCAGGGGAGCCGCTTCTTTTTTGCAATTCGGGGTAAGCGTTTTCTTTCCAACTCGTTTTTTCGTATAATCGAGGCAAAAGGAGTGGTCAAAATGAAAAAGCAATGGTTAGGACTGGCCGTGCTGGCTGTCATCGTGCTGGGCGGCTGTGGGCAGAAGCAAGCAACCAAGCCATCATCAAACAGTGCTAAGTCGAGCAAGGTCAGCAGTAAAAAAGCCAAGGCCAAAACCAAGGCCAGTTCAAGCAGCAGTCAGGCTTCAAGTTCAACCGCCGCGCCGGCGCAATCCCATCTGGCAACGCTCCACAGCGCCTTGCGCAAGCAAATTCCTGGGGCTAAATTCCCGCAGCAAGATCCTGCCGCCAGTGGGCAAGCCTTGAACGTTGCGGCAGCAGGCACGAGTGCCAACTATAAGTTGTATTTCAGTTTCGGCGCCGCTGCCGCTTTTCAGGCGAGCTCGCTGCCGCGGTCAAATGCCCCTTACGTGTTGACCAAAACCACGCCGGAATCAACTGCGGCGGCTGAAGCGGCAGATGCTGCCATCAACTATCAGGCCCTGCAGGCTGGTTTGCCAACGGTTGCGCTGGGCGATGGCTTGACTGGGACCAAGGAAGGCGCGGCCGGTTCGACTTATGTGACTTGGCATGAAGGCCGCTGGTCCTTGGTGGCCAGTGGGGTCAATCAAAATCAGGAAGACCCAGCCGCGTTGGCTAAGCAAGCCGTGAGCTTTTTAGCCCAAGCCAGTTTGCCGATTCCGGCCACCCATGGCGCGGTGGTGCTGCATGTGGCCAAAAGCAATGACCGGGTCAACACCGTGGCCTGGCGCGAGAACAGTGCCTACTATCAACTTAGTGGCATTGACCCGCTGATGACCTTGCGCTTGGCAACTTTGCTCCGCTAGGTGGACGCAGGCGCCTGTGCTATACTAGATGCTATTGTAGGTCAAAGGAGGTGGCAAAATGTCTGAACGGACCTTGAAAGAGCGGCCAGTACGCCAGCCGATTGTCCCCATGGCGCAAATCAGTCAGGTTGCCCCTGATTTGATCACGATTGATGGGCGGCGCTATCAGCTGGTTAAAGATCATAAAGCGGGCTTTGATAAGGCCAAGTTTGCCGAACGCTACATGGATGTTCTAGAAAAATATGATTACATCGTCGGCGACTGGGGTTATGAGCAATTGCGCCTGCGCGGGTTTTATCGCGATGACAATCGCCGCGCCAGCAAGGATCAGTTGATCGGGACGCTAGAAGATTACCTGTATGAATACTGCAATTTTGGCTGCGCCTTTTTCGTCTTGCAACGGCTGGATGCGCCGGCAGTGAAGCCTAAGCGGCGCCGCGGCGGTAAGAGTCATCATCGCAAGGCTGTGCCCTATGAAGAAAAAACAGTGAAGTCGCAGGCCCTTGCTGGCCGCGCCGAAACCGTGGCCAAGGCCAAACCGCGCAAACGCCACTTCACCATTAAAACGCGCGAATCTGATTGAGAAACAGGAGAAGATTTTTGACATATCAAGGTTATATGATTGATTTAGACGGGACGATGTATCGCGGCAAGGAGCGGATTCCAGAAGCGAAGGCTTTCGTGGAGCGCCTCCAGGCCAAGCACATCCCGTTTTTATTTTTGACGAATAATACCACCAAGTCGCCGGCTGATGTGTGCCGCAATTTGGCCGAAAACCATGACATTCACGCCGACCCGGCGCAGGTCTACACGCCTTCTTTGGCGACGGCGAGCTGGATTCAGCAGCAAAACGGGGGGGATGCGCGCGGCAAGTCCGTTTACGTGATCGGTGAGCTCGGCTTGAAGCAGGCCTTGTTGGATGTGGGACTGCGCTTTAACGAGTACGATCCTGATTACGTGGTGGTGGGGCTGGATTATGATGTCACCTATCACAAATTCGAGCTCGCCACGTTAGCCATTCAGCGGGGCGGCATGTTCATCGGCACCAACGCTGACACCAATCTCCCGAACGAACGCGGCCATGTGCCTGGCGCCGGTTCAGTGATTGCGTTGGTGGAGCGCAGCACTCAGCGCAAGGCCTTCTACATTGGCAAGCCCGAATCCATCATCATGACTCAGGCCTTGCATAAAATGGGCCTGACCAAGGAGCAGGTCGTGATGGTGGGCGATAATTACAATACCGACATCAAGGCCGGCATTAATGCGGGCATCGATACCTTGCTGGTGTATACCGGGATCTCCACCCGGGCCGATGTCGCTCAGCAAACGATTAAACCCACGCATGAAGTCGCCAGTTTGGCTGACTGGGAGGTTTAAGATGAAGCGGCTGGGGCAGCAGGTCTGCCTGTGGCTTTTCATCATCAGCGCGGTGGTGTGGGGCACGATTTTGCTGACCTACGCATTGTATCCGGTGTTCATGCACCTCGAGGATCTGCCAGCGGTGGCGGGGCTGAGTGGCGGCCGCCTTTATCACAATTATGTGCACCTGCTGACTTACCTGCAGGTGCCTGGGGTCGCGTTTAGCCTCCCGGATTTTCGCTGGTCGGCCAGTGGCGCGCAGCATTTTGCTGATGTCAAAAAGCTCTTTGTCCTGGCGATTGTGGTGTTTTGGGTGACGGTGTGGCCGGCCTGGCATTGGTTGCGCCAGCTGCGGCAGACGCACCAACGCTACTTGTTGATTCGGCCGTTTCAAATTGGGGCGCTGGTGCCGTTAGTGCTGGGGGCTTTGATGGCCGTGAACTTTGATGCGGTGTTCATCGGTTTTCATAAGCTGATGTTTCGCAATAATGATTGGTTGTTCGATCCTAGTGTGGATCCCGTCATCAATGTGCTGCCGGAGAATTTCTTCGCCGCCTGCTTCGCCCTCGCCTTGCTGCTGTTTGAAGCCATGATGGTCTGGGGACTGGTGAGTGGCCGGCGGGATGCCAAGCTTCAAGGCCAATAAAAAACGTGTTCGTCAGTTGACGAGCACGTTTTTGCTTATTAGCCGGGTTTAAGCGGCGGTTTTGTTGCGGCCGCGGAGCGCGGTGATCAGCACCGGAATCAGGGAAATCGCAATGATGCCCAGCACTACCACCGAGAAGTGTTCCTTCACGAAAGGCTGATTGCCAAAGAAGAACCCGGCAACGCAGCACAGGGTCACCCACAGAAAGCCGCCAATCAAGTTGTAGTGGATGAATTTTGGATAGTGCATGTTGGAACCGCCGGCCACAAACGGGGCGAAAGTTCGCACCAGAGGCATAAACCGGGCGATGGCGATGGTTTTACCACCATGGCGATTAAAGAAGTTTTCGGCTGATTTCAATTTATCGCGGTTGATCAGGCGCCCGAACAAGGAACTGTTAGAGGCGGCTAAGCCCAAATGGCGGCCGATTTCATAGTTGACAGTGTCGCCAATCACGGCCGCGGCGAAGAAGACGCCGAACAGCACCCAAATGTTCAGCCCATAGGCTTCGTTCGCAGCCAGCGCACAAGCCGCGAAGAGCAGCGAGTCACCAGGCAGGAAGGGAAACACCACCAGGCCGGTTTCGATAAACACCATCAAGAACAAAATCAGGTAAGTCCAGTTCCCAAAGCTAGAAACAATGGTCACCAAATGGGTGTCGATGTGTAGGATAAAGTCGATCAGTTGGGTCATGCTACTCCTCCGAGTTTAGTTTGGCTCCAGGTGGCGCTGGCGCACAGTATCTTGCTGCGCTTCATTATACCGGGTCTGGCGCGGGGCAGGCGTGGCCTTTGGATAAGTTTAATAATTATCGTCTTCCAATTCAGGATGCGAATGGGCCAGCCGGCTAGCAGCGGCGGCAGCAATCGCGCCAACTATATCATCCAAAAAGGTGTGGATAATGCCTGGTTCATGGGCATTCAAGACCGCCAAAATGCCAGGCTTGACGCGGTCAATGTAGCCATAATTGGTAAAGCCAATCGAGCCGTACACATTCACCACCGAGAAGGCCAGAATTTCGTCGACCCCATAGAGGCCTTCATCTTCTTCGATGATGTGCTGCAGCGGCTGGTCGAGTTTGCCCGCCTCCGCCAGTTTGTCGAGTTGGACGCCAGTCATGACCGCATTTTGGACTTCGCGCTTGCGCAGAACAATCATCACATTTTCGATGGCGTCGGGTAAAGTGAGATCAGGGATGAATTTTTCCTGGAGGAACATGACAAGTTCACCGATATCTTTGGGTTCCACCCCGCGTTCATGCAGTAAGGCAATCGTGTGTTCATAGAGCTTTTCTTCATTGGTGATGCTTTGTTGATCTGCCATTTGAATCGCTTCCTTTGGTTAATGATAAAGCTGTGAGCTGTGCAGGGCCTGGCGGCGTTCTGGATATAAGAAACTCAAGGCTTCGTTGACGGCAATCGGGGCTTCGCCAAAGCCGCTGGCGATTAATTTCAGTTTGCCAGGATAGCTGGCCACATCGCCGATGGCATAAATACCTTGGCGACTGGTGACCATGGTGGAGGCCACTTTAATGGCATTGCGGTCGAGATCCACCCCCCAGCTGCGCAACTGCTTGTTTTCACTCATGAAGCCGTAATTGACCAACAGCTTGTCGACGCGTAGTTGGCGTTTGGCCTCGCCGCGCACCTGCTTTAACGTGATGTCGATTTGGTGACCAGCCGCCTGCACGGATTCAATCAAAAATGGGGTGTGCAACTGGACAGGGCTGGCTTTTAATTCAGCCACGCTTGATTCTAAGGCGCGGAACTGATCACGGCGATGAATCAAGTTGACCTGCTTGGCGCGCGGGGCAATGGCTAAGGCCCAGTCAATGGCGGAATCCCCGCCGCCGGCAATGGCCACGGTGTCGCCATCGAAGGTCGCAAGGTCCCGCACAAAGTAGAAGACGTTTTTGTCGTCTAAGGCCGGGTCGTAATCCACGGCGAGGCGGCGCGGGGTGAAGGCCCCGCCACCAGTCGCGATAATCACCGTTTTGGTCAAAATCGGCTCCTGGGTGGTGTCGAGTTGATAGGTGCCATCATCGAGTCGATTGATGGCAGTGACAGTGGTGGCAGTTTTGATGGTGGGCTTGAAGTGGGTGACTTGTTTTTGCAGTTGCTCGACCAGCTGCTGGCCGCTGATGCCGGGAAAGCCCCCAATGTCATACAGCACCTTGGCGGGATACAAATTCCCGGTTTGGCCGCCTAAGTCGCTGAGACTTTCCACTAAAGCCACGTCAGCGGCATGTAGTCCGGCGTAAAAGGCGGCGAACATGCCGACTGGCCCGCCACCGATCACGGTGATTTCATACGTGTGTGTTGCCATTTGGATTCCTCGTTTCCTCTATGAACTATCTGCTTAACCGTACCATATTTTAGGCTTGGCAACCACGACCAGGTCGCCCCAGTTTGCCATTTAGTAGCACCGCGATTATGGTATAATGCTCCAGAATAAGATTGCTTAATAGGAGGAAACTATGTATCCACAACTCGAACTTGATACTTTCAGCGGCCCCAAAGCCGTTATGACCACGTCCATGGGTGACATCACCTTTGCTTTGTTTCCAGAGCAAGCCCCGAAAGCCGTGGAAAACTTCACGACCCTGGCTAAGCAGGGTTATTACGACGGCATCACCTTTCACCGGGTGATTCCTGACTTTATGATTCAAGGCGGCGATCCCACCGGTACCGGCGCTGGCGGTGAAAGCATGTGGGGCCAAGCCTTTGAAGATGAATTCAGTGCCTCGGTCTTTAATCTTAAAGGCGCGCTGTCCATGGCCAATGCTGGGCCTAACACGAATGGTAGCCAATTTTTCATTGTGTCCAACGAACACCTCAATCCGCAGATGGCGCAGCAATTGCCTGGCGCCGGTTATCCGCAGGCCGTGGTCGATGCTTATCAGCAAGGCGGCACCCCATGGCTTGACGGCCGGCACACGGTGTTTGGTCAAGTGATGGCCGGCATGGATGTGGTTGAAGCCATCAGCCGGGTCAAAACCAGCGCCGACAAACCCGACACGCCAATTACCATCGAACACATCACAATTGCCTAGTTTGAGTCACGGCTGAGCATTCGGTATACTGAATAGGTAAGCAGACTCACATCATAGAAATGAAGTGGCGCAATGAACTATCGGATCGGTGATATCGTCACCGGCAAGGTCACTGGCATTCAGCCCTACGGCGTTTTTGTTCTGCTCGATGATCGCCACCAAGGCCTGATCCACATTTCCGAGTGTCAACACGGTTTCGTGAAGGCACTAACGGATTTGTTCAAGGTCGGCCAGCAGGTCCAAGTGGTCATTTTGGATATTGATGAGTTTTCGGGCAAAATCAGTTTGTCCGTGCGGGCGTTGCAGCCGGCACCGGCGATGACCACTTACCGGCATCGCAAGCACTATTGGACGAACCGTAAGCTGCATTTAGGCTTTACCCCGATTGCCGAACGCCTCGATGGCTGGGTCAGCGAGTACCTTGGCCTGATGGAAAAGCACACAGACGACTAGTCGTGTGCTTTTTTCGTACATTGAATTTTGTTTATTCATTTTTGTTCGGAAATAGGCGAGATGAATAATCATTCTTTGCGCTCTTAGTGGCCAAATTTTCGCTTATTCTGTTTTTTTAGTGAATGTTGAATTAAGTGTTGACGCTAGGGGCTGTTGGCTGGTAAGATACTTGTTGTTGTCAAAACGGCAAGCGCAAATCGCTGCGCCGGCAAATGCTTGGAAGACGAATAATTATTCATTTCATGACATTTTAATTTGACAAGCAAAAAGCCATAAGATATACTGTTAAAGTTGTCTTTTGGACACAGTGGTCCTTTGAAAACTGAACAAAGTTTCGTAAATGTGATAGGGCTTTTCGATTTAAATCGAAGAGAATTAAACATGAGCGAAGTCAATTCGCAAACAACAAATCGAGCTATTCAAATAACTCATTATATG
>NZ_BOLV01000012.1 GCF_016861845.1 Lacticaseibacillus suilingensis
CCGCACTGAACCATCGTCCCAGACGTATTCTGAACTATCTTCGCCCATGCGATTACTACCGATGCATGGCGTAACAGACTAGACCACTATCAAGAATTCGTTATCATCGTTGCACTTGACTTGAAAATTGAGGGATATTGAAGTCGCGCTTATCGGCGATGGCGTGGCGGCGATGCCAAATGATTTATTCCAAGCGCCACGCGGATTGGTCGTGCGTCAGCTGAACTATCAGCCCAGTCGTGGGGCTGGGGTGGCTCGGCAAGTCGGTATTGACCACACAGCAGGTAACTATTTTATGTTCATTGACGCCGACGATGAGCTTAGTGATGTTTTCGCGTTGAGAGACATGCTGGCGCCGACGCGTGAGCATGATCATGACCTGATCATTGCGCGCTATACCAAGCAACAATACCGGCGAGATGGGTTTAATTATGCGCTGTCAGCTAAATACGATTGGAAAGCGGCCTATGGCAAACTGTATCACCGCGAGTACATCAAGCGGATTGGGCTTACTTGGCACCCAGATTTGCGGATCTTCGAGGATACCTATTTTGTGGGATTGGCCTGTGAGCTGGCCCAGGATCGCTTTTATCTAGACAAACCGGTGTATGTCTGGCTGTGGAATCCTAAATCAACCGTGCGTAAAAATGGTCACGAATTCGATCATCAGCTGCATACTTGGGCGGAATCTAACCGCTATATTTTGGAAATATTGCGGCAGCAAAAGCCCTCGGTTTGGCCCCGTGATTTCTATGAATATATGGCCGATTTGTTTTACCGGGAAAAACAGCATCCAGCTGTCGATCCGGACGCCTTTATTGCCGAACACACGAAGCTCTTGGTTGAAAATCGCAGTTTGTGGACCGATGAAGGGCAAGAGCAAGTCAGAAAACTAATCATCAGAGACAGCGAACCTGGCGGTAGACGGGTCGGCTGGTCCACTGCTGGGATGGAAAAATATTTGTCAGTTCAGATAAAGCTGCTAAGGCATGCCTTTGATGAGGCGCAAAACCATGCATGAGGCCAACGTGAATATCGGCATTTTGTTTCAATTAGATGACGGTGCTGATTTTGACCGGAGGCTGGCTTCTGTCTGCAAGGCAATTGGAGTAAACTTAAATTGTGTGAAAGTGCTTGCAACAAATGACGGCAGCGCTGAGCTGGCCCAAATGGTGATTGCGAATCACCCGTGGTGGCAAGTAAGCATCAATAAAGGTAAGACACGGCTAGTCGAACTGGCCGCGGGCGATTTTAACAACTTGGAGGAACAGGTATGAACAAGCGGGTCAGTCTTATTATCGCTATGGAATCGGCTTCGGTGCATGATTTGGCTGTGCCGTTATCATCCATCAACAATCAGCTAGGGGTGGATTTTCGCGAGATTGAAGTGCTCTTGATTGATAACGGGCGCTATCAGTTGGAAGATTTGGAGCCGCTTCGGGTGTTCAACCACCTGACCTTCCGTTATATCAAGCCGGCAAAAATTTGGTCTTGGGCTAATGCCTTTCAGCAAGGCGTGATGCTGGCCACGGGCAAGTACGTCGCCTTTCTGGGGCCGAATTTTCAGTTCAATGCCGTCGATGTTTTGCAGCAAGTGCTGCAGACCATTACGGCCCATCCTGAAGCACAGCTGATTTCCGGCCTGTTGATGCGCCAAGAGATGAACGACGATCGCAGCTATGCCTATAAAGTTGAGTCAGCTAACCATCTATTGAGCGGCCGCTTCATCAACCGCAACTTATTGATGCAAAGCCAGATCAAATTCGAAGACTTTGGCGTCTATACCGAGCAGTACGTGGGCCAGCAGATTGAAGCCATCGCGCAAGCCCCACGCAAGCTGGAAAGTGTCGTGGCTGTGCAGTTTATGGGTCGGGCGCTACCGGAAACGGTGCTACCGCCGCAACCTGAAACCCTGCAGCTGGAATGGGTGCGGATGATGACCCGTTTTCTCACGCGCCTGCGGAGTTTAGCCCCTGATCAGTATGTGCCGACTTTGGCCAAAACCATCGTGCGGTTCTACTCACAAGCGGGAGGAGACGCCGCGATGACGGCACAGATGGCGGAGCTGACGGCAGTGCATGCGGAAAAATGGCCCCAAATTATGGCGTTTGTCGATGACCTGCGCGTTAGCGACCTGAACCCGGCCGCGCCGTGGAATGCCGCGCCGTCTCGATTCAATGCCTATTTGCAGCGGATTTCGCCGCTAACGGCGCATGTTTCCGTCAACGCATAGCAGGGAGGAAACGCGATGCAGGCGTTTTTTGTCACAGGCACGTTAGCGGCGCCGCCAGCGGCCGTCGAGGCGGCGCTGTACGAAAGAGTGAAGGTCTTTGCTACACTAGGTGTGCGCGCGACGATTGTCACCCTGGGCGATTCGCCGACTTGGCCACAGGTCGTCGGCGAGTATGGGGTGCAGCCGGAGCAAGTGGTTTCCGTCTTCGATCAAATTCAGCAGGTGCCGGCTTTAGCAGTTGCGCCTTTCATGGCGGCCAAGCTCGCTTTTCCGAGTGATTGGGCAAAACTGGGTCAAGCCGAGGGCGATGAGTATCACCGGCAGGATCAGTTGCGGGCGAAAGTGTGGCGCGATGAAGCCGGCCATGTCGACGCGGTGGATTACTTCGATGAAAGTGGGACCCGCTCCCGCCGCGACCTCTATGATTGCCGCGGCTTTCTCAGCCAGGTGCGCCATTATGCCGAAAGTCACTTGCGGCAAGTGACCTACTTAACGCCGCAGGGACAGACGGCGGCGACACAGGATTTTAATCAAGGCGGCCTGCTGACCCTTAATGCGACCGGTGCGCAGTACGCCTCCTTTGCCGGCTTTGTCCAAGCAATGTTGCAACCGTTGGCCAATACCGGCGCTTTGATTATGGCGGAACGGCGCGAGTACGATGCGGCTGTCGCGCAGCTCCAAGGCGTCAAGCATGGGTATCGACTGCGTGAGGGCAATTTGCGGATTACGCCTCAGGCGGATGATGTGATTATTACCAGCCAGTTTCATGCCGAGTTGCCGCAAGCCAAAGTCTTCGATGAAGATCGCGCTGATGTGCAGTTGCAGCGGGGTTGGCAGCGGATTCTTGAGGCTGAAGGAGTCATTGAGCAACAATGAGATTTAAAAAGTGGTCAGCAATGGCCACTTTTTGAATCTCGGTGAAACTGAGCCGCTCAGTGATTAAATTTTGTTGGCGTCAGGCCTAATAAAAGCGCTACATTGCGAGCCAAAAATGATAAAATTAATTTATAATAATTAATCAGTGATGATTAGGGGAAGACGTAGCGCGGTTGGGGGGCCGAGCTACGGAGGAGGACTTATGAAGGCGGTTCGGCGGGTTATTGGGCCAATAGGGTTGTATCTTTTCGTGATCGTGGCGGCGGTGGGCGTCGCAATCATCGGGCTAAAGGTTAACGGGATTGCCCCGTTTGGTCCGCACACGATTTTGCGGCAGGACTTGAACCAGCAATATGCCAGCTACTTTGCCTATTTGAAGCGGAACTTTGGCGACTGGCAGCAGTTTCTCTATTCGAGCAGTATGACCTTGGGCGGGAATATGTTTGGGCTGACCACCTACTACTTGCTGAGCCCATTCAATGTCTTGTTGTTCCTTTTTCCCTTTAGTCAACTCCCAATTGCGGTGGCCTGGATGGCCGTGGCGAAAAATGCCGCTGCTGCCGCCACGATGCTGGTGCTGGTGCGCTATTTCAACCGCCACTATGCGCTGAAGGTCAATGTCCCACTCCAGGTACTACTTGCGTTATCCTGGGCCTTTTCCGGATGGATGTTGCATTACTCCATGGATTTGATGTGGCAAGATACCGTGATTTTACTGCCACTGGTGGTGCTCGGGGTGGAGCGTTACATTACCCACACCAAGTGGGCCTTCTACTCGGTGATGCTGGGGTTGTCCTTGATTTTGAATTACTACATCGGCTACATGGTGGCTCTGTTTTTGGTGCACTATTTTGTGCTCCGCATGGTCATTCAGTGGCGCATTGCTGGGTGGCACCTCAAACAAATTCTGCTGAAACTCACTTATTTTGGCGCGATTTCGCTGGTGACGGTGGGGTTGGCATGGGTGATCATTTGGCCAACCTTGAAGACCCTGCAAGGCGTTAAAGGCACCACGGCCTATCATTTCACCTTGACGCATACGTGGACACTTTATCGGATGCTGAATAACCTCTTCAACCTGACCTATACGCCGATGAGTTGGAACAATCCTGGCCCGGAAATCTATACTGGGGTCATTGTGATGATTCTGCTGGCGGCCTTCTTCTTCGCTAATCGTATTCCTGCACTCATTCGGGTGGCGACCGGGGTGACGTTAGTGCTGCTGGCGCTGGAGTCATTGTTCGATGGGACGAATACCGCCTGGCATGGCTTCTCCAAACCAGTGGGATTTTTGCAACGCTGGTCCTTTGTGTTTGGGTTTTTGTTTATCTTGATGGCGCTGTTTACCTTTGGCCTCATGCGCGTGAGTGCCAGAGCGGCGCGCTATCTCTTCTTAGTCGTCGTGTTGGTCGCGATTATGGTAGCCTTTCATCAGGTCAGAATTTTCAGCTACCAAGGGGATTATGCGGTTAATCAATTTACCAATGTGACCTTCGGCTATAATGTGGCGATGATTGCGGTGGGGGCCTTAGTTTTGACCCTCTACTTTGCTCGGCCCAAATGGCAACGGGTGACGGGTGTGCTGGTGGCAGTGGTCGGGGTGACCGATTTAGCGGTGGCCACGGTTTGGAGTTATGGCCACCAGCCCACTTACTTCAACATGGCACGCTACTCGCGGGAAGTGAAGGGCACGAACGCGGCTGTGGCTTGGGTCAAGCAGCATGATCAAAACGACTTTTACCGGATGGAGTTGAACTATCAGCGCGATCGCACGACGCCAATGGAATTCGGGTTCAATGGGTTGACCCATTTCAGTTCTAGTCAGCCTCATGCCATTAATTTCATGATGCAAACGATGGGCTACCTTTCTAGTTCGCCTTGGACCTCCTATGATGGTGGCTCGACGCGCGCGGCCGATAGCTTGTTTGGCATCAAGTACCTTGTCGATGGCCCCGCTGGCGTGACGAACCAAGCCAGTCGCCTGGTGACCCAAGGCCTCAAGCCTTTGGCCAATGTGAATGGCTACCATATCTATCAGAACCCATTGGCGCAAAAAATTGGGCTAGTCGCTCCCACCACCGCCACCAAGGTGAAGTCAACCTATAAGTTCATCGGGGTCGCGAATGTGGGAATGGTTTACGGTGATTTAAGTGGCGTCGATAACATTTACATGCTGCGCGGTGGGGTGAAAGAAACCAAACGGGATTTGAAGACCCGCACCGTCAAGATTTCGGTGCCCGGTGGCGGGGTGAACCGACCGCTTTACCTCGAGCTGCGGCATGATAAGCTCTACACCCTGACACCGGAAACTCGGCCTGATGTCGTGGTTTTAGTTAATGGTAAGAAAATTGTGACCGATGGTACGGAAACTGAAAGTGGGGTCATTCCCCTGGGGACCTATCCCGAGGGCCAAACCATTACAGTGACGCTGAAGGTGCTAGACTACACCAAAACGCAAAAGAAATTCGATAAGAAAAAGCGCGTTACCCACCTGCCGAAATACAGTGTTCTCGTGGGTTATCAGGAGCGTTTTGATCAGGCGCTGAAGCAAATGAGCCAGCAACCGGTCAACCTCAAGCGGCTGAAAACCACCCACTGGCGAGGCACCGCCACCGCTACCAAAGCCAATCAGTCGCTGATTATGACCTTGCCTTACGATACGGACTGGCAAGTCACAGTGGATGGCAAACCGGTGAAAGCGCACAAGTATCTGGAGCTGATGAAAATCAACCTGAAGACCGCGGGTACGCACCACGTGGAACTGAAATATACCTTCCCCGAGTTGCGACAGGGCCTCAAGGTCAGCATGGCGGCCAGTGTTGGTTTGGTGATTTTGCTGATTATCCAAGCGATCACGGTTTGGGGCTGGCGCATTCGCAATCGGCACCTGGAACGAGTGGCGAGGGCCAAAGCACCGCTTTTTGACGCCCATTTCTTCGATTATCGTTAGGAGGCTACCATGAGTTTATTCAAGTCAAAACAGCCAGTGCAGGCGGCAACTAATGGCCCTGATTACTATTTTCTTGATCGCATTGCCCCAACCATTTCGATTGAGGCGGCGGCGCATTTGAAGGCCGTGAAGGCGGCGCTGGCTGAGCGGCCGGTGACTGTGTTGTCTGGGGGGCTGGATCCGCGAGCCAATGATAACTTCACGCTGTATCGCGACAAGGGTCATTTCTTTGCCAAGGGCACGCCGCATGAGAACTTCTTTGCCGAACTGCATGGCCATCGCGAACTGAAAAATCAGCCGCTGACTGCATTGCCGCTGGCAGGCTATCTGGGCGATTTGCAAACGTTTGAAGACTATGCGCGCAGCGCCACCGTTTACCATGACGGGGATGGCCAGCCAATTTACCGGGTGGATCGGGACGAACGCGGCCGGGTCTGTGCCATCAATTATTTTGCCGGCGGCCAGCCGGTGCGGGTGGACACTTACGACCAGCATCAACGACTTTTGATGTCCGAGCAGTTCGGGGCCACGGCCAATTCGGCGCAGCTGGTGGATGGCCGCGATGCGCCGACTGTGCACAGCATCATGAGTCGCACCTTGTATTCAGAGGCCGGGCGGCCAGTGTTTGCCCAAACTTTCTCGCCGTCGGAGTTGTGGTTGTTGGATGACCATGCAGTGCCGGTGCGGTTATTTCAAACCGAGGCGGCGTTGATGGCAGCGTGGCTGATGGATCATGTGGATTGCCACAACCATTTGTATGTCGCCGCGGACACGCCAATTTTTGCTCAGATGGCTAGCTACGATAAACTGCGTGAGCACCTGATTCCGATTGTGCAAGATAAGCTAGATTCTGCGGTGCTCGCGGGAACGCCATTCACGGAAATTCTGGTGAGTGAGGGCTTAAATGCCGGCGACTTCACGGAGTACGCTAACCAGATCACGACGATGCCCAACTGGATTGGGTTCAAACCCACTACCGGCTGGTCGGTATTCAAACATAACTAAATCATGGCCGCAAGCAAATTCGCTTGCGGTTTTTGGGTGCTGCTGGGGTACACTGGCATTAAGAGGTGATGACGATGTTAACGCCATGGGGGGAAAAGCTCAATCGAGATCAGCCACTGTCTGAATACCCGCGGCCGCAGCTGCGCCGGGAGCAGTGGCTTAATTTGAACGGCCAATGGGACTATGCGATTACGGCGACCCTGACGTTGCCCAAGCAGTGGGCGGGTCAGATTACTGTTCCTTTTTCACCAGAAAGTGAACTCGGTGGCGGCTTGCCACCGCTCCAGCCAACGCAAACCTTGTGGTATCGGCGGCAGGTCACGGTACCGGTAGGGGCTGAGGGCCATTGTTTATTACACTTTGGGGCGGTAGATCAGTACTGCCAGGTCTTTGTGGACCGGCAAAAGCTGGTCACGCATCGTGGCGGCTACTGGCCTTTTAGCTGTGAGCTACCGGCTAGTACTTGGGGCAAAACGGTTGAGCTGATCGTGGCGGTGCAAGATCACAGTGACCAAAGCGATGAAGCCACAGGTAAGCAGCGCCTGCAGCCCGGGGGCATTTGGTATCCGCCGCAAAGTGGCATTTGGCAAACGGTTTGGCTGGAACAGGTGCCTGCGACTTACATCTCCGACCTGACGTTATCGCCGGATTTGAGTAACGGGCAAGTGACGGTCAAGGTGACCTTGAATCACGCCACCACGGACACGTTAGCTGTGACCGTGTCCGCCCAGCAGCAAACTGTGGCCGCGGCGACGACTGCCGGCGTGGCCGTCACGTTGACTTTGCCGGACAAGCACCCATGGACACCCGAGGACCCGTTTCTCTATGAGGTGACGGTCCAAGTCGGACAGGATACCGTGACGTCGTATTTTGGCCTCCGTAGTTTTGGGCGCGGGGCTGATGCCAATGGCCAGACCGTCTTTTTGCTGAACGGTAAGCCTTATTATCAATCCGGGGTGCTGGATCAGGGTTATTGGAGCGATGGGCTTTACACTGCGCCCAGTGATGAGGCAATGGTGGCTGAGCTGAAGCGGATCAAGGCCTTGGGCTTCAACATGATTAGAAAACACATCAAAATCGAGCCGCTCCGCTGGTACTACCACTGCGACCAGCTGGGCCTGTTGGTGTGGCAAGATTTCGTGTCCGGTGGTGGTCCGTATTCGCCGTGGGTGATTCAGATTTTGCCGTTCATTGGCATCACTTTGAAGGATACGCATGCAGGCTTTGGCCGCCAGTCCCCAGCCGGCCGGGCCGTTTATCACCGCGACCTGCAGCGCACAGTTGCGTTGCTAAAGAATGTGGTCTCAATTTGTACCTGGGTCCCATTCAACGAAGGTTGGGGGCAATTCGCCACGCAGGCCATCACACAGGAACTGGCGGCGCTGGACCCCACGCGTTTAATCGATCAGGCTTCCGGCTGGCATGACCAACACGGCGGGGATTTTCGCTCTTGGCATATCTACTACAAGCCATTTCATCTCCATCGTGATCGATTCGGCCGGATTCAGGCCCTCACCGAATTCGGGGGTTACAGTTTGCCGTGGCCAGGGCATGCCCCGGAAAAGGCGTTTGGTTACCGGTATTACCATAGTCGGCAAAAGTTAACCGCTGCGCTGGTCAAGCTGTACCGCAAGCGGGTCCTGCCAGCCATTAAGCGCGGGCTAGCAGCCAGCATTTATACCCAAGTCAGTGATGTCCATGGCGAGGTGAACGGCTTATGGACCTTTGACCGCCGAGTGATGAAAGTGGATGCTGAGGCGGTGCGTCAGGTCAACCAAGCGCTGCAACGGCGCTTTGCTGATGTTCACTCACGACTAAGACCGGGGAGAAACAAAAAAAGCATTTGACCAAATGGCCAAATGCTTTTTTTGTCTGCCGAGGCAGGATAGGTGGCAACCACGGTAGGTTAATTGCGGGCAAACTCTTCCGAACAGAGCGCTTAAAGCTCAGCTGGACGAGCCTTAAGCCCTTCTAATCACGGCGCATAATGCCGTTCAGTAAGAGTTCGCGCACCTCATCGAAGTCGGTTTGGTCCCCATGCTGAACGCCGAGTACATACTGGCGAATAGCATTGTAGATGATGGCCATGATGATGGCCGGGCTAACCGGGCGCAAAATGCTAGCATCGATTGCGGCTTGTATCATCTGGGCCGGGTTCTGGGCATCAGTGATCGTGTGAGTCCACTCGGCATTGGGCAGCGCCTTGATCTGGTGCAACAGCTCAAACGTGTCGAAGTGTGTGCTGGCGAAGGCGTACATCGCGTCAATGTACTCGGGCACGGCGGTCGTCAGATCCGCATTCGGCGTCACGTGCTTGGCAAAATCCTGTTGGACTTCAGTCTGAGCATTGACATACAACTGGCGAAGCAGGTCGTCTTTGTTTTTGAAGTAGATGTAGAGGTTGGACTGAGCCATGCCGACCGCCTTGGCCACCTTGGTTGTGCTAATGGTTGCAGCGCCGTCGCGCAGAATCAGCGCCTTAGCAGCGGCGAGAATTTTGGCGTATTTTTCCGAATCTTTTGTTTTCATAGCATCATTTTAACTAAGAAAAGCTGAAAGAACAAGGTTGACAAAAGATAGAACTATCTTTAAACTGAAACTCGTCAATAAAGATAAGACTATCTTTTATAAAAACTGGAGGCTCTCACACAATGAAAATCACATTAACTGGCTCGCTGGGTCATATTAACCAAATTACGATTCCGGCGCTTGTCGCCGCCGGCCATCAGGTTCAGGTCATCACGCATAGTGAAGACCGAGTGGGCGCAATTCAAAAACTTGGCGCTACGGCACTAGTGGGGTCGATTGAGGATGTGTCTTTCTTGACCCAAGCGTTCAAAGGGAATGATGCGGTGTACGTGATGCTGACAGGCATGGGCCCAGCCGGTGGCGACCCGGTGGCGTTGGGGGAGATACAAGGCACGCGTTATCGGCAGGCACTAGAGGCTGCACAGGTACCATATGCGGTTAATCTGTCCAGTGTGGGGGCGGATCAAGGCCCAGAAGTTGGCGCACTTTATGCCTACCACCTGATCGAAAACGAATTGAAGCGTGCCTCACAAACACGCTTCAGCTTCATTCGGCCTGTGGGTTTCTTTGATAACTTACGCGCCAACTTGACCCAAATGCAGACGCAGCACATCTACACCAATAACTTTGGCCCGGACATCCAAAGCGCCTGGACCGATCCGCGTGATATTGCGACTGCTATGCTTGATGCGTTTAAGGTAGTGCCGCAGGCCAACGCAGTGCGCTATGTGATGAGTCAATGGTTAACCGGTAATGAGCTCATTGCTGGGCTCGCGGCCGGATTGGACCTGCCTGATTTACGGTGGGTGACCATCACGGATGATCAGAAAGAAGCAGCACTGGTCAAAGCAGGAATGCCAACGCTGATTGCGCACCAGATGACTCAGATGAGTGCGGCCCAAAAGACCGAGGCGTTTTACCGGGATTTGCGCGCCCACGAGCCAGTGCATGGAATCGTCACGTTGGCGGCTTTCCTACAGACGTTGAATTAAACGTGATGTGTTGGCAAAAGAGACTGTGATGGTCATTGAAAAATGTCGGTAAAGCTGGTTCCCAGTCTAGGGGGGACCGGCTTTTGTGATGGAAGAATGCTCGTGTTTTTAGGTTTTGGGTGCAATATAGTCAGTCAAATCCTGGGCTAGCGCTGGGCGTCATCGAGCCATCTTGTTTGGCTGGGCCGGCGTGTCTGAGTGAATATAGAGATCGTAATTGGTCGCCGTTAGTGGTAAGATTAAATCATCATGTTAATAATAAAGTAACAGGACGTGGCACTCTGTTGGTTCGCCATGTCCTGATGGTTTGAACGTAGCGATTAAGGAGGAACAGTTGATGAAATATCTTGTTACTGGTGCGACGGGTCATTTGGGCCAGCAGGTGGTCGCCGACTTGGGTGCCCGCGTTGGTGCCGCATCAATCACCGCGGCCGTACACACCCCAGCTAAGGCGGCGGGGCTTGCGGCGCAAGGCATCCACGTGGCCGCTTGTGATTATCGCGATGTCGCCATGATGACGCGCGCCTTCACCGGCCAAGACGTGGTGGTTTACATACCCAGCAAGACTTACGATGTTTTGCAGCGTATCACGGAATTCGAAAATTCACTTCAGGCGCTTAAGCAGGCGGGAGTGCCGGCAGTGGTGTTCGTCAGCTTTTACGCTGATCAGGAGCACAATCCTTTTGTGATGGCGCCATACTACGGCTACGCGCCGCGCCGGTTGGCCTCCAGCGGGTTGAATTATGCGGTCATCAAAAATGCTTTGTACGCAGATCCGTTGGTACCGTATCTCCCAGAGCTAATTGAACGCAAGGCGCTGATCTATCCCGTGGGCAACCAGGCGATGAGCTTTATCACCTCGGCGGATAGTGCAAAAGCCATCGCCACCTTAGCCACGCGGCCTGAGTTGCTCAATCAAGGGCAAACCTACACGCTGACGCAAACGCAAAGCCTAACGATGCCGGCCCTCGGCCAAATCATGACCACAGTGACGGGCCACGAAATCGGCTATGCACCGGTGACTACCCAAGAATTTGGAAGGATCTACGCGGCTGAAGGGGATGGGGCAGAACTGGCCAGCATGTATGCGGCTGGGGCCATGGGATTGTTAGACCAGGTCACCACCGATTTTCAGACCATCACTGGCTCCGAGCCCAAGAGTATGGCGGATTTCTTAACCCGCCGTTATCAGCCTACTCAGCAGTAGCCTTAGCTGACAAATCAAGACGCAAAAAAGCATTTGACCAAATGGCCAAATGCTTTTTTGTCTGCCGAGGCAGGATAATCGATTACAGCTTCTGGTGGTAGCTAGGCAAATATTGTCAATCCGTCTCAACATAAATCCAAACGTATCAAGGTATTTGAGCAAAACATCTTGATGTAGTGCTGTGAAAGTCGGTAAGAATTGATAACTTCTGCAACAAGGTGCAACACTTAAGCTCCCCGTAAATACTATTGGATAAATCGTACAATCGATTTATCTGCAATTAGTGATGTCTGAATTCTCAAAAGTGCCCGAATGGGCAACCAAAGTGTGCCCGTTTGGACGATGCCAAGGCGGTCAGTTCTCGGTATGCTGTATTCATCAAATGAAACGAGGAAAGAACCCTTATGACAAAACAATACCAGTTGAAAAGTACAAGGCGAGATGGCAACCCTACTACCACCAAGATTGGTCATTCATTGAAAAATACTAACGATCGAATTGCTGAAACTGTGGTTAACACTCACAAAAAAATTGAAAGAAATGTAGTTGGTGCATACAAACGAATTGAGGGCGCATTTATCGATCGCTTTTTAGAAGAAGTTCCCGAAGATACCGAAAAGAGAAAGACAAATGATGGTAAAGCGTGAAAACTGCCCGAACGGGCAATGAAAGTCTGCCCGTTCAGACGATGGCAACACGCACTATCCATAGTATGCTAGGTTCATCAGTTAATTGCAGGAGGAAAACATGACACAAGCAGCATTAAAAGTCGATCATCTTACGAAGGACTTTGGCCACGGCCGCGGTATCTTCGACGTCAGCTTCGAGATTCATCCCGGCGAAGTCTTCGGGTTCCTCGGCCCTAACGGTGCCGGCAAGACCACGACCATTCGCCATATCACTGGTTTCACCAAGCCGGGTTCCGGCTCCGTCAGCGTACTTGGCCTTGACGCCACCACTCAATATAACCAGGTGATGAAGCACATCGGTTACTTGCCAGGGGAGATCGCGTTGCCAGTGAACGTCAGCGGATGGCAATTCATTCACACCATGCAACAGATGCGCGGCGTCAAAGATGACACGTACTTGAATCAGTTGCTTGAGATGTTTGACCTCGACCCCAGCGGCAACACCAAGCGCATGAGCCTGGGCACCAAGCGTAAGCTTGCCGTGGTCACCGCCTTTTTGGCCGATCCGGAGATCTTGATTCTGGACGAACCGACAAGTGGGCTTGATCCGGCGATGCAGGCACAATTCATTCAGTTCATGGTGTCTGAGAAGCGGCGCGGTAAGACCATCTTGCTTTCCAGCCACATTTTCCCAGAAGTCGAAGCGACCTGTGACCGCATCGCGATCATCAAAGACGGTAAGATCGTGTCGCAAGTTGATGCCAATAAGCTCCAGAACAAAGACGTGAAGACTTACGAACTGTTCTTCAAAACGGTACACGACCGCGACTTGGCGGCCAACGAGCTTGGCGGCGCTAAGAGCAAAGTTGGCTTGAAGGTGAAGGTCAAAGCGGCGGAAGTCGGTGACTTCTTTGCCAATCAACTAAAAGGCCGCCACATCACGAAGTTGGTTGAAGACAAGTTCGACCTTGAATCCTACTTCATGAACTTCTACCGCACCGACAAGGTCTTCAAAACGATTTAGTGGAGGAACGCAATGTTAGCAATGGTTGAAACCAAGCAATTATCCAAGAACTACAAAAACAATCGCGGCGTACATGGCATGAACATGGCGATCCAACAAGGCGAGGTCGTCGGCATTGTCGGCAAGAACGGCGCTGGCAAGACCACCACCATGCGTATGCTAATGGGATTCATTCACCCGTCAGCAGGTTCCGCTGCGATCCGCGGCATGGACGCCTGGACTAAGGCCGCCAAGACCAAGCCGCTGATCGGCTATGTACCAGGCGAGATTGCCTTTCCAGACACCAAGTCCGGTGCAACTTTCTTGCAAAACGAACTGGCGCTGCTGCGCGCCAACAAAGACGAATACGTCAATGAGCTGATCCAGCGCTTCAAGATCGACCTTACCGCCGACTTGCGCCGCATGAGCAAAGGCATGAAGCAGAAAACCGCGCTGGTGTGCGCGTTCATGACCAAACCGCCGCTGTTGTTGCTAGATGAGCCGACCACCGGCTTAGATCCCGTGATGCGCGACGCGTTCATCGACCTCATTCTCCAAGTTAAAGCGCAAGGTACCACCGTGTTCTTGAGCAGTCATATGTTCAACGAACTGGAACGCACCTGCGATCGCATCATGTTCCTCAAAGACGGTCAGGTGATCGACGTGCTCGACGAGAGCAAGTTTGCCGAGATCCACGCCGCTCAACGGGTGACGATAGTTGCTGCGACCAATGACGGTTTCGAGCGCCTGTTGACTAGCGACTTTGAGCCGGTACGCCAAGACCCGTTGCACAACACGGTGGTGCTGTTGGTGCCCAATGACGACGAAGCAAGGCTGTTGCAACTATTGGGCGAAGTCAAACTCACCGACGTTAGCTTCGATACGCAGACACTGGACAATTACTTTGAGAAGGAACTGGAGCTGTAATACGGCTTCGTGTATAAGAAAGTGAGCAGATAAAATCATGAGTTTTCCATTACTGAAACAAACCTTTAAGTCAAACTTCGCCGTCTGGGGGCTGGTGACCTTGGTGATGAACGTCATCTTAGCCCAATTGATTGCGATGAAACAGACTCAGGCGTTGGTTGCGCCAATGTATTATGGCATGTTGGTGTCAACAATGGTCGCGTTATTAGTGGTGATTACCGGTAATAAGTTACTCGCCGGTCAAGTCGATCAAGGCTCGATGGCCTATATCCTCACCGCGCCGATCCGCCGGACTACCGTTGCGATCACGCAGCTGGTGTACATGGTGGGCAGTCTTGTGGTGACATACGGGGCGATGGTCGCTGTGTCACTTGTCACCAATAACATCGCCGATGCTGGCTTCAAAACACAGACGCTGATCAACTTGAATTTTGGTGCCTTCATGGTTGCTTTGGCTTTTGCTGGAATCATGTTTGCTGCTAGCGGCATTTTCAACCTGTCCAAGTATGCGTTTGGTACTGGGGGCTTGCTGATCATCTTGTTCATTCTCTTAGCAATCGTCGGCTCCTTTGCAGATTATGGTGTGGCTGGTTTGGAACATGTGCAACATTTGACCATCGTCAGCTTGTTCGACTACAAAAACATTGTGTCTGCCGGCTCCAAATGGTTGCCTAAGTTGGCTGCTTTAGGTGGTATTGCGGCCGCGACCTTTGGTATCGGCACCACGGCCTTTGCCAAGAAAGACTTACCACTTTAATCAACGACGATGTGTCTTTGTTGGACACATCGTTTTTTTCAATAAATGGCGTATCATTCAAAGCAGAGGACAGATGTATGAATAAGAAAACTCCTTATCATGTGTTGCGCCTTCCGTTGATGTTGTTCATGCTGATCATCGGCTTTGCCGCCTTGTATGTGGCACGCACCAGCACGGATATCACGTTATCTAGCGGTTGGCTCACGCATTATGTTGATATTCCTGTTGGTTGGCAGGAGCAAATTATTGTTGGCGGCTTATTGGCTGAAGAGGTATTACTGTGGTTTGGCGATTGGTTGATCCCCCGAGGGCGGCTGTGGTTATTACTACCTCAGTTGGGCTTTGCCGTCAGCACAACGCTTGCTTTGACGAATCAGATGCCGGTGATGTTTTTTGGTGTGATTCCAATTATGGCGATCGAGATGATCAACCTGTATTCGCGGCCTAAACAGCCATTGAGCTGGCTAGCCGGCGTCAGTCTTTTGATTTGGTTCACTTATGTGGCTTTCAATGGTTGGCTTCAAGGTGCGGCAGTATTAGTCGGATTGATCTTCATGGTGCTGATCGTGATGGCATACTGGCGCTTCTTCCAGGAACAACAAGCCGCCCGCCAGCGCGCCGAAGACCTGGTGTCTGAACTCAAGATTGCCTATTCGCAAGTCGAAGAATCGACGGTGCGCACCGAACGGCAGCGGGTGGCGCGTGAGTTACACGACACCTTGACGCAAGGTTTGGCTGGAACGGTTATGCAACTGGAAGCGGCACAGGCGTTTCTGCAAAGCGGCAAGAACGACCGGGCACTTGAAGTGATTCAAGGCGCTACCGGCATTGCCCGCGACACCTTGCGTGACACGCGGCTGACGTTGACGGATTTGCGCGCGACTTCGGAACAAAGTCTGACTGCGCGTCTGGAACTGCTGGCTGAAGCTTTCATGAAGAACTATCAGTTAGAGGTTTCCATCAAGATGAACTATGTGCCGGACTACTCCGGCGTCCAGCTCACTGAGATCAACCGGATCGTGTCAGAGGCCGTGATCAACGTGGTTAAACACACTGACACTAAGCAGGCAATCGTGCGTGGAGAATCGTATGAAGATGTTTTCCGCCTGCAGGTAATCGACTTCGGCGAAGGCACGGTCGTGAAGAAGAAGTCCGGACATTTCGGGATGCAAGGTATGCACGAGCGCGCCGCAGCGCTTGATGGTGCGTTGACCGTCGTCAGCACCCCAAACGAAGGCACCACCGTGACGTTGACGATGCCAGTAACTAAGAAGGAGCAATTATGAGCATTCGCGTTTTGATTGTAGACGATCACCAGATTTTACGTACTGGCTTGTCGCTTATTATGGAGACCACTGACGGGATGGAAGCCGTCGGTACTGCCGTTGACGGAAAGGACGGCTTGGCAAAAGTCGAGGAATTATCTCCAGACGTTGTGCTGACCGACATTCGTATGCCGAACATGGATGGTATCGCGATGTTGCGGGCTCTACGTCAAGACCATCCCAATTTACCAGTGGTTGTTTTGACGACGTTTGATGATCAAGAGCCGATCCAACAAGCGCTCAAATTGGGTGCTAAAGGCTTCCTGCTTAAGGATGCCGACAAGGACACCATTATCAAAACAATCCAAGGCGCCATCAGTGGTCAGATCTACGTCGAACCATCGTTAATGGGCAAGGCGTTCGCGATCTCTGCAGCAGAAAAACCAAAGCTGAATGAACGTGACACACTGATCCTAAAGATGGTAGCCGAAGGGTCGCGCAATATTGATATTGCCGACACGTTGCATTTAAGTGAACGAACGATCAAAGCACACCTCACCGAGATATACAATCAGCTTGGTGTGTTTACCCGTGCCGAAGCAGTGGCTGCGGCATTGCGCGATGGATTGATTGAATTGTAACTTACAATGACTTCTTTCAAGTCAGATCTAAGATGAAATGTTCCTACACGAATGGCCCACAACCTTTGAAGTGGGTCAATTTTGTCTAAAAATCTGGTACCTGACAGTAATTTAGATTTGATTTAAGTGCAAAAGTTGTAAATTCTTGAGTTTTGGCGGGAAACTCGTCTGTCCGGCCACATTAACCCAGTCATACCAAGGGGTACAGCAATTTATCTTGGCGGAGAAGATTACAATTTGGCGGGATTGTTTTGTCAAAAAGCTTGACGAGGGAATGGTTAAGCTCTAAACTGTAAACATCTTAACTAAGGAGAACTAATATGAGTGAACATACGATTATCGTAACTGGTGGTAATTCAGGTTTGGGTTATGAAGCCGCCAAGAACATTGCGCACACCAATCAAAATGACACCATCATTATCGCCAGCCGTAACCAACAAAAAGCGGAAACAGCTCGCGAGCGGATGGTGAACGAAACTGGCAATCAAAATATTTTTACGCGGCCATTAGATTTAGGGTCGCTACAATCAGTGCGTGATTTTGCAAGTGACTTTAAGCAGGCCGACTTTCCGCCGTTGTATGCACTGGTTTGCAATGCTGGCTTGAATCCGACCACATTGAGTTATACTAAAGAAGGCTTCGAAACCACCTTTGGCGTCAATTATCTGGGACACTTTCTGTTAGTCAACTTGTTGCTGAGCTCAGTGGTTGACAATGGGCGGATCGTCTTTGTTTCCAGTGACACCCACAATCCGCCGAAGCTGTTTCCATTCCCGGCGCCTCATTTTGAAGATATTGAACCATTAGCGCATCCAGCCGCTGACAGCAACGCCTTACTGCGCTACCCGACGTCTAAATTGTTGGACCTGATGGCAGCTTACATTATCTCGGATAAGGTGGCTGAAGAAACGAACAAGCACATCACCGTCAACGCCTTTAATCCAGGACTGATGACGGGGACTAACTTGAACGGTGATTCTGGTTCAAACCGTATGATGAAATTCACGATGAACGCCTTTTCATACTTGATTGGTCGCCACGGGAGTGCAGAAACATCTGGGCAAGCGCTGGCCGACATGGTAACTGAAAGCCGATATGCTGGCGTCACCGGTAAGTACATTGATCGCGGTAAAGATACCAAGTCATCACCAGCCTCTTATGACCGCGCAGCGCAAGCTAAGCTTTGGCAACAAAGCCTGGTATTGGCTGACATCCAGCCAGACGAGACGATTCTAAAATAGGAGTGGCCTATGACAGAAGATATCAAGATGAGCTACTTGAAAACAATTTTTCAGTTCAAGAATCTGATCAATACAGAATTTGGCCGTGGCAAGCAGCACGTGTTGAGCCTAACCGATTTGTTGATCTTGCAAGGTATTCAAGCTGGCAAGAGCTCGGTGGAAATCGCGACGGACTTAAGAATCACCAAAGCGGCAGTTTCCCAGTGTACGACTGGTTTGGCGAAGAAAGGGCTAATCACGCGCGCCACCGATCCGGATAATCGTAGGAATTTGAGCCTCGCTTTGACTGAGGAAGGCGTCGCGCAACTCAAATTGACAAACGCTGAATTTGATCAGGCTTTCAATGGTTTTGTTGATGAAATGGGTGAAACTGAACTTCGTCAGATGTTGATGCTCATGGCTAAGATGACAACAATCATCGGTGAGTGACACAGCACTTTAACCAGTTAAGAGGTATGGCATCATCAGTGATACTTACACGAAAATAGTTCAGTGACCGGAGTAAGGGCGATGTCTCAAATAGACGTCGCTTTTCCTTTGCTCAAAGGTTTCTTGGAATCATGAACGACGTGGGTGTCGATGTCAGCCATAAAATATTGGAACTAAATTTCAAAACCGTCCTTGCCAGTCATACGAGCTTGAGTATCACACAAGACTATTACATCTTGTTAATGCCCGAAAAAAAACACGCCCAGAATGGGCGTGCAATGGACTTACTATCCGAATTGTAAATTCTGCAACAATCTGCAACGGTTGAAGTCCGATAAACGTTGCGGTAACAGCGTTTGTGGTGGCGAATATTACAGCTTCTGGTTGTAGTATTCAACGACCAAGGCTTCGTCGATGTCTGGTTCCAGTTCGTCGCGAGTTGGGAGGCGAACCAAGGAACCTTCCTTCTTGTTATCATCGAAGGTCACGTAAGCAGGGCGGGAAACCGTTGCTTCCAGTGAGTCATTGATGATGGTCAGGTTCTGGCTCCGTTCGCGCAAGCCAATCACTTGGCCCGCAGCAACTTCGTAAGAAGGAATATCAACACGCTTGCCATCGACCGTGATGTGGCCGTGGTTGACAAGTTGACGAGCTTGCGGACGAGTGGAGGCCAAACCCAAACGGTAAACCAAGTTGTCCAGCCGGGTTTCGAGCAGGATCATGAAGTTATCACCATGGGTACCTTCTTTGATCTTGCCGGCGCGGATAAACAGGTTTTGGAATTGGCGTTCGTTCAAGCCGTACATCCAACGCAACTTCTGCTTTTCAGTGAGCTGTTGGCCGTATTCGGAAACTTTCCGACGGTTGTTAGCACCGTGATCACCAGGGGCGTAAGGACGACGAGCAAGTTCTTTACCAGTGCCGGAAAGGCTAAGCCCCAAACGACGGGACTGCTTCCAGCGAGGACCAGTATAACGAGACATAAGGTATTTCCTCCAAGAATTATATTTGGAGTAAAATAATGAATTGTGAATTCAAAACACGGGCAGTTAAGCTAAGCTGTTCGCTCTCGCAGCCGCGGTTACTAAGCTCTCCGCAAAGGGTTGCCAAACTGGAGCCGACCATTCCATTCACTGCTGCATTATTTTACACGCAGGCTAGTATACCGTAGCTAGCGCCTCGGCGTCAAGGTGTTTCGCTAGCGTCTGGGCAAAGTCCTGCAAGGTTTTCAGGTCGTTTTCACTAAAGCGGTCCAGCTCAGGCGAATCAATGTCCATGATACCGACAATCGTGCCGCTGACGACCAGCGGCACGACGACTTCGCTGTTGCTGGCCGCATCGCAGGCGATATGGCCGGCAAACTCATGGACATTCGGTACCCGCAGCGCTTTTTGTTGGGCGAAACTGGTCCCCACCACGCCGCTTCCTGGGGCGATATGCATGCACGCCACTTGACCTTGGAAAGGGCCAAGGTCAAGGCTGTTTTGTGCTTGGTGGTAAAGGTAAAAACCGGCCCAGTTGACGGCTGCCATGCCGTTGAACAACACGGCACTGGCGTTGGCTAAGTTAGTGATCACATTGGTTTCGCCGGTCAGCAAGGCATCAACTTGCGCGACCAGCAGCGGATCGATTGGGGCCATATTCAACACTCCTTGAGTGAAATTGCCTTCATTCCTTACGGAAACGGGGTTTTCCTATGAGAAAGCCTTTCATATTGCCGGCGTTTTTGAGATACTAGGAACCGAAGACGATTGTCGACTTGTAATAGGGACAGTTTAGTGGGCCCGCTGATAAATTGCAACTGCGGCTCTCGGATGGCGGAAGGTGTAATAACATGACTTGGATTATCATTGCATTGATTATTATCGTGCTGATTGGCCTAGGGGTTTGGGGGTATCAGGTGCGCAACGCGCGCGTGATCAAATCTTTGGACGAAGAAGTCGCTACGCTGGATACAGGTAGCGCGGCAGGGCTGATTCGCAGCATTCAACAGCTGAACTTGAGTGGCGATAGTCGCCAGGAATTCCAAAAGTGGGCCAAGGCTTATCAGGAGCTACTTGATGGCACGCTGACGGAATTGCAGACGGCGCTGCTTGATGTGGAACAGGCGAATAAGCAGTTCCACTTTGGCCAGGTGAAAGACGGTATCGCTAATATTGAAGCCCTGCAAATGGGCGCGGCCAAGCAGATGAATCAGATCAACAAGGCGCTGTCTGGCATTAAGATCAGCGAGGCTGAAAATGCCAAGCGCATCAACCAGCTGCGCGAAGGCTATCAGGAAGCGCGGAAGACGGTTTTGGCGAAGAGTTTTGCCTTTGGTGAGGCGTTGCCGGCGTTGGAAGATAGTCTCCAGCAAATTGCGGCGCGCCTGTCAGCCATCAACGAGCTGAATGCCGCCGGCGACCCAGCCAAGGCCAAAGGCGAACTCGGTCAGCTGAAAAATGAGGTTGCGGCCATCAAGCTGCAAGTGAAGACCTTGCCGCCGCTGGTCAATGAAGTCGTCAATGAATTCCCGGGTCAAGTGAAGGAAATTCAAAGCGGGTTTGAGCAGCTTACCGCTGAGCAGTTCCAGTTTACGGAAGATGTTCCGGCCGGTGTGGCTGAGGTCACAACGGCGCTGCAGGTCGCCGACCAGCAGATTAAAGATCTAGCGGTGACCGAACTGACCGCCAACACCGAAACCATTGCCAACAAAATTGATTCCCTTTACGCCGTGATGGAAAAAGAGCTGAAGGCCAAAACCGCGGTGGCTGATAGCCAAACCGACTTGCGGCAGTTTATCAATCATGCCTTGCAGCAGAACCATACCTTGGCGATTGAACTCGATCATCTGAATCAAAGCTATCAGCTGAATCATGATGAAATCAAAACCACCAATAACTTAAAGGTCCAACTGAACGATATCAACCAGGCCTATGATCAGGCGGTTGACCAACTGACCGCGCACCAGGCCGTGTACTCTGAAGTGCTGGGTCAATTTACCCAAGATCGTAGCGACCTGACCGCGATTGAAAAGCAGCAGGCGACGATCAACGACTCGGTCAGCGGCCTGCGCGAAACCGAGCAAAAGGCCATCGATCAGGTCGATGCCTTCGACCGCTCGGTGCGCGATATTCGCTATGAAGTTTCGCGTCACGATTTGCCTGGCCTGCCGAAAGCCTACCGCGACTTCTTCAAGGTGGTGACGAGCGAAATCACCAGCCTTAAGCAGGCGATGAATCAGGTTAAAATCGATTTGGACGCAATTGCCAAACAGCTCATCAAGGTGTCCAGTGACATTGATCAGCTCAAACAGCAAAGTCGCGATGTGATTGACGCTGCTGGCATGACCGAACAACTTTTGCAATATGCTAACCGCTACAAAGCTTCTCATGAAGCGGTCGCGCAGGCGATGGCCGAGGCCCAAGCGGCCTACGCCAAGTATGATTATCAAACCGCGGCGGATACGATTGCCACCGCGCTCGAGGCGGTTGAAGCCGGCAGCTACCAAAAAGTGGCCGACGACTATAACGCCCAGCAGCACAACAATCTGTTTTAAGCCCTGCACCAGCAGCTGAACCCTAGGGTTGCTGGTTTTTTTTTACGCTCGTTTTTGGTATACTGGCAAGCAGCTAAACTTACGAAAAGGAAGAATGACGGTCATGATATATTTTGACAATAGTGCCACCACCAAGGCGTTGCCGGTGGTGCTGGATACGTACCGCAAAGTCAGCGAGGACTTTTTCGGTAATCCGTCGAGCTTGCACGCGGTAGGCGGTAAGGCTGACGAAATGTTGCAAAGCGCCCGGGCCCAGATTGCCCAGTTGATGCAGGCCAAACCTGATGAAATCTACTTCACCAGTGGTGGCACGGAAGGCGACAACTGGATTATCAAAGGCACCGCCATCGAAAAGCGGCCCTTCGGCAAGCATCTGATCACCACCGCGGTGGAACATCCCGCGGTGATCAACACGATGAAGCAGCTGGAAAGTCTGGGTTTTGAAGTCACGTATCTGCCAGTGGATAAGCGCGGCTTTATCAACCCTGCCGATTTGAAGGCAGCGCTGCGCGATGACACGATTTTGGTGTCCATCATGGCCGTGAACAATGAAATCGGGGCCAAGCAGCCGATTGACGAGGTGGCCAAAATCCTGACCGCTTACCCGAATGTGCATTTTCACGTCGATGCGGTGCAGGCAATCGGCAAAGGCTTGATGCCTAGCCTGCGTAATCCGCGCATCGACTTCCTGACGTTCTCAGGTCACAAGTTCCACGCCCCACGTGGCACTGGCTTTATTTATATGAAGGAAGGCAAACACTTGGCGCCACTTTTGACCGGCGGCGGGCAGGAAAGTAACCTGCGCTCTGGCACCGAAAATGTGCCGGCCATTGCCGCGATGGCCAAGGCGCTGCGGCTGTTGCTGGATGACGAGGCGGGCAAGGTGGCGCATCAAGCCGCCATTCGCCACCGCATTTACGAGCATGTGGCCCAAGAGGACAATACCGTGATGTTCAGCCAGCTGACCCCTGATTTTGCCCCGCATATTTTGACCTTTGCCATTGCTGGCGTGCGCGGTGAAACCATTGTGCATGCCTTTGAGCAACACGACATTTATATTTCCACCACTAGTGCTTGCTCCAGCAAAAAAGGCACCGAAAGTAGTACGCTAGCCGCCATGCGCGTGCCGGACAACGTGGCCACCAGCGCGGTGCGGATCAGCTTAGATGAATACAACACATTGCAAGAAGCCGATGCCTTCAATCAGGCATTCGACCAAGTGTATGCTGGCTTCAAGAAGCTGATGCCGGCGCACGCTGAATAAGGAGGAAACCGAGTGAATTACAGTGAAATTATGGTGCGCTATGGCGAATTGTCCACCAAGGGCAAGAACCGCCAGGCGTTCATCGGCCGTTTGCACGGCAACATTACCAAAGCGCTCCACGAATTCCCAGCGTTGACCATTCGCCCCAAGCGCGATCGGCTCCACATTGAGCTGAATGGTGAGGATTCAACCGCCGTCATGGCGCGCTTAAGCAAGGTCTTTGGGATTCAAAGCTACTCACCAAGTGTGAAGGTCGCCAAAGAGATGGCTGCCGTGCACGAGGCGGCGCTAGCTTTGATGAATGAAACGGTGCCAGAGGGCAGTTCCTATAAGGTTTACACCCGGCGCTCTGATCACACCTTTGAACTGGACACCAACGAGATGAACCTGAACTTGGGCGACTTTTTCGTTGATCACCGACCTGATTTGAAGGTGCAAATGCGTCAGCCTGACTTCACCTTGCGGGTGGAAGTGCGGCGTGAGGCCATTTATCTGTCCACCCAAACCATTTTGGGGGCAGGCGGGATGCCAGTCGGTACCGCGGGCAAGGCGATGTTGATGCTGTCTGGCGGCATTGATTCGCCGGTTGCCGGTTATTATGCGCTCAAGCGCGGGGTCGATATTGAAATGGTTCACTTTTTTAGCCCGCCTTACACCAGCGACAGCGCCTTGAATAAAGCCAAGCAGTTGACCACGAAACTAGCGCCTTACGCCGGTTACATCAAGTTCATTCAGGTGCCATTCACCGAAATCCAGGAAACCATTAAGGCCACGGTGCCAGAAGGGTATCTGATGACGGTGCAGCGCCGGTTGATGCTCCGGCTGACCGCGGCACTGGCGGAAAAGCGCGGCGGCCTCGCCATCGTCAATGGCGAATCGATCGGTCAGGTCGCTTCACAAACCCTGGAAAGCATGGTCGCCATCAATGACGTCACCACGATGCCCATCATCCGGCCGGTGGCCACGATGGATAAGACGGAAATCATCAAAGTGGCGGAGGACATCGATACCTATGCTTTGTCCATCATGCCATTTGAAGATTGCTGTACCATTTTTGCGCCACCTTCACCGAAGACAAAGCCGAATTTGGATAAGTCGCGCTACTTCGAAAGCAAACTCGATGTCGCTGGCCTGATGGAACGGGCGCTGGCTGGGGTGAAAATCACTGAAATCAAGTCTTCTGATGAATTCATGAACCAAGATCAGGATTTGATTACTGAACTACTCTAGGAGGATGCTGGCAATGACAATTCGTTACATGAACCGGCCTGAAGCCTTGGCGTACTTGAATTGGGCTTACCCTGAACCCGATACGTTTTATAACACCCCAAAGGACGCCCAGCCGGCCGTGATGGATGAGATTTTTGCCGATGATGGCGCTGATTACTATTCAGTGCTTGAAGGCGGGGATGAAACCCTGATTGGCATGTATGAATTTTCCTTCCCTGATGGCATCATGAGCATCGGCCTGGGGCTGGCACCAGCGTACACTGGCCAAGGGCGTGGTCATCAGTTTGTGCTGGATGGGATTGCCTTTGGGCGCCAGCGGTATCACTATGCCGGGCCGGTCAGGTTAGAGGTGGCTGACTTTAACGCCCGCGCGCGCCACCTGTATGAAAGACTGGGATTCAAAACCACGGGCCAGCGGGCGGCAGAGGCGTTCGGGCAACCGGTGACGTTTATCCAAATGCAGTTAGATTAGCTTAGGTACCGTCGCTTCGCGGAGCGGCGGTTTTTTGCACCAAAGTTTGTTTGATGTTTCACAATCATTATGCTAGACTGATTGTGTGAAGTATTGAACTAAATTGAGGCGGAGGCGGCCGCATGCAAACGACAAAAACCCATGTTTCAAAAGCAACTATCAATCGGATTCCTTTATATTACCGGGCTGTACGGCAGCTTCAGCAAGAGGGGATTCGCCGAATTCGCTCACATCGTCTAAGTGAGATTATTCACATACCGTCAGCCACTATTCGGCGTGATTTCTCTAGTTTTGGTGAAATGGGTAAAAGCGGCTATGGCTACAGCATCGAAACCCTGGTGAAAGCCTTCGGGCAATTGCTTGACGTTGATTCTGCCGAGGCGATGATTTTGGTCGGCGTTGGCGGCCTCGGCGCCGCCTTGATGCAGAATAATTTTCGCCGCAATCCGGATTTGAACATTGTTATGGCCTTTGATTCTGACCCGGCTAAAGTTGGCCAACCAGTGGGCGGCATTCCGGTCTACGCGTTTGCGACTTTGGCGGCCCATTTGGAGTCGACAATTCACACCGCCATTGTGGCTGTGCCAAGCAGCGCCCAAACGGCGGTGATCAACCAGCTCGAAGCCGCCGGCATTTCCGCGATTTTAACCTTTGCGCCGCAACCCGTCGCCTGCCGGCCGGAAACGACGATTCGGTACATCGACCTGACTTCAGAGCTGCAAAGCTTGCTCTATACCGCACATCAAAAACAGCACGCCACCAAAATGACGCTACCAAAGCAAAAGGCGCGTTGACGCTGGGGGCTGGCTTGGTTATAATGGCCGTAACGCGATGACCAAGAGGCTCAAACAGAGGATTTTCAGCGACAAGGCGGCTGGTGCAAGCCTTGAACCTCTGTGCGAGAAGTAGCTTGCGAGCTGTTGACCTGAAGGCAGTAGGGCCAACCGGGACCACCCGTTACCAGGTCCGAGAGAAGTTAGCCTAGCTAGCTTAATTTAGGTGGTACCGCGAGCACGCTCGTCCTAGAAATAGGGCGGGCTTTTTTGTAGGCTGCGAACGAAGAAGGCTGCGGAGCTCGACGGGCTTAGCCTGACGAGTAGCCTAGCCAACTGGTTTGCTACCGCTTTTTGGTGGCGGACCAGGTGGCGTAGCTAATCGCTCAGGCGTCGTCGAGCGGAGCGCAACTAGATAGGCTGCGAACGAAGGCGCACTTAGTTTGATGATTAGCCTAGCAGTAGGCATTGCCGCGGCACGCGGCGAGGACTACTGCGTAGCTAATCACTCAAGCGTTGCGTTCGTGAGCGCAACTATGCAGGCTGCGGCGCCCCAATAGTCAGCCAATTAAGATAGTTGCGCTCCGCGGAGCCAACGCCCGAGCAAATAGCTACACTCAAGGCCTCACCGGCAGAAAACGCCGGCAATGCCTTGAGTTAGGCTATTTGTCGGGCTAAATGCGGCTCCGCTCTGCAGCCTGCGCTCGCCCAATCTCACCCAAACTAAGGTCACACCAAATATAGGAGGAAACAGCATGAAAGAGGAATTAGCCCCAAAATTCGACCCCAAAGCCGTTGAAGCAGGCCGGTATGAGAAATGGCTCGAACAAGGCGTTTTCAAGCCTAACGGCGACAAAAAGGCCAAGCCGTATTCAATCGTGATCCCGCCGCCCAACGTCACTGGGAAGCTGCACATGGGCCATGCCTGGGATACCACGTTGCAGGATATGATTATTCGCCAAAAGCGGATGCAAGGTTATGACACGCTGTACCTGCCAGGGATGGACCATGCCGGGATCGCCACTCAGGCCAAAGTTGAGGCCAAGCTGCGTAAGCAAGGTGTGACGCGCTATGATTTGGGCCGCGAAAAATTCATTCAACAGGTCTGGGACTGGAAGGATGAATACGCCGCTATCATCCACAAGCAATGGGCCAAAATGGGCCTGTCCCTGGATTATGACCGGGAACGCTTTACTTTGGATGATGGTTTGTCCAAGGCGGTGCGTAAAGTCTTCGTTGATTTGTACAACAAAGGCTTGATCTATCGCGGCGAATACATTGTTAACTGGGATCCGCAGGCGCGCACGGCGTTGTCCGATATTGAAGTGATTCACCAAGATGATAAAGGTGCCTTTTATCATTTGATTTATCCTTATGCGGATGGCACTGAAGGCGGAATCGAGATTGCTACCACGCGGCCGGAAACCATGTTTGGTGATACTGCCATTGCCGTGAATGCCAAAGATCCGCGTTATAAAGATCAAATCGGCAAAGAAGTCATCGTTCCTGGCGTGGGGCGCAAGATTCCGATTATTGCGGATGAACATGCCGACATGGACTTCGGGACTGGCGCCGTTAAAATTACGCCGGCGCATGACCCCAATGACTTCCAGGTGGGCTTGCGGCATGATTTGCCACGCATCAACTGCATGAATGATGACGGCACCATGAACGAAAACGCCGGCAAGTATCAAGGCATGGACCGCTTTGAATGCCGCGAAGCGCTGGTCAAGGACCTGCAGGCATCTGGCGATTTGATCAAGATTGTGCCGATTGTGCACAGTGTTGGGCACTCCGAGCGTACCGGCGTGCAGGTGGAAGCACGCCTGTCCACCCAGTGGTTCGTCAAGATGAAGCCACTGGCAGAAGCGTCCATCAAAAACCAGCAAGGTCCCGACAAGGTCAGCTTTGTGCCGGACCGCTTCGAACACACCTTCTTGAACTGGATGGAAAACATTCATGATTGGGTCATTTCTCGTCAGCTCTGGTGGGGACACCGGATTCCAGCCTGGTATAACAAGCAAACCGGTGAAGTTTATGTGGGCATGGAAGACCCGCAGGATCCAGAGAACTGGGAGCAAGACCCTGATGTTCTGGACACCTGGTTCTCCAGCGCCTTGTGGCCATTTTCAACCATGGGCTGGCCAGATACCGACGCGCCTGATTACAAGCGCTACTACCCAACCAACACGCTGGTCACCGGCTACGACATCATTCCGTTCTGGGTCGCCCGCATGATTTTCCAAGGCCTCGAGTTTACCGACCAGCGGCCATTCCAGTACACCTTGATTCACGGCTTGATGCGCGATGAGCAAGGCCGCAAAATGAGCAAGTCGCTGGGCAACGGGATTGACCCGATGGACGTCATTGAAAAATACGGCGCCGATGCGTTGCGCTGGTTCCTGACCCAAGGCAATAAGCCTGGTCAGGATGCGCGTTTCTCCTACACCCAGATGGATGCCGCCTGGAACTTTATCAACAAAATCTGGAACATGAGCCGGTTTGTGCTGATGAACCTCGGTGATACCACCGCGGACCAACAGCCAGACCCGAGCCAGTTTGATCTGTCCGATCAGTGGATCTTTGCCCGTTTGAACGACACCGTCCAAACCGTCACCACCTTATTCGACAAGTTCGAATTCGGGGAAGCCGACCGCGCGTTGTATAACTTCATCTGGAATGAATTGGCCGACTGGTACTTGGAAATGGCCAAGGAAGTCTTGTACGGCGATGATGAAGCGGCTAAAGTGCAAAAGCGCATCAACTTGCGCTATGTGCTGGATCAGACGCTGCGCTTATTGCAGCCCATCATGCCATTTGTTACGGAAAAGATTTGGCTGACGATGCCGCATGATGGCGAATCACTGGTCACTGCCGCCTATCCGACGGTTAACCCGGCGTTTGCCAATGATGCAGCGGTGAGTCAAATGGAAGCCATCATCGAAGTCATCCGCGGCGTCCGCAACATTCGGGCGGAAGTCAATGCGCCACTGGCGAGTCCCATTGACTTGGTCATTAAGTTGCAGGATGCCAGCCTGGCTGAGGTGTTCCAAACCAACCGCGACTTTATTGACCGTTTTGTCCACAGCAAGAGCATGACCATTGGCAGTGATGTGGCGGCTCCAGCTTTGGCGGCCAGTGCCGTGACGACCGGTGCGACTTTGTATGTGCCGCTGCAAGAATTGATTGACTTGGACGAAGAAATTGCTAAGTTGACCAAGGAAGCAAAGAAATTGGAACAAGAAATTACCCGCGTTGATAAGAAGCTGAGCAACCAAGGCTTCTTGGCCAAGGCCCCAGCTGCGGTGATTGACGAGCAAAAAGCTAAGCAAGCGGATTACGCGGCGAAGCTTGAAGCCACGAATGCTCGCATCAAGGAACTGCAAGCAGCCAAATAAGCACGAACTAGCAGAGTGGCCACGTGTCACTCTGTTTTTTTAAGTTTAAGTTGACACGGTGTCACTTTGTGGTAGACTAATCAAATTGACACGGTGTCACTTTGAAGGGAGACAATCATGGTATCCGCAACCTTTATGCATCTGAATGCCGCCAAACAAGCCCGGATTCGGGCTGCACTTAATCAAGAATTCAGTACTTATCCCGTGGCAGACGCCCAGGTGGCGCGAATTGTGGCCAGTGCCGGCATTGCCCGGGGGGCTTTTTACAAATACTTCACCGATCTGACCGATGCTTATCGATATCTGTTCGGCAGTGCGATGCAAACGATTCACGCTGGCCTTCATGTCGCCACTGCTGGCGGTTTTGATGCGGCCAATTATCTGGCCAATACCCGCCAGTTTCTGGTGGGGGTGCAGGTGAGTCCGTATCGGGCTTTGATGGTGATGCATTTCAAGGCCAATGAGGCGGTGCTACCGGCTCGGCCCACGCCGCCAACACCGGATGCTGCGGCCTGGGCGGCTGAGGTTCTGTGCCATCAAACCATCAAAGACGTCCTGTTAGCACCAGATACTGCGACCGTCCGCCTAGACCAGCTGGCAGCCGCCCTGCAAATTTTAGAAAATCGAGGCCCTGTGAATGTTTCTCGCGATTAAAGAAATTCGAAAAGAAAAGCTCCGCTCATCACTGATTGTGGCGATGATTGTGTTGATCAGTTATTTGATTTTTATCCTCACCAGCCTGGCCTTGGGCTTGGCTCAGCAAAACACGGATGCCATTGATTCCTGGCACGTTAAAACTGTGGTGCTGAATGCCAATGCCAATGTCGACATGCGGCAGTCGCTGCTAACCACGGACCAGGTAGGCACCTTGCCCAAGGATACCGCGGTGGTCGGTCAGGCCTCAGTCGCGGTGAAAGCCAAAGGCCACGAGCAGGTTTCGGCGACTTTCCTGGGGTTAAAAGCCAGTCAGTTCATCGCCAAAAATTTGACGGTGACCAGCGGCCGCAAGCCGACCAAAGCCAGTGAAGTGTTAGCCGATGATTCGCTGAAGCTCAAAGGCTACAAGCTCGGCAGTACCATCACGCTGAACGGCCTGGCCAAGCACTACACCATTGTCGGATTTACCAGTGGGGCGAAAATGAATATTGCGCCGGTGCTGTATGGCACTATGAGCGCTTGGCAAACCTTGAAAGGTGGCATGCCAAACCTTGCAGCCAGCGCAGTGGTGGCGCAGTCCGCCACCTTTAAGCTGGGTACCAGTGGCACTAAGGCCTATTCAACCGCCGCTTTCATTCAAAAATTACCCGGCTATTCCGCCCAGAATATGACCTTTGAGCTCATGATTGGCTTTTTGATGGTGATTTCGCTCATCATCATCGCGGTGTTCATGTACATCCTCACGATGCAAAAGTTGCCGAATTATGCCGTCTTGCGCGTGCAAGGCGTGCCGAGCCGCGTGCTGGTGCAAGCTACCTTGGCGCAGTCCTTGCTGCTGGTAGCAGCCGGGCTAGTTGGTGGCACCGTGCTCCTGATCATCACTGCGGTGGCGATGCCGGCAGTAGTGCCAATGGCCTTTTCCATGCCGCTGCTGTCCGCAGTGGGGGTCGGGCTGTTTGCAATGGGCCTGATTGGCGGGCTAATTCCCGTGCGGCGCGTGGTTAAGGTCGATCCGTTGACCGTGATAGGAGGTTAAACATGCCAGCATTAGCAGTTGAACAAGTGAATCAGATTTTTGGTCAAGGCACAGCGCGGGTGCAGGTGTTGCACGATGTGAATTTTGCCGCGGAATCCGGGCAACTCACGCTGATTGTGGGGCCTTCTGGCTCAGGCAAAACCACACTGTTGACGATTGCCGGGGGGCTCTTGACACCGACTAGTGGTCAGGTGCAAGTGGCTGGTGAAAGCTATCAGCAGCGCTCACCGAAGGAAAAAGAACAACTACGCTTGAATCAAATTGGCTTTGTGTTGCAGGCTTATCATTTACTGCCGTACTTGATGGTAGCAGATCAATTCAAACTGGTGGACCGCATTCGGCCTCAGGGCAACCTGGCACCGGCTGCGCTGACCCAGTTATTAACTGAGCTCGGCATCGCTGAGCTGTTAAATAAGTTCCCGAATGAGTTATCTGGCGGCCAGCAGCAGCGCGTCGCCATCGCTCGGGCGCTCTACCCCGATCCGGCCATCGTTTTGGCAGATGAACCCACGGCGGCGCTGGACAGTCCACGGGTGCAAGCGGTGGGGCAAATGCTTCATGATTTGGCCCATAACCGCAAAAAAGCGATTGTGGTGGTAACGCATGACGAACGCTTGCTGGGCTTTGCTGATGCCGTTTACAAAATGGAAGATGGCCGTTTGACCCAAATCAAGCAAGCTTAAATGGTTGCCCTTCTGCGACTTGGTTGCGGTATAATCAATCTGCATTGCAAGGCCTCTACGTACTTTTAGTAAGTATGTTATAATTGAGCCGGATTGAAAGTACCAAGTAAAAGTAACAAGTAGGGAGATTTCAATGAAGAAAAAAGGATGGATTATCACTTCTGTTATTGCCGTAGCGGTAGTCGCGGTTGCTGCCTTTTTCGGCGTCCGCAGCTCACACTATCGCGATCACTTTTTGCCTAAAACCGAGGTGATGGGGGTCACCATCGGCGGCAAAACCGTGAAAGCGGCCAATCAGACGTTAAAAGCCAAGCTAGGCAACGTCAATTATCAGTTGACGGATCAAGGCAAGACGGTGGCGACGGTGTCAGGTCAGGAATTGGGCCTCAATCGTGACTACACGGCGCTTTTGAATAAACTGATCAAAAAGCAAAATCCGTGGGGCTTTACCACCGTGGTGTTGGCTAAAGGCGAGCAGTCGGCCTTGGCCAGCAGCGCTGATCAAACGGCCATCAAGGCTTATGCCACCAGCGAAGCGCAAAGTCTGAACACCAATCGCACGGCGCCAGAAGATGCCAAAGTCACTGTGGAAAATGGCGATTACGTCATCCAAAAGGAAAAAGCCGGCAATCAGATTGACGCGACGAAGCTGGCCAATGAAATTGCCAGCACGATTCAAGCCAATCAGACCAAGGTGCAAGTGGCGAAAAGTTATGCGAAGCCTAAGGTCGTTAGCTCGGATTCCGAGCTCAAAGACGCGGTCACCAAGCTGAAAGCCATTAGCAAGATCAAAGCCGTGATCACCATCACCAATCACAAGGAAACCATCCCGACGGCCACGCTGCAGAGTTGGCTGAGTTATCAAGACGGCGCTGTAACAGTGAGTGAGTCAGGCGTGGCCAAGTATGTGGCAAGTCTGGCCACCAAGTACAACACCTACGACAAGTCGCGTCAGTTCCAGTCCACCAAGCGCGGCACTGTGACCGTGCCAGCCGGGATTTACGGCTGGAGTATTCGCCAGTCGGCCGAAACCAAAGCCTTGATTGAACTCATCAAAAAAGGCGCCGACTTCGACCAAACCGTGTTGTATCAAGGTACCGGCTATCATGCTGATGGCACTGATATCGGCAACACCTACATTGAAGTGGATAAAGTCAACCAGCACGAATGGTTCTACAAGAATGGTCAACTCGTGATGGAATCTGACGTGGTCACCGGGAAGCCTTCGACGCCAACGCCGAGTGGGGTCTTCGATATCTGGTCCAAGCAGCGTAATGCCACTTTGGTCGGTGAGGACTATAAGACGCCAGTCAGTTACTGGATGCCCATTGACAACACCGGCGTGGGTCTGCATGACGCCTCGTGGCAGCCAACGTTTGGCGGGGACTGGTACTTGAAACACGGCTCACATGGCTGTGTCAACCAGCCGCCAGCCTTCATCGCTAAGCTCTGGAATGTCGTTTCCGTCGGCACACCAGTCGTGGTATTCTAAATTTAAGCAAAAGCCGTTTGCGCAGGCAGGCGGCTTTTTTGGTAGGGAGGTTTATTCGTGAAGACATACGAAGCAACGGTGGCGGCGATTCATGCGCTGCCCCGCTTGGCTAAAACCGGCGATCATGAGCGGTTGCTCACGCTGCTGGCGGCGTTGGGTAATCCGCAAACCGGCCGGTATGTGCATGTGACCGGCACCAATGGCAAAGGCTCCACCAGTTCAGCCATTGCCCATATTTTGGAAGCCAGTGGGTTGACCGTGGGCTTATTTACCTCGCCGTTTATTATGCGGTTCAACGAGCGCATCATGATTAATCATCAACCCATTGCCGATGCGGCGTTGGTCGAGGCGGCGGCGACAGTGGATGCGGCGCTGAAGCAAGTCCGGCTGCAGCAACCGAATTTTGCCGTCACGGAATTCGAATACATCACAGCGCTGGCGTTTTGGTATTTTCACGCGCAACACGTTGATCTGGCGGTAATCGAAGTCGGAATCGGCGGCGACACCGACTCGACGAATGTCATCGATCCCCTAGTGTCCGTGATTACCAGCGTAGGTTTGGATCATGCCGCGCTGCTTGGACCGACCCTGACCAGTGTGGCGCGCCATAAAGCGGGCATCATCAAACCCCAGCGGCCGGTAGTTACCGCCGCTTTACCAGCCGAGGCGATGGTTGAGGTCAAAAAGCGCGTTGCCCTGACCGGCAGTCGGTGGCTGGTGGAAGGCCAAGATTTTGCCGCTCCTCATGCGCAGCTTGAGGGCTGGGGCCAACGGTTTGATTTTTCAAGGCCAGGGCAGGCGGTTTTGCGCCATCTGCACATTCCGTTGGTCGGCGCGTATCAGGTTAACAATGCCAGTTTGGCGATTGTCGCCAGTCAACTCGCGGCGACGGCCGTTGAGTGGCCATTGCCTGCCAATGCCATCAGGGCCGGCCTGATCGCCAGCACCTGGCCGGCGCGGATGGAAAAAATCAGTGATGACCCGCTGATCGTAATTGATGGCGCCCATAATCCGCAAGGCATCAAAGCGATGCTCAGCGCGGCGAAGCTGGTGTTTGGGGCGCAGCGTGTGACACTGATCATCGGCGTTTTGAAAGACAAAGATGTGCCTACCATGGTGCGGGAGTTGGAATCCGCGCATGTCCGGCTGTGGCTAGTGCCGGTGCCAGATAACCCGCGCGCTAGCGCCATCAGTGACTACCCCGATGCTGACCGGTTGCGGAGCTTTACGAGCTGGCAGGCAGCCTTAGCCGCACATTTGGACGAGGAGCCAGATGAACCGGTTATCATTGCCGGTTCTTTGTACCTGGCCAGTGCAGTGCGGCAGACGCTGCTAGGGGCCGCGCATGCTTAAGGCGGTTTTATTTGATTTGGATGGCACCTTGGTGGATACCGAGCGGTTGTATTTGCAGGCGAATGCCGCGGCTTCCGCACAACTGGGCCAGCCGCTGCCAGCGGCGGCTTTTCAGCGCTTGGTGGGCACGGGTGACCTGCGGCAGAATGCTTGGCTTCAGCAACAGTTCGGCGCCGGGCTAGAAGCTTTTATTCGCCTTAGCGATGAGCTGTTTGAGCAACAGCTTGGGTCGGTGTCAGCGCTCCCAGGGGCCACTCAACTGCTGAACCACCTGCACCAGCGTGGGATTCAGTTGGGATTGGTGACGGTCAGCCCCAGCACTTATGTGAACAATATCGTCACGCAGCAGCCTTGGCCCCAGTTTGACGTGACCGTCACCGGTGAGGTTGGGGCGAGTAAACCAGCGCCGGATTTATACCAGCGTGCTTTAAGCCAGCTGGCCTTGCCCACTCCCGCAGTGGTGGCAGTGGAGGATACCCCAGCAGGCGTGACTGCTGCTAATGCCGCAGGGCTGCGCTGTCTGCAAGTGCACGATTTGGCGCCGGCCAGTGCAAAGGCGACCGCCGTTTTACCAGATTTGGTGGCGGTGGCGGCTTGGCTGCGGAACGCGTAATCTCTTCGTGAGAGGGGATGAGGGCATGCAGCCACGAGAGCTGATGTTGGCGCATGGGGCACAGGTACTTTCGGATGTGCAGTTGCTAGAGGTGTTGATTGGCGCTGGCGGACGCGGACACTCCAAAACGGTGATTGCCGAGGCCTTGCTGGGGACCTTCCCCCGGTTAAAAGACATGGGTAGCGCCAGTTTGGAAGAGCTGATGGCGATCAGTGGCATTGGGCTGAGCAAGGCCAGTTTATTGGCCGCGAGTATCGAATTGGGCCAACGGGTGCAGCAGCGCCAATCGCTACGCTTTGGCCAGATTTTGGGGGCCGAAGCGCTGGGTCAGGAAATGATGGCCCGGCTGGCTGGAGCCAAAGAAGAGTACCTTTTGGTGATTTTTCTTGATGTCAAAAACGCCATTATCCAAGAGCTGGAGCTTAGTCATGGCGGCGTCGACAAATCAGTGGCCGATCCCCGGGTGGTGTTTCGCCTGGCTCTGCGGATGAATGCTTCCAAGCTGATTTTGGTGCACAATCACCCCAGCGGCGATTCCCATCCTAGCGCCATGGATATTGACCTCACCCAGCGTTTTGCCGCGGCTGGTGCTTTGATTGGCATCGCGGTGGTGGATCACCTCATTGTCGGAGCGCAAAATTTTTACTCCTTCAGCATGGAGCATCAGCTCTAAGCGTGAGTGTTTGAATAAAGGTAAAGAAACGCGACCTTGGTTAAGGCAAGGCGGGTTAAAGGGTACAATCTAAAGTGATCACAGCGGGCATTTTTTAAACGCTGCCGCGCATTTCTGCGGAGCGCCCGGTGCGAGGGTTAGGCGTTATATGCTATAATGCCTAGGACTAGAAAAACGGATCACTTTAAGGAGAGAACGTCTTGCTTGGATTAGGATCGAAAAACATCGGAATTGACTTGGGGACCGCAAACACCTTGGTGTATGTGGATGGCAAAGGCATTGTCACCAATGAGCCTTCTGTCGTGGCTAAGAATACCCAAACTGAAGAAATCATTGCCGTGGGTGAAGAAGCCCGGGCCATGATTGGCCGCACGCCGGCCAATATTGCAGCGATCCGGCCCATGAAAGATGGCGTCATCGCGGATTATGACACGACGGCAGCAATGCTGAAGTACTTCATGAATAAAGCGCTCGGTGGGAAGGCCAACCATCCGCAAGTGATGATTTGTGTGCCAAGCGGCGTGACCGAAGTGGAAAAGCGCGCCGTGATTGATGCGGCCAAAGTGGCTGGCGCCAAGGATGCTTTTGTGATTGAGGAACCTTACGCCGCGGCGATTGGTGCCGGTTTGCCGGTGATGGATCCAACCGGGAGCATGGTCGTGGATATCGGCGGTGGGACCACCGATGTTGCCACTATCTCCTTAGGTGGGATTGTGTCCAGCCGTTCAATTCGCATGGCTGGCGATAAAATCGACGAAGCTATCATTACTTACATTCGGCAGCACTTCAACTTGCTGATTGGTGAACGCACCGCGGAAGAAATCAAGATTCAAATTGGTTGTGCTTCTCCTGAAGCTGCCAAGGAACTTGACGATATGTCTATTCGTGGGCGCGATTTGCTGACGGGTTTGCCGAAGACAGAAAACATCGCGGCGCTGGACGTGGCCAAGGCCATCAGCGAAATTGTGCAGGCCATCATCGATGCCATCAAGGATACGCTGGAAGAAACGTCGCCAGAAATTGCGGCGGACGTGATCGATCACGGCATCGTGCTTACCGGTGGCGGTGCCCAGTTGAAGCATCTCGCTGAGGTCATTTCTGATGCCACCAAAGTGCCGGTCTTCATCGCGCAAGACCCGCTGGAATGTGTGGCCATTGGGACTGGCGAATCACTGAAGAATATTGATGTCTTAAAGAAACACTGATCCTCGCCCGCAGCTGCAGGCACCCGTGGCCGGTCCGATCGTCTTATTGGGGCCGGCTTTTTGAGTGATAGGCGTGAACTGGAACGAAGGAGCGACTCATGCAAAAGTTCTTCTCAAACAAAAAATTAATCGTGTTGATGATCGCACTGCTCCTGAGCGTCGGCTTGATGTTCACCTCCATGGCGGTTCGCAACAATCGTAGCGCCCCGCCGTTGGTGCAACAAATTGGCAATGACATTGTCGGCATTGGCGGTCGGATTGTGTCAGGCCCGGCGAATTTTGTCAAAGGCGGGCTGGATGACGTGAACGATTTGCTCAACGCGTATCAGGAAAACAAGCAACTGAAAACTAAACTGACCAGCTTAGCCCAAACCAAGGTCCGCAACCAAACCTTGAGCCGAGAAAATCAGGCGCTGAAAAAGCAACTGAAATTGAACGCCACTTTGACCGATTACGATCAAATTTCGGCCACGGTGATGATGCGCAGTCCTAGCGACTGGCAAAACATCATCATCATCAACAAAGGCTCCGGGGCTGGCGTGACCAAGGGGATGCCGGTGATGGCCGGGGCCGGTCTGGCCGGCCGGGTGGTGGAAGTGGCTAAGACAAATGCCAAGGTCGAAATGCTTTCCACTGATAATAAATCCGCTGACCGCTTTGCCGCGCAGATTACCACCGGCTCTGGCCAGGTGGTCAATGGCGTGATTACCGGCTATTCCGTGAAGAAAAATCAGCTGATTTTAGGGCAAATCAACACGGAAGAAAACGTCAAAAAAGGCCAAAAGGTCATTACTTCTGGCTTAGGTGCCAGCACCCCCAAAGGGCTCTTGATTGGGACCGTGGCCAGTGTCAAGAAGGATGATTTCGGTTTGGCCAACACGGTGTATGTCAAACCGGCGGCGAACTTCAATGATCTCTCGGTGGTCACCGTGATTAATCGCACGATTTCAGGTGAGTAACATGATCACAGAGAAGAAGTTCAGGGGTCATGGCTGGATTATCCTGTTGCTGTTTGTGTGCTTATTGATCGATGGCACCCTGGCTCAGACGTTGGCACAGTTCATCATGACGGGGACCTTTTATGGCGTCCCGCATTTGACGTTGATGGCGCTAGTGATGACGGCGTTGCTGCTCCCGGAAGAGGTCTATATCGTGCCGATGGCCATCGGCTTCGGTTTGATTTTCGATAGCTATTACACCGGCATGCTTGGGGTCAATACCTTGCTTTGGCCGCTGATTGTCTATGTGGTGCGGCAGGTGGAACCGGTGATTCCGAAAAAGCCGTTTTACCTGGGTAGTGTGATGGTGATTGTGCTGACGGTGGCGGCAGTGGCCGATTATGCCATTAATCAGTTTCTGGGGGTGGCCAACGGGTCGGTGATTATTCTGATTGCCAACCACATTGGCCCAGGGCTGATGGTGAATGTGATTCTTTTCGCCGTCGCATATTTGCCTTTGCACCGAATATTGATAAACTTAAGGATAGATTAACGTTGGGGGTGGCGTCTTGGAGGCTGTCACATTAAAAGGCCGCAAAAGCGGCTTTGAGCTGCAATTTAGAGCAGCATCGAGTATTGAGGAAATCACCGCGCAGCTGGCAACCTTGCTGGCGCGCCTCTCCGCTGATACAGAAAATACTGGCGAAGTCGAATTTGTGATTGAAACTGGCGACCGGCTCCTGGACGAAAGTCAGGCCCAAGCCATTCAGCAGGTCTTTGCCCAGTATCCGCATTTCACCATTGGCGCCATTCATGCTGACGTGGCCGCCATTGCGCCGCTGAAGGCGCGCTTGGCGGCCCAGGCCACGCATTTAGTGGGTGGAGTTTTGCGGTCAGGGCAAGAGGCCAATTACAGCGGCGATGTGCTGTTTCTGGGGACGTTGCACCAAGGCGCGACGCTACGCACCACCGGGAGCATTTTTGTGATGGGCACGGTGGAAGGCCTGCTGATTGCCGGGGCTGATGGGGCGCAGGACGCGGTGATTGCCGGTGATATCAGCAAGGCCGGTCAAATTCGCATTGCTGATACCATCGAAATTATCGATAAGAACACTTATGGCCCTGAAACGACCAGCTACATCAACGACCTGCATGTGCTCACCCATGGGCAAACCGCCGGCCTCAGTGAGTTGCGGCCAAAACTGTTCCGTAAACTGGAGGAATTGTAATGGGAAAGTCATTAGTTATTACCTCGGGTAAAGGCGGTGTCGGCAAAACGACCACCACTGCCAACATCGGGACGGCCTTGGCCCTGCAAGGTAAACGGGTGGTGCTCATGGATCTCGACATCGGGCTGCGCAACTTGGATGTCGTGCTGGGGTTATCTAACCGCATTATTTACGATATCGTCGATGTGGCCACCGGCCGGGCGAAAATTCACCAGGCGTTGATCAAGGACAAGCGCTTCGACGATAAACTTTACATACTGCCGGCCGCTCAAAATGCAGAAAAAGATTCGCTGGAGCCGGAGCAGGTGAAGGCGATTGTGGAAGAACTGCGCCCAGAATTTGACTACCTGATTCTCGATTCCCCAGCCGGCATTGAACAAGGCTTCCGCAATGCGGTGGAAGGGGCAGATGGCGCGATTGTGGTCACCACCCCAGAAATCAGCGCCGTGTCCGACGCCGACCGCGTTGTGGGGCTGCTTGAGCAGCGCGATATGGTCTATCCGCCTAGGTTGGTGATCAATCGGATTCGCCAGCACATGATGGCCGATGGCCGCGCGATGGATATCGATGAAATCACGCAGCACCTTGGCATTGATTTACTTGGCATCATTTTGGATGATGATGGCGTCATTGAAACTTCGAACAAAGGCGAAACTGTGGTGATGGATCCCGATGACCCGGCCAGCCAGGGCTACCGCAATATTGCGCGCCGGTTGCTGGGCGAAAGTGTGCCACTGATGAACATTGAACAGAAAAAAGTGGGCTTTTGGCATCGCCTTTTTCATCGTTAGGCTTGACAAGCGGCAAAAACAAGGTATGATAAGCACAATCATTTAAAAACGTTGAGTGGAAATGGTGCATTGGTCGACGATCAGCGACTCTGGGAGAGTGGAAGCCAGAGACGTCGCCTTGCATCTCACATCCATGAGTGCCTGGTTGAAAGTAGTAGGTCAGGTCGGTTGGGCTCGTTATCGCCGTGGTTGAAAAACGACATGAGGTTGGCTTGGTGACAGGTCAACGAGCATGAGGTGGCACCGCGGCATTCAAGTCGCCCTCATTCAGGCAATTCGCCTGAGTGGGGGCTTTTTTGTTCCCGGTGGATTTTTCAACCACGTGAGGTCTTGTTGGTGACAGCAAGGCGAAGTGAGGTGGCACCACGCAGAAGCGTCCTCTTGTACAAACGTACAGGAGGGCGCTTTTTGCGCTCATTCAACGATTAACCTGCTGCAGAAGCGGCAAAAGGAGGACATTATGGATTATGTGATTTCGATCTTACCAGCATTACTTTCCGGGGTTCAAATGACCTTGGCTGTGTTTGCCATCACTCTGCTGGGGGCCATTCCGCTGGGCATGATTGTGGCCGTCGGGTTGCTGTATCGCGGCAAAAATCCACTGGCGGTTGCCGGTAAAGGCTTGCTTAACGGCTATATCTGGTTATTCCGCGGCACACCACTGTTGCTGCAATTGATTTTCGTGTTTTACGGGTTGCCGCTGGTTCACATTGTCTTCGATCGCTTCTCGGCGGTGATTTTCACCTTCATTCTCAACTACGCCGCTTATTTCGCGGAAATATACCGCGGCGGGTTCGGCGCTATTGAAGAAGGGCAGTTCGAAGCCGCTAGCGTGCTGAACCTGACCCGCTGGCAAACCTTGCGTTATGTCGTCATTCCCCAAGTCCTGAAAGTGGTGCTCCCTTCCATGGGGAATGAAGTGATCAACCTGGTCAAAGACTCTAGCTTGGTCTACGTGATTGGCCTAGGTGACTTGCTCCGCGCCGGGGAAGTGGCGACGGCGCGCGATGTCACCCTGGTGCCGCTGGTGCTGGTGGCGCTGCTTTACTTGATCATGACGCTGGTGTTAACCCTGCTTCAGCGCCGCGTTGAAAAAGCCTTTAGCTACTACAAATAAGGAGGTCATCACATGTTAGAACTCAAAAATATCACGAAAAAATTTGGTGACCAAACCGTTTTGGGCGGCGTTGATGTTACCATTGCGGACCAGAAAACCCTCGCCATCGTTGGCCCCAGTGGCGCCGGGAAAACCACGCTGCTGCGCATCATCGCTGGGCTGACGCCAGCGGATAGCGGCGAGATGATTTGGAACGGTGAACCCACCACCGCCGCCAAAATGCGGCAAGCGGGCTTGATCGGCGTTGTGTTCCAGGGTTTTGAATTATTCCCCAATCTGACGGTCCGGCGCAATTTGACCCTGGCGCCTACCTTGCAAGGCACCAGCGCTGCGGCCGCAACGGCGCAGGCGGATCAATTGCTCGCCGAGCTCGATTTAACGGCCCAGGCGGATGCTTACCCGTTTTCCTTGTCAGGGGGGCAAAAGCAGCGGGTCGCCATTGCCCGCGCCTTGGCCTTGAAGCCGAAGATTTTGCTCTATGACGAACCCACTTCGGCGCTGGATCCTAACTTGCGCCAATCAGTGGCGGATCTGATTAACAGCGTGAAGGCGCAAGGGATGACCCAAGTGGTGGTGACCCACGATATGGACTTTGCGCAGGCGGTGGCGGATGAAACACTGACGGTGGCCAAACTTGGAGGTGGGGAAGCGTGAAAAAGCGAATAGTTGCCCTGCTGGTGCTCGTGCTGGCTGTCGTGAGTGCTGCTGGCTGCGCCCGCACCGTGGTGAAAAATAGTTGGCCGCGTATTCAGCAAACCAAAAAAGTTGTGATCGGACTTGATGATAGTTTTGTGCCGATGGGTTTTCGCCAAAAAGACGGCACGCTTAGTGGTTACGATATTGACCTGGCCAAAGCCGTGTTCAAGCTGTACGGCATCACGCCGAGCTTTCAAACCATCGATTGGTCAATGAAGGAAACCGAATTGCGTAATCAGACGATTGATTTGATTTGGAATGGCTACACGGTCACCCCAGAGCGGGCCAAACAAGTGGGCTTTTCCAAGGCCTATCTGCTGAACCACCAGGTGCTGGTCACGAAGGCCAATGCCAATATCAAGTCCTTTGCTGATATGAAAGGCAAAACGCTGGGGGTCCAAACCAGCTCCAGCGGCGCCGCGGATCTGGATGGTGAGCCGAAGAAGCTGAAGAATTTGATTGCCAAACAAACGCCAGTGCTTTACGACACCTTCGATGATGCGTTCTTGGATCTCAACGCTGGACGGATTCAAGGTATTTTGATCGACCAGGTGTATGCTGACTACTATGTCAAACACCAAAGCGACCCGAGCGCTTATCGCGTGGTCGCCGGCGACTTCCCGCCGGAAGATTTCGCTGTGGGCTTGCGTAAAACCGATACCACCCTGCAAGCGAAGATCAATGATGGGTTAAAGGTTTTGGCCAAAAATGGCACGCTGGAAAAGATCAACGAGAAATGGTTCGGCGAGAAATCGGTGGATTAGGGAGGAATGGCCTGGTGCCATTCTTTTTTTGATTCAGAGGCGCTCGCCCTTGCTAGCACGATATTGGCTGCGATTGCCGGATCGATGTTATTTAACTTGTGATGATTTTTATTGCCCCGGCTGCCAGATGAATTGAAACGTTATTCGCCACTTGTTTTAATCAACGTCTGGATGGGCTTGCCCTGTGGTATTATGAATAAAACGATAAGTGGAGGAGGGATGCCGGATGTGGCTGGAGACACTTCTGGTTGTCATCGTGGTCGTCAATGCGGCATCAGCCATCGTGACGGTGTTTCGGCAGCCGCGCGATATTGCAGCGACTTGGGCATGGCTGCTGGTTTTGATGTTGATTCCGGTGCTCGGCTTTGTGCTGTACTGGTTATTTGGGCGGAAGTTGTCGACCAACAAACTGAATGCCCTGGCCACGCAGCAACGGCTCGGGATTGATCAAATGGTGGCGGCCCAGCAAGAAGCGGTTGAGTTGAGCCAAGACCAAGGCGCTAATTCGCCGTTTGCTGGCGCGCCGGAGTTGGTGCGGACCCTGCTGAAGGCAGATGGAGCCTTGATCACGACGATGAATGACGTGCAGTTGATTTTTGATCGCACTGAATTTAGTCGCCGGTTATTTGCCGATTTGGAAGCCGCGCAGCACCATATCCATATTGAGGCTTACACCATTGCCCCTGATGCCCATGGCCAGGCGTTGGTGCAGTTGTTGGTCAAAAAAGTCGAAGCTGGCGTGCGGGTGCGCGTCATTTACGATACCTTTGGTTCCCATCGGCTTAATCGAAATTTTTGGCGGCCTTTGATCGCGGCTGGCGGCATGGTGGAGCCATTTATTGCCACTAAGCTCGGCCGGGCCAATTTGCGGATCAACTTTCGCAATCACCGCAAAATCACGGTGATTGATGGCCGGGTAGGGTACATGGGGGGGTTTGATATTGGCTCGTCTTCGCGCAAATATCTCATCACCCAAGACACGCAGTTGCGCATCAGCGGTCAGGCGGTGGCGTCGTTGCAGGCGCGGTTCTTCATGGATTGGAACACCACCGCGCGCATTAAAAAAGTGCATTTCCAGCGCGCTTATTTTCCGGAATCACATGATACCGGCCGGACCACCATGCAGATTGTCAGTGGCGGGCCAGAGCAGGATCTAGAAGCCATCAAGTTGGGAGATCTGCGGCTTTTGGCTTTAGCTAAGCGCCGGATCTGGGTGCAATCACCATTCTTCGTGCCAGATGATAGCTTATTGGACGGGTTAATTCTTGCCGCCCAAAGTGGCATGGACGTGCGGCTGATGGTGCCCAAACAAACCAACCAACCGCTAATGGCCAAAGCCACGGCCTTTTATTTGAACCGTTTGGCGAAGCACGGTGTGAAAGTTTACCGCTATGATGCCGGCTTTTTGCACCGGAAAGTCATCATTGTCGACAGTCAGTATCTCATGACCGGGTCGCCTAATCTGGATGTTCGCAGTTTCAAGTTGAATTTTGAAATTGCGGCCTTCATCTATGACCAGGCGCTGGCTGAACGCGCCGAGCGCCAGTTCAAGCTCGATTTGCAGCAGGCGACCGCCTATACTTACGCCGAGGTCAAGAGCCAGACCCGGTGGCATCAAATGGGCACCGAATTGGCTCGGTTGTTTGCCCCGATTCTATAAGCTTGAGTGCTGCCTGTCAGGCTAAAAGCGGTCACCCTCCGTAGCCTTTAGTTGCGCTGCGCTGGGCAACGCCCGAGCAGCTAGCTACAGCCAGGGCTTCGAAGTCAAAGTGCGACTTCAACGCGCTGGCTTAGGCTACCTGTCGGGCTAAGGGCGCCCAGCTCCGCAGCCTGTAGTTGCGCTGCGGGTGGCCAACGCCTGAGCAGCTAGCTACGCCGGAAGCCTCACCGCCAAAAATCGGCGGCAATGCTTCCGGCTAGGCTAACTGTCAGGCTAAAAGCGGCCACCCTCCGCAGCCTGCTCTGCAGCCTGGTGCTTTTTCTTGACTTTGGTAAGCGGTCCCTTATAATGGGTTTTGCACAAGTAAATAGTTGTCCGGGACCAACGCAAAGGGGAGCCATTGGCTGAGAGTGGGCATTTGCCCAGACCCTTCGAACCTGTTCGTTAATACGAGCGTAGGAATTGCGGTGTCGATATTTATCGACCTTCTTTGTGGCTGGCTCCCAGCACACGAAGGAGGTTTTTTGATGTCTAAAACGATGTCACGTTTGATTGTTCTAATGGAAATTGCGGTGATTGCCGCTTTCGCGATGGCGCTGGAATATGTGCCTCACAAAACGGGGATTTCTAGCGTGGAAATGAGCTACGGCTTGATTCCGATTACCGTGCTGGCGCTGCGTCGGGGGTTAGGCGCGGGGATGGCCGCGGGGCTCACCTGGGGCGTGCTCGACGTCTTTTTGATCGGCTTCAGCGAAGGTTCAGTGCTGAATCCGCTTCAAGGCTTTTTGGAATATCCGATTGCTTTTGCGGTGGCCGGCTTGGGCGGGTTGCTTTATCCGCAATTTCAAAAGGCACTGCATGAGAATAAGCCCAAAACCATCCTGGCGACGGCTTGGCTGGCGGTGCTGATCGGTACGGCGGCCAAGTATTTCTGCCATTTCTTAGCCGGTTGGGTATTCTGGGGTTCTTACGCGCCTAAAGGCATGCCGGCTTGGCTCTATTCGCTGGCCATCAATGGTGGCTCAGCGATTGCGACCGGCCTGGTGACCTTGATTGTGGTGACTGTGCTACTGCGAACCGTGCGCAAGGCGTTGTTCCAGCCCAAAACCGCGACCCAGTTTCAACCCCAACATTAGCTAGCAAAAAAGCGTTGTCCTCGGCCATGTGCAGGCTGGGGGCAACGCTTTTTTGATATGAATGGGTTAAAGGCTGCCCATTGCTTGCAGGGCTAAAACCAAAACCCCAAAGACGGTGACGATCAGCATGGCCCATGTTGCGATATGGGTAATATACCAAAACTTAGAACGCTTTTGCTTCACCAGTATCACCACCTTTTCCAGTCTGCGCCTGCACGACTTGCTATTTATTCCCTTGTAGTTTACCCGTTTTGCCAGGCTAGGGCAACTGAAATTGTCGGTTTAGGTCAGGGCGAATGTGGGGGAGTAGCTAGCCGCAGAACAATTCGATGCGAGCGGCCGCAGAATCGGGTATAGTGGAACTTGGAGGAATGCTTATGTACACGTTGTTCGGCTATCTATTACCCCTTGTAGGTCTGGCGCTGCTGATCGCCAGTCGCGCCTTTCAATTTCGCTCACGGCTACTGCCATTAGTGGCCACGCTGCTGAATTTAGGCGGGTTGGCGATGCTCTTGGCCAACCCGCTCCCCAATGCAATCTGGGTCGCTTTGTTTGCGGCTTGCGCGATTGCCCTGCTCTTGGTCGTCCTGCTGGTTGACCGAGATTATGATTTAGTGCTCAAACGTTATTTTTCAACTTTGGGCGGCGTCCTCACTTTAGCCACAACTTTATGGTGGCTTGGGGCGATTTTAATCACCCTTTAAAGCAAAAATAGGGCGCATCTCCCACCCAGAATCCACCGTTCCCCACCTGCTGCAAACCGCGGCCGGTGGGGATTTTTTGTACATCGTGGGAAACGTTGGTCAAAAACCAGATTTGTCAAGCCATTTTTTGATACTTGAGTGGTGGATAGTGGGGGATTGTGGTAGACTGAATTTAACGTCAGGAAAGGAGGGGTCTGTCATGCTAATGGGTGAATTTCATCACAGCATTGATGCGAAAGGACGCTTGATTATTCCAGCCAAATTTCGTGAAACACTGGGCGGTGATTTTGTGCTTACCCGGGGCATGGACGGCTGCCTCTTTGGTTATCCCATGGCGCAATGGGAGAAGTTGCAGGCACAAGTTGAGACCCTCCCGTTGACAAAAAAAGACGCCCGGACCTTTAGCCGCTTTTTGTACTCGGCGGCCACGGAATGCGAGCTTGATAAGCAAGGCCGCGTGAATATTCCTAAGCCTTTGATCGAGCACGCAGGGCTAGAGAAGGCCTGCGTTTTAGTTGGTGTTTCTGATCGCATTGAAGTTTGGAGTGAAGCGCGGTGGAACGCCTTCACTGCCTCTGCTGAAGAGAGCTTTGATGATATCTCTGAAAATCTGACAGACTTTGGACTGTAGCCGATGACATTTACCCACGAAACCGTCTTATTAAAAGAGGCCACTGATGAGTTGGCCGTCAATCCTGCCGGTATCTACGTTGACGCCACTTTGGGCCGCGCCGGTCATACCAAACGCATTTTGAGCCAGCTCACCTCGGGCCAGCTCTACGCGTTTGATCAAGACCAGGCCGCCATTGATGCCGTGAGTGCTGCTTTGCAGCCCATGCCAGCGAACTTGCATTTGATTCATCGCAACTTCCGCGACTTAACCGCCGCCTTGCAAGAAGCCGGGGTCACGCAGGTAGATGGCATTCTGTACGATCTCGGGGTGTCATCACCGCAGTTCGACGACTCAAAGCGCGGTTTTAGCTACCGCTTCGATGCCCCGCTAGATATGCGGATGGATCAAAGCCAAAGCTTAACGGCGCGCACGGTAGTCAACGAGTGGGCCTTCCAAGACCTAGTACGGATTTTTACTCGCTACGGTGAAGAACGGTTTGCCAAGTCGATTGCCCGCCAAATTGAACGGGCTCGCGCCGAACAGCCCATTGAAACCACCTTTGAACTCGTTGAGCTGATCAAGGCCGGTATTCCAGCTAAGGCCCGGCGCACTGGCGGTCATCCCGCTAAGAAGGTGTTCCAGGCCATCCGCATCGCCGTGAACGACGAATTAGGGGCGCTGGAAGATTCCTTGACCCAGGCCTTCACGCTGTTGGCGCCGGTTGGCCGCATTAGTGTCATTACCTTCCAGTCCTTGGAAGATCGGCTCGTCAAAACCATGTTCAATGAAAAAACAAAAATCAAAGATCTCCCGCGCGATTTGCCGGTGATTCCGGCAGACGCGGTGCCAGACTTCAGTTTGGTTAATCGCAAACCGATCTTGCCAAGCGAAGAAGAACTGGCCGCCAATCATCGTGCCCATAGCGCGAAGTTGCGGGTCATCATGCGGAAAGCGAAGTGAACGACATGCTTGATAACACAGCAAGACAGTTAGATATGATGCAGCCTGAGCCGACGCCGGCTGCGCCGAAAGTCGCCCCGACGCCGCAGCAGGCGCCGCAAGCGGCCCCCAAGCATGTGCCGTTTTCGCCGCTTGAGCGGTTGGCCACGGTGGCACTGGGTTTAATCATGGTGGGCTTTTGTTTGTTCTACCTGACCGGCCAAATGACTTTGGCCAATATGGATCGCAGTTATCAGCAGGTCCAGCGCAACATCACCACTTCGAAACAAGATATCGCCGATGCCAAGCAAAATATCGGTGAGTTATCCAATTCCAATCGCTTGACCAGTTACGCCAAGGCGCACGGCTTCACAGTGATCGAGGGAAATATCAAACGTGCGGTGAATAAGTAGATGAAAAAGAAACAGCAATCACGACAAATGAGCGTTAGGCATCCTGAGCGCAATCGCAAGATCTTCGGCATTATTCTGATCTTTGGGGTTGGGGCCATCTTGCTTGCGTTCATTTGTCGTTTTTGGTACGTCGCTGCTGGTGGCTCCGTGGACAATCAAAATCTCGCTGCTTTTCGCCAGAAGCTGTACTATCGGGAAGCCAAACTCCAAGCTGATCGCGGGAATATCTACGATCGCAATGGCAGCGTGATTGCCGAAGACGCCAATACCTACACGCTTTATGCTGTTTTGGACAAAACCCAAGTGGTTGATGGCAAGAAGCAATACGTTTACGACAAAGAGAAAACCGCCACCGTTTTGGCCAAGTACCTGCCGTTGGCCAAAGAGAAGATTTTGGCCTATTTGAATCCCAAGCAAGGCACCAATCAAGTCGAATTTGGCACGGCCGGCACGAACTTGTCGCTGGCGACGCGCAATCAAATTATGAAGGAAAAGCTCCCGGGCATTGCCTTGACAGCTAGTCCTTCGCGCTTGTACCCAAATGGGGTCTTCGCTAGTTACACGGTTGGCCTGGCCCAGGCCAATAAAGCCACCGACTCGGATCAATCCCTAGTGGGCGTGATGGGGCTGGAAAAGACTTTCGACAAGCTGTTGGCCGGACATAATGGCTATCGCACCGCGCAAGGCGACAATTACGGTTACCGGATTCCGCAAGCCAAGGTGAAAACCAAGGCGGCGAAAAACGGGAGCAATGTCTACACGACCTTGGACAGTAGTCTGCAATCCTATTTGGAAACGCTTATGACCCAGGTGCAAAACACGTATCAGCAACAATCACTGACGGCGGTGGTGATGAACGCCAAAACCGGCGAAATTTTAGCCGCGAGTCAGCGGCCGACCTTTGATCCCAGCACCTTGGACGGTCTGGGGGCCGGCGCCTCTTGGCAAAACAGCCTCGTGGAAGATGCCTACGAACCTGGATCCGTCATGAAAGTGTTCAATCTGGCCGGGGCGATTCAAAGTGGCACCTTCAATCCTAATCAGTATTACGATTCCAGTAAGATTAAAGTCGGCGATACCACCATTCGTGACTGGAACCACGTGGGGTTCGGCGAAATTCCACTCAGCCAGGCCCTGCCGCGCTCGAGTAACGTCGGCTTTGTGCATATCGTGCAGGCCATGGGTGAGGCCAATCAGGCCAAAACCTTAAAGGACTTTGGTTTTGGTCAAAAAACTGGCATCGCGCTGCCCAATGAAAGTGCCGGTAGTTACAACCTGAACAGTGCGGTGACGCGCGCGGTTATGGCTTATGGGCAAAGTATCAACGTGACGCAAATGCAAATTCTGCAGGCTGCCACTGCGCTTGCCAATGGTGGGACCATGGTGCGCCCACGCATTGTCAGCAAGATCAAGTCTGCCAGTGGGAAAACCACAACTTATTCGCGGCAAGTGGTGGGCAAGCCGATCAGTGCCAGCACGGCGAGTCAGGTGCTGGATGAGATGCGCGATACCATCAATCAAAGCTATGGTACCGGGACGATGTACAAAATCGCCGGCGCCGATATTGCCGCCAAAACTGGGACGGCCAATGTGCCGAATCCCAAGGGCGGTTACCTCGACGGCGCCACTAATCAGTTGCATAGTCTGCTGGCGATTGCCCCGGCTAATGATCCGCAATTCATCGTTTACATTACGTTCAAGCAAAATAAGGTGATGAAAAAACCTGCCACCACCGCGATCAATGATTTGTTCCATCCGCTCATGACCCGGCTGCTGGCGTTGAATGCTGGCAGTAGTGTCAGCGCCTCGGCGCAAACCTTGGCCATTCCTGCCGTGACCAATGACACACTGACGGCGGCGCAAACGGCTCTGACTGCAAAGAAGTTAGTCGTGTCCACAGTGGGGACTGGGAACCGGATTGTGCAACAGATGCCGGCGGCAGATTCCGCGGCGCTGATTGGTTCACGGGTGATTCTGCTGACCAATGGGGCGATGACCATGCCTGACGTTTCTGGCTGGTCGAAGAGCGATGTGTTAAAATTAGCCCAGCTTACAGGCAAGAAATTCAAGCTCCAAGGGGAAGGTTACGCCACGAAACAGAGCCTAGCGAGTGGTTCACTGCTGGGCAGCGAAACAGTGACGGTAGCTTTTCAGAAAACTCAGTAAATCATGAAGGTAGGAGTATCATGCAATTCACACAGATGTTGATCCCGATGGTGGCCGCGTTTTCGCTGACCATCATCATCATGCCCTTGTTTATTGGCTACATGCGCATGAAAAAGGAAGGCCAAACCATTCGGGAAATCGGGCCGAAGTGGCACGAGAAGAAAAACGGCACCCCAACCATGGGCGGGGTCGTGTTCATTTTCGCCATTGTGGTAGCAGCGTTGCTGTGCGCTTGGTGGCAACACGCCTTGACGGTCAGCGTATGGGTTGGCTTGTTTATCCTGGTTCTGTATGGGTTGTTAGGCTTTTTGGATGATTTCATTAAGATTTCGCATCATCGCAATCTTGGCTTACGAGCTTGGCAAAAGCTGTTGGGCCAGATTCTCGGGGCCGCAGTGTTCCTGATTGCCTACTTCCACGAAGGCTTTCCGGCCAGCTTGCCGTTGTTTGGCTTCACCTTGGCTATTCCGGCGCTGTTTGCGGCCTTTGCGGTGGTTTGGTTGGTTGGCTTTTCCAACGCGGTCAATTTGTCTGACGGCATCGACGGGCTGGTGGCTGGTTTGGCCACCATTAGTTTCATTGCCTATGCCGTGCTGGCGGCGCATGATGGGCGCGTCGATGTGTTGATTTTGTGCCTGGTGACCATTGGCGCGATGGTGGGCTTTTTCCTATTCAACCACAAGCCGGCCAAAATTTTCATGGGCGACGCTGGGAGCCTGGCGTTAGGGGGACTTTTGGCCGTGATCTCACTTTTGTTGAATCGGCCTTGGTCCTTGCTGCTGATTGGTATCGTTTATGTGGGTGAAACCGCGAGCGTGATTTTGCAGGTGGCTAGCTTTAAGTTGACCGGTAAGCGCATTTTCAAAATGTCGCCGATTCATCACCATTTTGAGATGCTGGGCTGGTCGGAATGGCGGGTGGATTTGACGTTTTGGTTGGTGGCCATTTTGGGCAGTGGCTTGTACTTGATTCTTTTTTGGTAAGACAGTGCCTCTTCCATTGAAGAGAGCAAAGATAGGGGAGCGTTTTGGCGCATGCGTGTAAATACAGCATATCGAAACAAAAAAGTGTTAGTGCTCGGGTTAGCCAAAAGTGGGGTCAATGCGGCCAAATTGCTGCACCGGCTCGGCGCGTTGGTGACCGTTAATGATAAGCAAAAGTTCGATGACAACAAGGAAGCGCAAGCGCTGCTGGACGAAGGCATCACGGTGATTACTGGGAGCCATCCGGTGGAGCTGCTCGATGAAGGCTTCGAACTGATGGTGAAAAACCCTGGCATTCCTTACAGTAATCCCATGGTGCAGCGCGCCGAGGCGCTCGACATTCCGGTGATTACTGAACCCGAGTTAGCCTACTCAGTCTCTGATTCGACTTGGATCGGCGTGACCGGCAGTAATGGTAAAACCACGACCACGACCTTAATTGGCCTCATGCTGAACGAAGGCGAGGGTGCCGGGCATGCCTATGATGCCGGCAATATTGGTATTCCGGTGTCTGGCGTCGTCCAAAAAGCCACCGCGGCTGATACGATTGTCGCCGAATTGTCCAGTTTCATGCTGGTAGGCATTCAAACCTTACACCCCCATATTGCGGTTTTGACCAATATCTATGAGGCGCACTTGGACTGGCATGGCAGTCGCGAAAACTACGTGAAGGCCAAAATGCGCATCACCATGAACCAAACCGCCGATGATTATTTCATCATGAATTGGGATTTACCGGAGATGCATGAGCTGGCCAAGCAAAGCCAAGCCACCATCGTGCCATTTTCCCGCCAAGGCGCTGCTGGCGCCCGGGCCACATTAACGGATGGTTGGCTGTGCTTTGACGGTGAGCGCATTATCGAAGCTGACGCGTTGCAAATTCCTGGGGCGCACAACATCGAGAATGCCTTGGCTGCCATTGCCGCCGCCAAACTCAGTGGTGTGGCCAACACCGCCATTGTCGCCGTATTAAGCCGGTTCACCGGCGTGAAGCACCGGATTCAATATGTGCAAACCATTGCGGGCCGCAAATTCTACAACGATAGCAAAGCCACCAATGTTGAGGCGAGCACCGTGGCTTTAAGCGCCTTTCACCAGCCCATCGTCCTACTCGCCGGTGGGCTCGATCGACATCTGCCCATGGATGATTTGCTGCCGCTGATTCAGGCCCATGTTCATGCCATGATTACCTTCGGCGAAACAGCACCGTTGATGGAAACTCTGGCGCAGCAAGCTGGCATTCCATACCAACGCACCGAAAATGTGAAAACCGCGGTGCCGCTGGCGTTTGCGCAAAGCAACCCGGGGGATGTCGTGCTGTTGTCGCCAGCTGCTGCCAGCTGGGATCAATATCCGAATTTTGAAATCCGAGGGGATGAATTCATTGCCGCGGTCCAAGCACTAGCCGAAAGCGAGGAAGCTTAAATGCGCTTGATGATTTCTGGTGGCGGCACTGGCGGCCACATTTATCCGGCCTTGGCCTTAATTCAGCGCCTGCAAGAGCGAGGCATGCTGGACGCGGTGATGTATGTGGGCACCGAAAAAGGCTTGGAAAGTCGTATTGTGCCTAATGCCAAGATCCCGTTTGAAACTTTGCCGCTGCAGGGCTTCAAGCGCAAGCTAAACTTGGACGGGGTCAAAACCAATGCCAAAACCTTGGGCCTGTTTGTGGGCTCCATGAATAAAGCGACCAAAATGGTCAAGACTTTCAAGCCCGATGTGGTGGTAGGGACCGGTGGTTATGTCTCAGCCGGGGTGCTGTTTGCGGCCGCGACGCATCATGTACCGACGGTGATTCACGAGCAGAACTCGGTAGCGGGCGTCACCAATAAGTTCCTGGCTCGCTTTGTCGATCGCATTGCCATCACCTTTCCGGAAGTGGCCAGTGCGTTTCCAGCCAAAAAAGTGGTACTGACTGGTAATCCGAGGGCCCAACAAGTCGCAGGGCTGCAGCCCAATGAGCGCTTGGCGGACTTTGGCTTAGACCCGCACAAGCGGACGCTGCTGATTTTTGGCGGCTCGCGCGGGGCCCCGAAAATCAACGCGGCGGCGGTGCAGGCCATACCGGCTTTTGGCCAGGCTGATTTCCAGACGCTGTTTGTCACTGGCAATCGCCATTATGGGCGGATCAAGAACCAACTCAAGCAAGTGCCAGCTAACGTCAAGGTGGTGCCTTATGTTGATGACATGCCGGCGATTTTGCCTGATGTCAGTCTAGTCATTGGGCGTAGCGGCGCCACGAGCCTCGCGGAATTAACCGCCTTAGGCTTGCCAAGTGTGCTCATTCCTAGTCCGAATGTCACGCATAACCACCAGTATGTGAACGCCAAGAGTTTGGCCGATGGTGGGGCGGCGCTGATGATTACCGAACCCGAATTAGATAGCGACTTTGCCAGTCAAATCACAGCGCTGATGGCTGATGACACGCGGCTGCAAGCCATGGCTAAAGCCGCCAAAAACATGGGGGTGCCTGACGCCGCGGATCAGTTGATTGCGGTGCTGCAGGCAGCCATCGCCCGTTAAACTTTCATTCACAGTTAGGAGGTGACTCACAGTGGCATGGTTTCATTCTTCACGCAAAAAAGCTGATCCCTTGACGCCGTGGGAAGCCTACCAAGCCAAACAGGCCAAAAAAAGGCGGCATCCCAAGCAGCGCAATCTGCCGCTGCCGACGCTCACCAGTTTCAGAAGGCACCAACGCACCCGCAACATCATCCTGATAACCGCGCCGTTAGTGCTGCTCCTTGTGGGGTTTGGCTATCTGATGTCCCCAGTGGCCAAGGTGCAACAAGTCAGCGTCAATGGCACCGACAATGTCCCGATTCAGCAGGTCATCGATGCCAGCACGCTGTCTAATCGTGTGCTGATTCCCAGCGTGCTGCTGCATCCGCAGCGCTATATCACCCGCATCAAGCAGGCGCTGCCACAAATCGCCTCGGCGCAGGTCAAGGTGCAGGCGGTCGATCAGGTGACTATCACGGTAAAAGAACATGAGCCCATTGGCTATCGCCTGGCTAACAAGCGCTATCAAATGATTTTGGCCAATGGCACCTTGATTAAAACTAAGACCAAAACGCCGCTGGCCAATTACCCGGTTTTTTCTGGCTTTACGGTCAAAGAGGCGGCAGCGTTGGCCAAGGCCGTGGCGCAATTCCCGCCGGCGGTGCGGCGCGCGACCTCTGAAGTGGATGCGAGTCGTGGCGATGGCAATCCCTATCAAATTACGCTGACGATGACCGATGGCAACACGGTGGTGGCTGATAGCCGCACGGTGGCCAAGAAGATTGCTTACTACCCAAGCATCGTGGCGCAGGTGACGACCAAAGGCACGGTGGACTTGGAAGTGGGCGCATTTTTCACCCCTTATCCGGCCAAAACGGCAAAATAGCCGAAAAACGCCGGCTTTTGCCGATATGGCGGCGCAAATGACGGGTTCGTGTGGTAAGATAAATTCAGCGTTATGTTTTCTCATCTAATTATTAAAAAACAGGTAGCAAGGAGGTTCCGTGGTCATGGAAAATCAAGACATCTATGTAGGGCTTGATATCGGGACCACCTCAATAAAAGTGATTGTGGCCGAGCTTGTGCAAGGTCAGCTGAACATTATTGGCGTGGGCAGTTCCAGGTCGCAAGGATTATCGCGCGGCGTGATCGTGGATATTGACAAGGCCGCTGAAGCAATTCGGCAAGCTGTCAGTCAAGCGGAAGAAAAAGCAAGTATCAAGATCCAACAAGTCGTCGTTGGCGTGCCAGCGAACATGCTGCAAATCGAAAGTGTCACCGGCATGATTGCGGTCGGCGATCAAAGCAAAGAAATCACTGACAACGATGTGCGCGCTGTGGCGGCCGCGGCCTTGGTCCGGAACCTACCGCCAGAGCGGGAAATGTTATCACTCACCCCAACCGAGTTTATTGTTGACGGGTTTGACGACATTAAAGATCCCCGCGGCATGATCGGGGTCCGCTTGGAAATGCACGGCATCTTGTTCACCGCGCCGAAAACGGTGTTACATAACACGAAAAAGGCGATTGAAAAAGCCGGCTTGACGCTACGCAATGTGGTTGTTTCCCCGCTGGCGCAAGCGCAAGTGGCCTTGAGCGACGGCGAAGCGGATTTTGGCACCATTTTGATCGACTTAGGCGGCGGTCAGTCCACTGCCGCAGTCATTCATGACCATAAGCTGAAGTTCACCGATGTTGACCAAGAAGGTGGCGAGTACGTCACCAAGGACATTTCCGTGGTGCTAAACACTGGTTACGCCGATGCGGAAAAGCTCAAGCGAGATTATGGGACCGCCGACTCCTTAGCCACGCATGAAGACAACACATTCCCAGTGGCAGTGGTAGGCAAAACCGAACCCATCATGGTGTCAGAGAAGTATTTGGCCGAAATCATTGAGGCGCGGCTGACGCAAATCTTGACCCGTTTGAATGAAGCCTTGCAGGCTGTTGATGCCTTCGCGTTGCCTGGTGGCATCGTCATCACTGGGGGCAATGCGGCGCTGCCTGGGATTACCGAACTGGCGCAGGATGTGTTCCAGCATCCGGTGAAGCGGTATATTCCAGATGAAATGGGTTTACGGCATCCGGCCTTCACCGCCGCGCTGGGGCTCATCACCTACGCTTCGCAGATGACGGACATCGACTTGTTGGTCGCCAGCGTCTTGCCTAATCCGCCAGCTGCCAATGAGCGGCCAGCGGCACAGGCGCCAACGAAGGTGCCGGCTAAACCCGCTGAACCCACCAGCGATGAACCGAAAAAGGCTTCAGCTTTGAAACGCTTCTTCGGCAATTTCTTCGAATAAACCCTATTTAGGAGGAACGACAATGGAATTCTCACTTGATACAGATAAAGATACCGGTGCAGTGATCAAGGTCATCGGGGTTGGCGGCGCCGGCGGCAATGCCGTGAACCGCATGATCTCCGAAGACGTCAAAGGCGTTGAATTTATCGCCGCTAACACCGACGTGCAGGCCTTGTCCAACTCGGATGCTGAAACCAAGATTCAGCTCGGCCCGAAATTGACCCGCGGCCTCGGCGCTGGTTCCACTCCTGATGTGGGCCAAAAAGCGGCGGAAGAAAGCGAAGAGGCCATCCAAAATGCCTTGACCGGCGCCGACATGATTTTTGTCACCTGCGGGATGGGCGGCGGCACCGGTACCGGTGCAGCGCCAGTGGTCGCCAAAGTCGCCAAGGACCTTGGCGCTTTGACCGTTGGCGTGGTGACTCGGCCTTTCACCTTTGAAGGCCCGAAGCGCGCTAAAAACGCTGCTGAAGGGATTGCCCAGTTGAAAGAGCAAGTGGACACCTTGGTGATTATCGCCAACAACCGCTTGCTGGAAATCGTGGACAAGAAGACGCCAATGCTGGAAGCCTTCCATGCCGCTGATAATGTGCTTCGCCAAGGGGTGCAAGGGATTTCCGATTTGATCACCAGCCCTGGCTATGTCAACTTGGACTTCGCCGATGTCAAAACTGTGATGGCCAACCAAGGCACTGCGCTGATGGGCATTGGTTCCGCCACTGGCGAAACCCGCACCGTCGAGGCGACGAAGAAGGCCATTTCTAGCCCCCTGCTGGAAGTTTCCATCGATGGCGCCAAGAACGTCCTCCTCAACATCACGGGCGGCCCAGACTTGTCCTTGTTTGAAGCGCAGGATGCTTCCGACATTGTGGCCCAAGCAGCTTCTAGCGATGTCAACATCATCTTCGGGACTTCCATCAACGAAGACCTCGGCGATGAAGTGGTGGTCACGGTGATTGCCACCGGCATCGATGAAGGTGGGGCGCAGGATAACAATCGCCGTCGCCCAGCTGCGCGCCCGGCAACGGAAGCACCAGCCAAGAGTGCCGATGATCCTTTCGTGCATTGGGACCTGCGCCGCGAACCGAAAGCTAGCGATAAGCCAGCTGAGAAAGATGCGGACTTTGATCATGTGAAGAAGCAGGAATTCGATATCTTCGAAAGCCAGCCAGATGATCAGGCCAAGCCTGATGAAGGCGACGACCAGCCGCCATTCTTCAAGTTGCGGCGTCAATAATCACCAGCCTAAGCTCTAGGCGCTTGCGCCAAGCCGATCACCAGCGACACGCTTAGGCGGCTGCTGGTATCGGTTTTTGTCTATCTGGTGCAGAACGCCAGGTCAGGAGGAAAGCATATGGTGCTTGAAAAAATCGGCAACAAATTTAGTCAATTCTTTGCGATGGATCCCGATGAAGATGATTTGACCAGTGCGCCAGCGGAAACGGCCGCCCCGGCCAGTCCCGCTCCGCAGGCGAAACCTGCGGCCAAGCCCAACTATCGCACGAACAAGGTGGTGGCGATGGGTGAACCAACAGAAAAAACCGCCAAAATCGTGGTGTATGAACCACGCATTTATTCTGACGCCAAAGAAATCGGGAACCACTTAATGAACAACCGGGCCGTTGTGGTCAACTTTGACCAGATTGAATCGGCTGATGCCACCCGCATCGTTGATTTTCTGACCGGCACGGTGTTTGCCATTCATGGTGAGATCAAGCGCATCGGGCAAATGATCTTTTTGGTCACCCCGGCGAACTTCCAGATTGATGGCAGCTTGGCGGCCACATTGGGCACCGATGACGACATCGATTTAGGCTAGGAGGTGTCTGTTTGACCGCATTAGCTTGGTTATTTACGATTATTAATGATGCCTTGTATGTGTACATGGTGCTGATGGTGATTTATGTGTTGATGTCGTGGTTTCCAGGGGCGTATCAATCCCGGTTCGGCCAGTTGTTGGGCCGCGTGGTTGGCCCTTGGCTGAACCTGTTTCGCATCATTCCCCCGATTTTGGGGCTCGACTTTTCACCGCTGATTGCCTTTTTCGTGCTGGATCTTTTGCGCGGCGGCTTGAACACCATTTTTAATGCGATTTTGATGCGGGTGATGTCCTGATGGATGCTATTTATCAGCACTTTCGCAAAGACGAGGCCCCGCTGATTGATGAACTGGCAGAACAGTTGAATTTGGCGGCCACCGAGTATCGGCCGGTGCTGACAGATTTTCTTGATCCGCGTCAGATCCACATTGCCCGGGTGCTGACCGGAAGTGATGGTGATGTGAAATGCCATGTCTTTGGCGGCTATATTGGCGCTGAACGGGCCCGCATCATTTTTGCCCCGGCGTATTTTGCGCCGGATTTGATTGATTTTGAGGTGGCACCTTTAGAAATCAACTATCCGGAAAAATTTGCCGAAATGCATCACAGCAATGTGCTGGGCACCATGGCCAATGCTGGCATCAAACGCACGGCCTTTGGCGATATCATCACCGATGGTCAGCGCTGGCAGCTGTTTACCACGCAGACAATGAGTGATTGGGTTCAAAGCAATATCACTAAGATTGGCCGGATTGGCGTCCGGCTTGAACCCATTGGCCTCGATCAGGTGGTGACACCGGCCAATGATTGGCAGCCGCTTGAATTTTCCGTCACCACCTTGCGGCTGGATAGCTTGGTGGCTCACGCCTTCAACATGTCGCGCGCACGGGCGAAGGCCTTGGTTGAAGCCCAAAAAGTACGCCTGAACTTTGAGGTGATGACGCGCCCTGATGAACCAGTGGGGCAAGCCGATCTGATTTCGGTGCGCGGGTTCGGCCGCGTCCGCATCACGGGCTTGCTCGGCATCAGTAAAAAAGGTAAGCAGCGCTTGGCCACTGAGGTCATTCACAAATAACGTCTGCGCAAAGCAGGCCCCAATAACGAGGAGGTACCACCATGGCATTAAGTCCACTAGATATTCACAATAAGGAATTCAACGTTCGCTTCCACGGTTATGATCAAGACCAGGTCAACGATTTTCTGTCGCAGATCATCAAGGACTACACGGCGCTGTTGAAGCAAAATGAAGAAACCGAAAAAGCCCTGCAAGAGGCGCAAGACAAGAATAAGTACTTCACCGACCTGAAGGATGCTTTGAACCAGTCGATTATTGTGGCGCAAGAAGCCGCTGATAAAGTCAAGAAGAATGCGGAAACCGAAGCCGCCTTGATTCAGCAGAAAGCCGAAAAGACCTCACAGGATATGCTGACTGATGCCACTGACAAGGCCAACCATATCGTTGGCGATGCCTCGGATAAGGCCAAGAAGATCACGGTGGAAACCGAAGACCTTAAGCGTCAGACCCGCGTCTTCCGCCAGCGCCTGCAAGTGATGCTTGAATCGCAGCTGGAAGTGGTCAAGAGCCCAGAATGGAAAGACTTGCTGGCTAGCACCACGGAATCAGCCGAATACTTGGACCCTGCTCAGGCACCAGTGCAGCAGCCAGCTCCCCTTGACAACGAGGCGCCAGATTCTGTAAACTCAGAGACGGCTGAAGACACTGACGGTCAAACCAAGTTTACCGAAATTGTTTTCCCGACAGATGAACCAGAAGCTGACGCGCCAACGGATGGTCCTACCACCAGCGAAGCGCCAGCCGAATCTGATCAAGATTAATTAAACACCTCTGAACACAAGTCGGCAGTTGCCCCTTGCCACAGCGAGCTGGGAACGGTGGAAGCCCAGTGCAAGTCAATTGCCGGTATCAGTTCAGCGAAGCTTTGCGCCGGGTAATCCCGTTATCGATTGCTGAAGGAGCTATTTTTAGCTCGAACTTAGGTGGTACCACGAGTGAACACTCGTCCTAATCGGGACGGGTGTTTTTTGTATGGAAGAGAGGAGTCGCTATGAAAGTCAAAGACACATTGAATTTGGGCAAAACTGATTTCAAGATGCGCGCCGGCTTGCCGAATAAAGAGCCAAAGATGCAGGCAGCCTGGGAAGAAAATCACTTGTACCAAGAACGCCAAAAAGCGAATGAAGGGAAACCCACCTTTATTTTGCATGACGGCCCGCCATTTGCGAACGGGAACATCCACATGGGCCATGCCCTCAACAAGATCTCCAAGGATATCATTGTGCGCTATAAGAGCATGAATGGCTTCCGCGCGCCGTATGTGCCTGGCTGGGATACCCATGGCTTGCCAATTGAACAGCAGCTGGCCAAAAAAGGCGTGCACCGCAAGGAAATGAGCATGGCGGATTACCGGGAGTTGTGCCGGCAGTTTGCGATGAAGGAAATCGACAAGCAGCGCACCGACTTCAAGCGCCTGGGCGTGCTGGGCGACTGGGAGCATCCTTATATCACCTTGCAGCCCAAGTTTGAAGAAGCGGAAATTCGCGTCTTTGGCGCCATGGCAGAAAAAGGCTATATCTATCATGGCCTGAAGCCGGTTTACTGGTCCTGGAGCTCTGAATCAACTTTGGCGGAAGCCGAAATTGAGTATCATGATGTGAAATCACCTTCGATTTATGTCGCCTTCAAAGTGGTCGATGGTAAAGGCTTGCTGGACAGCGATACCAGTTTCATTATTTGGACCACCACGCCTTGGACCATTCCTGCCAACTATGGGATTGCAGTTAACCCGCGCTTTGAATACGCCCAAGTCCAAGCAGACGGCAAAAAGTATGTGGTCGCGGCCGAACGCTTGCCGGTGGTCAAAGAGGCACTGGGCTGGCAGGACGTCGAAATCCTGAAGACCTTTAGTGGCAAGGAAATGGACCGCATGACCGCCCAGCACCCGCTGTATGATCGCACTAGTTTAGTGATCTTAGGCGATCACGTCACCCTCGATTCTGGGACCGGCTTGGTGCACACCGCCCCTGGCCATGGTGAAGATGACTACAAGGCCGGCATGAAGTACGATCTGCCGGTAGTATCTGTGGTGGACGAAAAGGGCTTTATGACCGAAGACGCGCCTGGTTTTACCGGCGTGTTCTACGACAAGGCCAACCCAATGGTGACCAAAGCTTTAGAGGAAAAAGGGGCGCTACTGAAGCTCGACTTCTTCACGCACTCGTATCCGCATGACTGGCGGACCAAGAAACCAGTGATTTTCCGGGCCACCACCCAATGGTTTGCCTCAGTCGATGCCTTCCGCCAGCAGATTCTGGCTGCCATCGATCAGGTGCACTTCACGCCGGAATGGGGCAAGACTCGCCTGTACAACATGATTCGGGACCGCGGCGACTGGGTCATTTCCCGTCAGCGCGCCTGGGGTGTGCCGCTACCGATTTTCTATGCCGAAGACGGCACCCCAATTTTGGAAAAAGCCACGATTGACCATGTTGCTGATTTGTTCGGCCAGTATGGCTCGATTGTGTGGTCACAGCGCGAGGCCAAGGACTTGCTACCTGAAGGCTACACCAATGAACATTCCCCGCATGGCGAGTTCACCAAGGAAACCGACATCATGGATGTGTGGTTTGACTCAGGTTCTTCCTGGTCTGGCGTCGTTGAGGCGCGGCCAGAATTGACCTATCCAGCTGACTTGTATCTGGAAGGCTCTGATCAGTACCGGGGTTGGTTCAATTCCAGTATCATCACCAGCGTGGCCGCACGCGGCAAGGCGCCTTATAAGCAGGTCTTGTCGCAAGGCTTCACCTTGGATGGTCAAGGCCGCAAGATGTCCAAGTCCTTGGGCAACACGATTGCCCCAGATGTCGTGGAAAAGCAGTACGGCGCCGAAATCATCCGCCTATGGGCGGCCACTGTGGATTCATCTTCTGATGTCCGCGTGTCGATGGATAATTTTGCCCAGACTTCAGAGGCATACCGCAAGATTCGTAACACCTTGCGCTTCATGATCGCCAACACCAGTGATTTTGATGAAGCCAAGGACACCGTTGCGTATGACCAACTCGGGAGCGTCGATCAGTATCTGATGGTACGGCTGAACCAAGTGATCGAAGCTGCCAAAGCCGCTTACGACCGCTATGACTTTGCCACAGTGGAAAAGACCATTTCCAACTTCTTGGTGAACGATCTGTCGGCTTTTTACCTCGACTTCGCCAAAGACGTGGTTTACATTGAAGCTGAAAACAGTTTGGCGCGGCGTCGGATGCAAACTGTGATGTTCCGGGCCTTGGTTGACTTGACCAAGCTGCTGACCCCAATTCTTTCCCACACGGCGGAAGAAGTTTGGCCATACCTGCGCCAGCCGGAAGCTTACGCCGCACTCAGCAATTTACCGAGTGCCCAAAGCTTTGCCAATGGTGACGCGCTGCTGAAGCAATGGGGGGCCTTCATGGCGTTCCGCGCTGAAGTGCAAAAGAGTTTGGAAATGGCCCGCGATGCGAAGCTGATCGGCAAGTCCATGGAAGCGGCTGTGACCGTTTATCCAAAGCCCGCCTTACGGGAATTGCTGGCTGGGCTGGATGCGAATGTGATGCAGCTGTTGATCACCAGCGGGTTCACGGTGGCGGCTGAAGACGCTGCCGTGCCGGCTGATGCGGTTGCGTTTGACGATGGCGCGATTGTGGTCGCTCATGCGGCTGGCGATGTGTGCCAGCGTTGCCGCATGACCACGACTGATGTGGGCAGTGATGACCGGTTCCCAACCTTGTGTGCGCGTTGTGCCAAGATTGTGGCGGCAAACTTCCCAGAAGCCGTGACGAACGGCTTTGAGGCCTAATCATGTTAGGCCGCGTCCGGTTGTTTAACGAAAAGCAGGGCTACGGTTTCATCGTCCCTGAAGATGGTAGTCAAGATATCTATGTCCACTTTTCGGCCATTTTAGGTGGCGGGTTCAAGTCGCTTGCCGCGGGCCAAAAAGTGAAGTTTGTCATTGTTGAAGGTGCCAAAGGCCCTCAAGCCGCCAATGTAACGGTGGTTGAGGACTCCAACTACGGCGCTTAAGCCCAAAGCAAACGGCAACCCATTGCGAGATGGGTTGCCGTTTTTGCTTGGGCTAAGGTTGACCATGACGCGCCGCTTGAAAGAGCCGGTGGGCGAATTTGTGCAAGGCCGTTGAAGTGGTGAAGGTGTGATCATTGCTCACCGGGGTGCGATAAAGCGCATCGAGGTGGCCGAGTTTTTGGGCGCGCTTTTCAATCATGGCGGCATCGCGATGCCGAAAGGTGTGCACCGTGAAAGGTTCTTGGATCGCGTCGTAAATCACCAATTCGATAGCTTGATACTCGAACACGGTGTAGCGAATGCGGCCGATTTTTACCCCCTGGCGGACCCGGGTTGGGCCTTGGGTCTGCCACAACGTTTGACGCTCGCTGACGGTAAGCACCACCGGTTCGGCGACTGGCGTGGTGGAGGCGCCGGCGGCTGTGATGTAGACGGGATGCCGGTCAGTTTGAACGATTTGATGCCAAGGGGTCAATGAATCGTCACCAATGGGATTGACCGCCAACAAATTCAAGTCGCTGCTGGCCGCGACCCGCGTGGAGAACAAGGCCGAAGTGGCGACAAGGTTGATGCTAACTTGGGCATAACGAGCGGTGAGGAGATGCAATTTTAGCGGCTGGTAACACTCGTAAAGGGCCAGTCTGGCCGTCAAGGCATGGAGACTGGCGCCATGCGTGGCACTTTCATTCAGATACTGATTGCACAGCCGGACGGTATTGCCGGTGGTGAGACTCACCAAGGTGCCTTGCGGGCTGACCGTTTTGGCCAAGGTCACCAGCGCACTAAAGGCGTGAAAGCTACCACTAGGCGCAATGATGGCCAGCTCATGCAGCGGTGCCACGGCGGAAAGTTGCATGATCAGCGGTTCGAGCTGGGTTTGCTGAGGAATTTGCACCAGCCGGGTTTGGCCGGCCAGCGCTTGGTGATACAGGTGTTTTAAAGTACGTAAATTGATAGCCGCGTCGGTCCCAAGCGCGGTGATTGCTTCATCCTTCATACCCATGCCTCCAATAACTTCTCATCAGAATACCACCGTTAATGCCATTTGTCTTTAATTATTCTGGCATAATTTTCAGTTTTCATGCGAAAAGGTTCGGTCTGATTGAAAGATTAAAGGAATTAATCAAGGGAAACGTGGGATTAAAACTAATCAGTTGCTAAAAATTTTTTCAAAATTAGAAGATCCGAAAATGCGATGATGAAATGACTTTTCTAATTAAAATATAATCTTACCGTGAATATTTGGCTTTAATTTCATCAAACACAAATGAAAAAGGCCCGGGTTAATCCGATGACAGCCTGAAAAAAGCAAAAATCACCCCGCCTCCATAGATTCGGAGGCGGGGTAATCGGTCTTACGCTAAGCGCTGTTCGCGCCACTGGGCCAGCAAATTCAGGATCAAAGCAATCAGCATCAAAATCAGCGCCAGCAGCATAATCGCATGGAGCCCGGAATAAAGAATGCTGCGCATGGTGGGGAGCCAGGCATGGGGCAGTTGACCAACTTGGGTGGCGTCGCTGAGTTTGTTCATCATGTTCATGGTGATCTGCGGGTGCTTAGCGATGCCAGCCGCCAGGTGCTGGTTCATGACCAGACCAAAGATGGCGGTGGTGAAGGTTTGACTCAGCATGCGAATCAGAAAACTAAACGATGTGGCCACTGGAATATCGGCAGGGTCGGCGTCGACTTGGACCTTGACCTGCAATTCGTTGAAACAGGCGCCATTGCCGAAACCCTCAAAGGCGCCAGCGACGAGAAGGAGCCAAAATGGGGCGGTTGGCGATAACAGCCGCATGACCACGAAGCTCAACGTTAAAATCACAATGGCAATGGTTAAGGTTTGATGGGGACTAAAGCGGCGCCGCAGCACGGGCACGGCTTCGGACCCACCAAAGTTGGTGAAGGCGGCTGGAATTTGAGTCGCGCCACCAAGCAAGGCCGACGTGCCAAGTAGTCCTTGCGCCCACATCGGGGCATAGGTGAGAAACGACACGAAGGCGCCCCAGATCAAGGTGAACAACACGAAGTCGAGCACGAGCCGATGATTACGGAATAAGCGCGCAGGCACGACCGGATCCAGCGCCGTCCGTTCGGTCATGATGAGTCCGGCGCCACAAGCTAACGCCAGGCCCAGCAGCAACGCGACGACCCAAAGGTGAGTCAAGCCAATGAGCTCAAGTCCGCCCAGCAGGCTGACCAAAAGCCCCACCAACAGCAAGGCGCCGCGACGATCCAGCGGGGCTTGACGGGGGCTGGGCCGCTGGGCACGGTAGAAGACTTGCACCATTGCTGCCGAGAGCAGACCAATCGGCACATTGATGTAAAAAACCCAGTGCCAGGAGAGGTAATCCACCAGAAAGCCGCCAATCAGCGGGCCAATAATGGTGGCAAAACTGTAAAAGGCCGAAACCAGCGCCAAGGCCTTCATGCGCTCGCGCACTTTCGGGTACAGCTGGGCGAAAATGATGTACGGCAGTGAAATCATGCCGCCATTACCGATGCCTGCCAGCCCCCGGGTCAGAATCAGCAGCCAAATGTTAGGCGCCAACCCTTGGAGCAAAGAGCCCACGACGAACACCAGCGTTGCCCACTGATACGCCGTTTTATTGCCGACGCGCTCGCCGAACTTGCTCCAGAGCAGGGTGCTGACCGCAGTCCCAAGCAGAAAAACCGCCACAATCCAGGCCATCAGTTGTAGGCCATGCAAGTCAGCGATAATGGCAGGCAGGGCAGTGTTGACAATGGTGCCGTCAATGCCGGACATGACATTGGATAAAAGCAAAGCGATGGTGACAATCATGACGTTGCGTTTGGTCAAAAGAGGCGCTTCCTTTAGCTATCAGAGTTAAATCGTCTAATCATCATTTTAGGCTTATCGAAAGAAAGCGTCTAGACGCAAAAAAGGCCTAGCAGCGCTGCTAGGCCAGAAAAGGTTATTTGTCTTCGATTTTGCCATCATGGGTGCGGGCCACTTGCATGTCGACAATGGGAATGTAACCCATCTGCGTCACAAGCTTGCCTTGCACACTTTTACTTTGCAGGTAGTTGATGAACTTCGCGGTAGCGGCATTGGGCGAGCCTTTTGTGTACATATGCTCATAGGCCCATACTGGCCATGCGTTCGTGGCGACGTTCGCGGCGGTTGGCTTCACGCCATTGAACGCCAAGGCTTGTACGTCTTTGGTGATGGCAGAGAAGGCCAAGTAGGAAATGGCGCCTGGCGTCGAAGCCACCATTTTGGCAACGGTGCCGCTGGAGTCTTGTTCCTGAGCGGTTTTGACCTTGGTGGTCTTCAAGGCGAGCTGTTCGAAGGTGGCGCGGGTGCCAGAGCCTTGCGCGCGGTTGATCAAGACGATACTTTGATCCTTGCCGCCCACTTGCTTCCAGTTCGTAATGGTACCGGTGAAGATACCCACGAGTTGGGCGCTAGAAAGGTTGGTGACCCCAACGCCAGGGTGAACGACTGGCGCGACCCCGACCACCGCGACTTGGTGATCGACGAGCTTGTTGGCATCGATGCCGTCTTTTTCCTGGGCGAACACATCAGAATTGCCGATGGTCACTGCGCCCGCGGCGACTTGGCTCAAGCCAGCGCCAGAGCCGCCGCCTTGCACCGTAATGTCAACGCCGGGGTTGTCGGTTTGGTATTGTTTTGCGGCTTGTTCAACGAGTGGCTGCAAGGCTGTCGAGCCGACAGCAACAATTTTGCCGCTGGTGCTACTGGTTTTCCCGGTGCTGGCAGAGCTGGTGGTTTTACTGCCGCAGGCGGCCAAGGTTAAGGTCAACGTGGCGGCGAGCAGTAGAATGCTTTTTTTCATTTTGGTTTCCTCCCTTAGTGGAATATCACCAGCATAAAGGCTGAAAGTAAATAATCGATATGAGTGCCGTAATTGTTGCGTAGCCGACGTAAAGCTCTCGCAATAGATGTGTAAAGACACGGTGAGCCAAATTTGATTTTCAGAAAATTCACAGATATACTAGCAAAGAATATTTGGTCAGGTCGCAACCGATTCGCAAACGGCGAATGCGTCTGACTGTATCGTTAAAGGAGAGCTTTATGCAAAATTACGTTGATGATCCTAAAGTGCAGAAGAATCGCTGGTGGATCATTACCGCGGTGGGGATGTTCACCATTATGTCTACGCTGGATGCCTCCATCGTCAATATTGCCTTGCCGGTGATCAGTCAGGATATGGGCCTGAAAATGAATGTGGCGGAGTGGATTGTGTCGATTTATCTGATTGTCATCTGTGCCTTGCTGCTGATGATGGGCAAATTAGGGGACATTTTCGGCAAAATTCGCATTTTCCGTATCGGCACCGTGCTGTTCACCATTGGCTCGCTGCTTGCTGGTTTCAACCACAGCTTCGCGCTGTTGCTTGGGGCGCGGGTGGTGCAGGCGCTGGGGGCGTCGATGACGATGGCGAATAACAACGGCATCATCACCGAAGTCTTTCCGCTGCGGGAACGCGGCAAAGCCTTGGGCCTGATTGGCTCTTTTGTGTCAGTGGGCTCGATCGCCGGGCCTGGCTTGGGCGGTTTGATTCTGGGCGCCTTGCCGTGGGGGTACATTTTCTGGATTAACTTGCCACTGGGTATCATCACCATGATCGTGGGCCAAATTGTCTTTCCTAAAGATTTGCCGCGGGTCAAAACCCGGATTGACTGGCTCGGCTTTAGTGCCTTTGTGGTGTTCATCCTGAGCTTATTTCTTGGCATCTTTATCGGCCAGGAGGTGGGCTCACCCAACCTGGCATCTTAGCCGCGTTCGCCGTGGCGGTGCTCGCCCTGGCAGCGTTCATTCAGATTGAACGGCGGGTGCCGGAACCGATGGTGTCCTTGGGCTTGTTTAAGAATAAGGAATTCACCATTTCGCTACTGGTGGGCTTCTTGATCTTCATTACCAACTTCTTTGCCAATGTGATTTGGCCGTTTTACCTCGAAAATGCCCGGGGCTTGACCGCCACCACTGCCGGGTATCTGCTGATGCTTTTCCCGGTCGTGCAGGTGATTATTGCGCCGCTGTCTGGGAGCCTGTCGGACAAAAAAGGTCCTTATGGCATCACGCTGGTTGGCCTGTGCGTGATTTTGCTGGCTCAGGCTGGTTTTATTTTCTTGGGCCTGAAGACGTCGTGGCTGCTCGTGATGGCCATTATTGTGCTGATGGGCTTTGGCAATGGTGCTTTTCAGTCGCCTAACAACACGCTGATTATGTCCGCCGTGGCCCCGAAAGACCTCGGGGTGGCTGGTGGGCTCAATGCCTTGGCCCGGAACATGGGGATGGTTGTCGGCATCTCGGCTTCGACCACTGTGTTGTATGCCGCGATGAGCAACGAAGCTGGCCGTAAGGTGACAACTTATCTGGCCAAGCAGCCGCAACTGTTCATCGACGGTATGCATGTGGCCTTCATCGCCGCGACGGCGTTATGTGTCGTGGCAGTGGCGCTGACGGCGTACCGGATGCTGACGATGCGCGCCGGTGAAAAGAGCTAAAATTGGTCCCAAAAAAGTCACACTTTTTGTTTAAGCTGATTCTAATCAAATCATCATTTTGGAGGGTCAGGATATGTTAGCTTACGAATTTTTAGGCGCCAAAATCGGTGCCGGTAAAACGATGGTCTTGGACAAAGGTTTTGGGCTGAACGCGGCGGCGGATTTGGTGGCGACCGCCGGCGCCACCATCGACTTCATTAAGTTGGGCTGGGGCACGGCAGCGACCATGGACCGAGACTTGATCAAACAAAAAGTGGCGTTGTATCGCCAGGCCAACATTGTGGTTTATCCCGGCGGTACGCTGCTGGAAGTCGCGGAAGCATCAGGGCAGTATGCTGCCTTTTTGCAGGAAACCCAGGCCCTAGGGTTCAACGGGGTGGAAATCAGCGATGGCTCCACGGTTATCACGCCGGCGCGGCGGCAGGCGTTGATTGAACAAGCCAAAACGGCTGGCTTGTTCGTGCTCACGGAAGTCGGCAAGAAAAACCCCACTTTGGATCATGAGCTGACAGTGACGCAGCGGCTGGCGGAAATTCAGGCCGATTTGGCCGCCGGCGCCAACTATGTCATCCTGGAAGCGCGAGAAGCCGGCAAAAATATCGGCATCTATGACGCGACTGGGGCCATTATTGAAAGTGAACTGGACGCCTTGGCCAAAGCCGGTAGCGACCAACTAATTTTTGAGGCACCACTGAAACCGCAGCAAGTGGCCCTCATCCTCAAATTTGGGCCGCAAGTCAACTTAGGGAACATTGCCGCGGCAGAAGCCACCGCGGTCGAAACTTTACGGCGCGGGTTGCGCGGCGATACGGTGGGGAAAATTCAATGAAGCGTTTGTTTATCATTCGCCACGGCAAAACCGCTTGGAATTTGGCCAAGCGGCTGCAAGGGGCCGGCGCCGACAGTCAGCTTTTGACCGCTGATCTGACCGGCTACCACCAACTGGCGCGATACTTAGCGGCGTATCCTTTTACCCAGGTCTACACCAGTCCCATTACCCGGGCCAAGCAAACCGCCACCATTGTGACCCAAGCGATGGGGCTGACCCTCCCAATTCACTCTCTGCCGGGCCTGAAGGAACTTTCCTTTGGTCAATGGGAAGGCAAACAGCGCGCTGATTTGATTGCGACTTCACCAGCCTTATTCGCCAAGTTGTCTCGTCGGGAAAATGATCCGGCGCTTCAAGCGTTAGGGGTGGAAGATTTTGCTCAAGCCCGCGCCCGGTTTCGCCAGGCGTTGCAGCAAATTGCCGCCCGCCTCGGCGAAAATGAAAATGCCTTGGTGTTTTCCCATGGTGGGATCAGCCAACTAGGTATCAAAGCCGCGACCGGCAATGAGAATTTACTTGGCTTGAAAAATCTATCCACTTCGATCCTCGCAGTGCATGAGCACCGTTTTTACTTAGATGTGTACAACCAAACCGCTTATTTAACCCATACCGACTTGGATGAAGGCAATGTCTCCATTCTCTAAACACTGCCACCAAAGGAGAACATCATTGTGATCACTTTTCGCCCGGCCCAGGCCAGTGACCTGGCGGCCATCATGGCCATCGAAACTGCGGGCTTCAGTCCCGCTGAAGCCGCCACCGAAAGTAGCATGCAGGCCCGCATTGCCGCTTATCCCGAAACGTTTGTTGTCGCCGCAACCGCCGATCAAGTGTTGGGCTACATCGTTGGCCCTGCGATTGACCAGCGGTATTTGACCGATGAGCTGTTTGCCAGCGCGGCGGCGAACACGGACACCGCACCGTATCAGGCCGTGCTGAGTTTGGCCGTGGCGCCAGGCCGCCGCGGTCAAGGTTTGGGCGGTCAGCTGCTGGCGGAATTGGCCCAAGTGGCGACTGCGGAACACCGGCGCGCTATCACGCTCACTTGTCTCGAGCGCTTGGTGTCGTTCTATGAGGCCAATGGTTATCGCAACGAGGGCGAGTCTGCTTCCAGTCATGCCGGCGAGGTGTGGTACAACATGGTGAAGTCGCTGAGTTGAATCGGGCGTACGGCACAAAAAAGCAGCGAATTCGATGAGAATTCGCTGCTTTTACGTTGCCGCTGATTACTGGCGGGGGTGCATATCGCCATGGGTGTAATCCAGCAGGTGGTTCTTGAGATCTTCTTCCATTTTGCCCAGTTCCAATTCGGCTGCTTGCCGCTTGGCGCGGCCTTCCTGTTGAATCTGGAGGGTTTGCTGCAAGGTATCGACCAAATCGTTTTGGGTTTGGGTGAGGGTTTCGATATCGACGACGCCACGTTCGTTTTCCTTGGCGGTTTCGATGGCGGAAATCTTCAACATATTCGAATTTTTCTTGAGCAAATCGTTGGTGGTTTCGGAGACTTCCCGCTGGGCGGTGACGGCATCCTTTTGCCGCAATAAGGTGAGGGCAATGGCCACCTGATTCTTCCAGAGCGGAATGGCGGTATTGATGGAAGCTTGAATCTTTTCTGCCAGGGCCTGGTTGGTGTTTTGAATCAGGCGAATTTGCGGCGCCTGCTGCAAGGTGATTTCCCGGGCCAGCTGGAGGTCATAGGCGCGTTTTTCCAACCGGGCCTCGAACTGCTTGAGGTCGTTGACTTCCTGGACCTTCATTTGATCGCCGGAGTCTTGCGCTTCCTTCATCGCAGCAGGGATAGTGGTGGTCAAGAGTTCTTCTTGCTTCATCTTGGCCGCGGCAATGTAGATGTTCAAGGCATCAAAATAGGCCTTGTTTTGGACATAGAGTTCATCGAGCATTTTGTTGTCGTTGATCAGGCCTTGCTGCTCCTTACCAAGCCGAGCCGCAATGGTGTCGATTTGAGCGCCAATTTTTTGGTACTTCGCGGTAATTTCAAAAATTGAGCGCCGTACTTTGCCAAAGATTTTCTTGAAGACGTTGTTGTTTTCGGCCCGCAACTCATCGGGATTGGCCTCATTCAGCCGTGCCATCAGTGAGGTCAAGGCATCGCCGACTGCGCCTGTGTCTTGGCTTTGCACCTTGTCCAGCATGGTCTGAGAAAACTGGCCGAGCTGCTTTTGGGCGTTGGCGCCATAGTTCATCACCGCTTCCGTGTTTTTGACATCGATTTGGGCGGCCAGGTCTTTGGCCTGCTTTTCCTGCTCAGGGGTGAGGTTGGCCTTTTTCACCTGTGCTTCTGGCGCTTGGCCGGTAGCGGCAGCAGGCGCTGCGGCAGTGAAGGGTTGGCTCAGCAGGTCATTGAGTAAGTCTGGATCGGCTTGGGTGCTCGTTGGTTGTGGTGTCGGTTCGTCATTCATGTTCATGCCCCGTTTCTTCCTTAATGGTTGCATTCAAATTAACTTGCCGGTTCAGCGGCTGGGTCGATTCAGTCAAGCGCGGTTTAATCTGTTGCTTGGCTAGGTTCAAATCGGCTTCCAAATCATCAATATCGCTTTCAACAAACTCGGCATAGCCATCCTTGATGGTGGCGGCCAAGTCGGCGAGGGTGTTGGCCGCGGTGGTCAACACGTCATAGGTATCTTGGGTTTTGACTTCATGATGCGAAATCGTTTCGTATTTTTGGGCGATGCGCAGTAGGTTCGGCAATTGCTCATAAATAAAGTGCCCAGCCGCCCCGAGCTTTTTCGGGGTTTGCACGATAGCCTTAAAATACGCGTGCATGATGTCGAGTAAGTCGGCATTCAACGCGATGGCCTTAATTTTGGGCACGCGGTCCGCAATCGCTTCGAAGTCATGGATTTGATCTGCGGCTTGGTCCATGGTGTCGCGAAACAAGTTGATCTCATTTTCTGAGAGGCCGGCTTCGCTGTAGTGGGCCGCCATATCAGGCGAAATGGGTGGGGTTTCGGGTTCAGGCTCGGGCCGGCTGAGCTCACCAATCAAGCGCGCTCCGCCGAACACCACCAATAAGAACGCGGCAATCCATACGCGGCCGGTGAGGAGCCCTAATACTGCGCCGCCAGCGGCCCACAGCCCAACGCGGAGCCAGCGGATTCGTTTTTCCGGTTTTTTCACGTTTTTCACTTCCTGCTATAATGCTTACGTGACCTCAGTTTACCATATTATAGGGGTGGTCATATCCGCCTTCGGATGGACTTTCATCAAGAATCTCTTAAGGCGTTGGTAATCTCGGCGGCCATTGGTATCATGGGCTATGAAGAAACCGGAAAGAAGGCAAGCGCTTGGAAACCATCGAGCAACGAAAACAACTGTATGCTGGGCCCATTTTAACGTTAAGTGAGCTCACGGTTCGGCTGCCAGACGGCACCACTGCACCGCGGATTCTCGTGCACACCACTGGCGCGGCTGGGGTGCTCGCCCTTAAGCAAGGCCGGGCCTTATTTGTCCGGCAATGGCGCACGCCGCTGGGTCAAGAAACTTTGGAAGTGCCAGCGGGTAAAATTGAGCCTGGCGAAACCCCGCTGCAAGCGGCCAAACGCGAGCTGAATGAAGAGGCCCAGTTGGCGGCTGAGCACTGGCAACCGCTGACCCACTTTTATCAAAGTGCGGGCTTTTCGGATGCCCAGACGCATCTCTTCTTGGCCGAAGACTTTCATGCACCAGCCCAGCAGCGGCCGCAAGATGTTGGCGAGTCCGTTCAAGGCGAATGGTTGAGCTTGCAAGAAGCTCAAGCGGCGCAGCAAGCAGGGTTGATTTGTGATGCCAAAACCACATTGGCAGTGGCGCTGTGGGCGCTAGAGGAGGCAAAGCATGGCTGAAATGACCCGAAAAGAATATCGTGAAGCGCAGGCCAAAGCCGCCGCCGAGGCCGAAACTCGTGACGAAAAACGGCGCGAAGCCGAGCGGGAATACGCCAAAGAAAGCCGACCGAAACCCACCACCGGCCGCTTTGATGAACCAACCTTCAAAAAAGTGAACAGCCTGAAGAAGAAACTGAACTGGGCGATTGGCATCACTGCGGTGTTGTTGATCATCGTCTTTGTGGTTCTGTTTTTCCTGTAATGAGCGTACAATTAGTAAGTGACTCGCAAGGATAAAGGAGTGTCTGTGATGAAAATCGGCGTGATTTGCGCGATGGAAGAAGAAATTCGGACCTTGTTGCCAAAACTGGCGAACAAGGAAGAAAAGGTTTTTGCCAGCCAGCATTATTACCATGGCCAACTGGATGGGGTCGAAGTGACCTTGGTCGAATCAGGTATTGGCAAGGTCCAAGCCGGGATGACTGCCACGGTGCTGCTCAATGAATACCACCCAGATGTGCTGATCAACACCGGTAGCGCCGGCGGCATTGGCACCGGGTTAGCGATTGGGGATGTGGTGATCTCGGATGAAGTGGCCTATCACGACGTGGATGCCACCGCTTTTGGTTATTTACCTGGCCAACTGCCGCAGCAGCCGCAGCGGTTCAAAGCGGACCCAGCCGTGGTGGCGGCCATCAAAGCTGCCGCCGAAGCCACCCAGCTCACCACGCATGTGGGCCTCATTGTGTCTGGCGATCAGTTTATTGCCAGCAAAACTGCGATTCAACGCATTTTGGCGATTTATCCAGAGGCCCTGGCCAGTGAAATGGAAGGCGCGGCGATTGGCCAAGTTGCCACTGAATTCCACACGCCTTTTGTGGTGATTCGAGCGATGAGCGATAATGGTGATAGTGAAGCCAGTGTTAACTTTGATGATTTCATCATCGATGCCGGCAAGCGCAGCGCCGCGATGCTGCTGGCGTACTTGCACCAGTTGAATTAACGAACAAAGGAGTAAGTAATTATGACCCATATTTATCTCGATAATGCTGCCACCACGCCGATGGCCAAGCCGGTCATTGACACGATGATGGCGCAGATGCAGCAGGATTTTGGCAATCCCAGCTCGACACATTGGTTCGGCCGTGAAGCGCACACCGTGATGGACGCGGCCCATGCCACTTTGGCTAAAAGTATTGGCGCTAAACCCACCGAAATTGTACTCACCAGCGGGGCGACTGAGGCTAATAACACTGCCATCATGCAAACGGCGCACAAGCGCGCTAGCCTAGGTAAGCACATTATTACTACCGCGATTGAACATCCCAGCGTGTTAAAGCCGATGGCGGCCTTGGAGCAGGAAGGCTTCAACGTCACGTATCTGCCAGTGGATGAAAACGGGGAAATCAGCCTGGCTGACTTTGACGCGGCGCTGGATGATGACACGATTTTGGTGTCGATTATGCTGGGCAATAACGAAGTCGGCAGCCGCCAGCCCATTGCTGAAATTGGCGCCCGCCTGGCGGACCACCAAGCGTGGTTCCACACCGATGCCACCCAAGCGTATGGCCTGTTGGATATTGATGTGAATGCCTTGAAGGTGGACATGCTCAGTGTTTCTGCGCATAAAATCAACGGTCCCAAAGGCATCGGCTTTTTGTACCGGCGCGAAGGCATCAACTTCCCGTCTTTCCTCAAAGGCGGCGAGCAGGAAACCAAGCGCCGCGCCGGCACCGAGAACCCGCCCGCCGTGGCTGGGTTTGCCGAAGCAGTGCGGTTGATTACCCCCCAGGAAAAAGCCGATCGGCAGGCGAAGTATTATGGGTTCAAGAAACAGATTATTGATTCGCTGACTGGCGCTGGCATCGACTTCAAAGTCAATGGCCCGCTGAAGGCAGATGCGCTCAACCACGTGCTTAACCTCTGGTTCCCCGGCGTTTCCACTTATGCGCTGCAAACCAATCTTGATCTGGCGGGCTTTGCCATTTCTGGCGGCTCGGCCTGCACGGCGGGCAGCATGGAACCGTCGCATGTGCTGACGGCGATGTACGGGGCGGATAGCCCGCGGATTGCCGAGTCCATTCGGATTTCCTTCGGCGCTTTCACCACGGTGATGGACATCGCCCAATTCATCGATGCCTTAGAGAAAATCGTCACTCGGCTGCGCAGCAAAACGCATTAGCGGCCGCGGGCGGCTAGGGCGGTGGGCTCCGCTTGGCGGGGTCTGGCGGTGCGGCCGGTCCGAGCCAAAAAACGGTCTCGAACCTAAAGTTAAAGCCGCCTTCGCTACGCTCATTGGCGTCTTCAACTTTGCCGAGATTAGCGCTGGGAAGCCCACCGCAAAAGACGCGCTGGTCTTCCGGTCACTAATCTTTTCACTGCCAGACCCCGCCAAGCTCCGCCCAGCACCACGTCTGCTCGTTGGAGAACAGACTGAGCTGGTCAGACATGTTTTCTTAGACTAGGTGATGCTGTGGTTTGAAGATAGCCTGCCAGCAGACCTGAGTTGGCTGTCTGCTTTCGCAGGTAGAGGTTATACGGTACCAGTTGAAACGATCTTGGATAAGTAGCCAAGGTCGTTTTTGTATGGAATCGAATTGACGACAGCGCTTACTGGTGATACTGTACATATTAGGACATATACAGTAAGGGGATGGAAAAATGCTTGAGGTAGCAGGGGTAACGAAGCGCTTTGGTGACCAAACGGCGGTGGACGAGGTGAGCTTTACGATTGCTCCAGGGGAAATTTTGGGGTTGATTGGGCAAAATGGCGCCGGGAAAACGACGACGTTTCGGATGATTTTGGATTTGTTGCAACCAGATGCTGGGCGCATCAGTTGGCAGGGCCAGCCGCTGGCGCAGCTGAATCGTGATTTTATTGGTTATTTGCCGGAGGAACGGGGGCTTTATCCCAAGCTCACCATCGAAGAGCAGGTACAGTTTTTTGGCCAATTGCATGGCATGACCGCTAAGGACGTGGATGCGCAGCTGGATGATTGGCTCCACCGCTTTGAGGTGAAAGGCAAGCGCAAGGATAAAATCAAAGATTTGTCCAAGGGGAACCAGCAGAAGGTGCAGCTGATTGCCGCGCTGATTGCAATGCCGAAGCTGCTCATTTTGGATGAACCGTTTTCCGGGCTGGATCCGGTCAATGCCAGTTTGCTGGAAGCCGGGGTGCGCCTGTTGCAGAAGAGTGGCGCTGCGATTATTTTTTCCAGCCATGACATGCGCAATGTCGAGTCCTTGTCGGACCGCTTAGTGATGTTGAAAAATGGCCGGGAGGTGCTGACCGGCACAGTGGCGGAAATTCGCGCCCAGTATGGCCGCGTCCGGATTCATCTGGATGAACCGGCCTTGAGCAAAGCCGAACTGGCCGCTTTGCCAGGGGTGGCCCAGGTGACGCAAACCGGTAGCCACTTTGAACTGGCCTTGACGGATGAGACCGCCGGGCAAGCAATTTTTGACCGCGTGACCGCTGGCGGTTATATTGCTGGGTTTCGGCAGCAGGCGCCGTCGCTAGATGAGATTTTCCGGATGAAAGTAGGTGAACCTGATGCGTAAGTTGAACTTGATTGCCAAAATGGTCTTTCGCAAAAACATGCACAGTTTTAGCTGGTGGAGCCTGGTGCTGATGCCACTCATTGCGCTTGCCATCATTGGCGGGATTTCTTGGTATATGGATCAGACCAACCAGCCGGCACAAGTGGCCGTGGCGGCGCCAGCGGCAGTGCGGGCGAGCTTGAAGCATAGTAGCGACCCAAAGTTTCAGCCAGTGACCAGCGCTGCTGCCGGACAGAAACTGTTGAAGGCAAGTAAGGTTGACGGCTTGCTGACAGTGGCGCAGGCGACCAGCCCAAGCGTCAAGCTGGTGGTGCGCGACGATGGCGAAACCGTTGATCCAGCGACCATTAAAACCATGTTGACGGCGTTGAATACGCAGGCTGTGGCCAAGTCGCTTGGCTTATCGCAAGCGGCGCTGGCACAAATGCTGCGGCCCACTCAAGTTACCGTCAAAACCGTGACGGTGAGTGACGGTCAGTTAAAGGCCGCGGCCAACAAGTCAGAGGGGCTCAAAAGCATCCTCGCGCTGGCAGTGGGTTTTCTCATGTACCTGTTCCTCATGAGCTATGGCAGCATTGTCGCGCAAGAAATTGCCACTGAAAAAGGGTCGCGCATTGAAGAGTCGATTTTGGCTGCCATCAAAGCGCAAACCCAGTTTTATGGTAAGCTCCTCGGCATTGCCGAATTGGTCGGGGTGCAGCTGGGCGCTTATGCGGTGCTGGGCGGCGGCGCGTGGTTACTGCGGCGTCACTGGCCAGCGTTGAATGACTTGCTGCGTCTGGTAGATTGGCAGCAAATCGGTTGGTCCTTTGTCCTGGTGATGATTGGCTTTTTCGTCCTGGGTATTCTGAGTTACACGATTTTAGCGGCGCTGTGCGGCTCGTTAGTCAGCAATCAGGAGCAGGCGGGCATGGCCATGCAGCCGGTGCTGTACCTGGCGATGATTGGCTATTTTGCCGCTCTAATGGTCAGCAACGGCGCCGGTCCGGTCATCAATGTGATGAGTTACCTTCCGTTTCTCAGTCCAATGATCATGCCGGCCCGCTTTGGGGTCGATCAGGTGGGCCTGCTCCAGGTTGGCATCGCCCTGGCCATTAACTTGGTCTTCCTGCTCGGCTTCAGCATTTTTGCCGCGCGGGCTTACCGGGCGAATGTGTTGGTTTACAGCGATAGTGGCATTCTGGCAGCCTTTAAAAAGAGCCGGTCAGTGGCCAAAGCGCAGAGGTGAGTGCATTGCGTATTGTGATTCAAAATCGAGCGGGCGAGCCGATTTATCAGCAAATTATCGATCAAATCCAAGCCGCTATTTTAAGCGGTGAATTGCAGCCGGGCACCTTGCTGCCCTCAATTCGGGGGCTGGCGAAAGACTTGCAAATCAGCGTGATTACCACCACGCGCGCCTACCATGATCTGGAACAAGCCGGCCTGGTGCAGAATGTCCAGGGGAAAGGTACCTATGTTCAGCCCCAGGACCCGGCACTGCTACGCGAACAAACCCTACGCCAAGTGGAAGCAGGGCTGCAAGCGGCCCTTGATGCCGCCAAAATCGGTCAGATTCCGCCGGCAACTTTACACGAGATGTTGGATAACTTGATGGCAGCGGGAGGTGAGGACCATGAATGAGCGGCTCAACGTGACTAATTTGGCGAAAACCTATCCTGAATTTGCGCTAGGACCGTTAACCTTTGATTTGCCGGCTGGGTACATCATGGGCCTAATCGGGCCGAATGGGGCAGGCAAAACCACGACCTTGCGCTTACTGCTGGACATGGCCCAGCCTAGTAGCGGGGAATTTACCTTGAACGGTGCCAAGACCGCTGATGCGCGGCAACAGGCCCGCGATGACCTCGGAGCGATGCTCGATTCCACCACCTTACCGGATGCGTGGACGATGAAAGACGTTGATAGCAATATGAAGCGGCTGTTTCCGCACTGGGATTCGCAGCAGTTCATGAAGTTGGTCGCGCAATTTGATATCAATCCGAAAACCATGTATCGGCGTCTGTCCAAAGGTACGCAAAACAAAGTGAACTTGGCGGTGGCGTTAAGCCATCATGCCAAGCTCCTGATATTGGATGAACCGATGGCAGGGCTGGATCCGATTGCGCGGGATGAATTACGCCAGCTGTTGCAGTCGTATATTCAGGATGGTGAGGCCAGTGTGCTGCTGTCCAGCCATTTAACGGATGATTTGGCGCAGTTTGCAGATTATCTCTTGTACCTAATTCACGGCGAGCAGCGCTTTTTTGGTGAAACAGACACGCTACTTAGCCGTTATCTGCTGGTACAAGGCGGCTCGTCAGAGCTGACGGCAGCGCTTAAAAACCGGGGACTAGGCCTGCGCCAAACCAGCGTTGGGTTCTCTCTGCTGCTGCCGACTGCGGACCAAGCGCTGGCGACGGGGCTGGTCACCTCAACGCCGGATCTGGATACTTTGATGATCTACTTAGGCAAGCGAGGTGAAGACCATGCGTGACATTGCGACGATGATGAGATTAGACTGGACCACCACCAAGCTCCATTCAATTTGGTGGATCGTGGGGTTAGCCGACCTCGCGCTGGTGCTGCTCGGCGTCTTTGTGGCCAATACTCGCTTTTTGATGTTAGGGGCCGCCGCGGGGATGGCGAGTTCCGCTTTGATGATGCCGTTTGTGGGCAGTCAGCAACACGGCCTTGAAGGCATGCTGGCCTTATTGCCGCTGCGCCGGCGCATTGTAGTTTGGGGCCATTATGGCTTTGCTTTGAGTTTGGTCGCGGCTTTGGTGTTGAATTTTGCCGTGGTGGACGGGGTCACTGGGCTCATTCGGCCCGCCGAAGCCAATCTCAGCCGCACGCTCGGCGTGGCGGCAGGGGTGTTCTTCTTTTTTGTATTGACCACCGCCATCGAATACCCGATGCTGCTGAAATGGGGCTTTGAACGCGCGCCATTTGCTGTCTATGGCACCTTGTTTGGGCTTTGCGCGGTGCTGGGGCTGGTGGCTTATCTGGATCCGTTCGAGCAAGTGGTAGTGTGGCCCACGGTGGCGGCTGGTCTGGCGGGGTTACTAGTGGTGCTTGGCGGCTCCTTGATGATTAGTCTGCACGTCTATGAAACCCGTGAAATCTAACGAACTGTTTGCTGCTAATCAACTGCTTAGGCCGCGCTCTGGCTTTCAGAAGCGCTTGCATCATGGTAAAATAAGGCTAGAGTAATCACGCAATGGCGTGAAAGGAGAGTGGCAAGATGGCACTAAAAGCAACTGGGGCAGCATTGGGCGACCCGAAAACTTATCAAATTTCACCGAATATCAAGCGCTATACGCTCATGGATCTGGGGTTTGTGAAAACCAAGAATGGCAATTTCCAGCTGGAACGCGCACTGGATCCCAATTCACCATTCACGCAAGCCAACAAGCTGAAAATCACCTTTAAGGCTGACTTGTCTGGTTTCCAAATGGACACGACGACGGCCAATGGGTTGAAGGCCATCAACATTTTCAAGTCGGAGCAGACCAAGGACAATGTTGAACAGTATCAGTACTTGATTGATAACCTGATTGAACGCGAAGTTTTGGCAATCAACTAGCGTGTAAGACACTGCATACAGCAGTGCCTTTTTGATTCCCATGCCGTTAGCTGAGCGAACACTTTTGTCATCTCGGCTTTTGGCGCCCAATGAGGTGGTATGCTGAAAGCAGAAGGTGATGAAATGACATTTCGAATGGGCAAAAATCTCCAGGCGGCGCGTGAAACGTTGAACCTGTCGCCGCAAACCGCGGCTTTGCGAATCGGCGTGGCCGCGACGCAGGTTGAAGACTGGGAAACGGATCGTCAGCAGCCAAGCCTGGCGCAGCTGGTCTTGATTAGCCAGCGCCTGGGCCTCACCCCGCAAACGATGCTGGGTGTGATGGTGCAGCCGGCGCCACCGGTGATTGGGATGCGTCAGCAAAATCGCAGCATGGCTTGGTCCGCCACGAGTGATGAACTGAGGCGCGGCATGCTGGCGCTTTTGACTCAGCTAGCGGCTACCCTGACGCCGGTGCAGGCAGAGGCACTGATGCCAGTGCTGAATCAGCATTTTGTCCTGGTGCTGGAAGGCGTCACCAGTGTCCCTAACATCACGACGACGCTGGGGCTTGCCCTGAGCAAGGTGATGCGCCAACAAGGCTTGCGCTTTGAACCGGCGCAGGACGACATATTTACGGCCATTATGCGCATGACCCGCAGACGGGTCTAACGCTTACTTTCCGTTAGCGTTGTAATTCTGCGCCGCGCTGGTATAATGAGTACTACTGGAATTGACGACCTTCAAATCGGATAACTCCAGAATCTGATTGAAATGATGGTGATCATTTTGGACAATAGCAACACCCGCGTTGTGGTGGGCATGTCCGGCGGGGTGGATTCTTCCGTCTCGGCGCTCCTGCTCAAGCAGCAAGGGTATGATGTTGTCGGTGTCTTCATGAAAAATTGGGACGACACTGATGAAAATGGCGTTTGTACGGCGACGACGGACTATGAGGATGTCGCCAAAGTGGCCAGCGAAATTGGTATCCCGTATTACGGCATTAACTTTGAAAAAGAGTATTGGGACCGCGTTTTCCAATACTTTTTGGATGAATACAAAGCCGGTCGGACGCCAAATCCCGATGTGATGTGCAACAAGGAAATCAAGTTCAAGGCGTTTCTTGATTACGCCGACGAACTGAATGCCGATTACATTGCCATGGGCCACTACGCTCAGACCACAACCGATGCCGATGGCGTGGTGCACATGTTGCGCGGCGCTGATGGTAACAAGGATCAGACCTATTTTCTGAGTCAGCTTTCGCAGGCGCAGTTGGCCAAGTCCATGTTCCCCATTGGCGGCATGCAAAAGTCTGAGGTGCGGCGCATTGCTGAAGAGGCTGGGCTCGCGACGGCGCACAAGAAAGATTCGACGGGAATTTGCTTTATCGGTGAGCGGAACTTCAAGCAGTTCCTGTCCACCTACCTGCCAGCGCAGCCGGGCCAGATGATGACTTACGATGGCGAGGTGAAGGGCCAGCACGACGGCCTGATGTACTACACGATCGGTCAGCGCTCAGGGCTTGGCATTGGCGGCAACTCTGAGAACTCCGAGCCTTGGTTCGTCGTTGGTAAGGACTTGGCCAAGAACATCTTGTATGTCGGCCAGGGCTTTAACAATCCGCATCTGATGGCGACCCACCTGGAGGCTTCGCAGATGAATTTCTTCACTGGTCACGCGCCAGCGCAGGACTTCCATTGCACCGCCAAGTTCCGGTATCGCCAAAAGGATACCGGCGTCACCGTGCACATGGATGGCGATAAGGCTACCATCGAGTTTGACGAGCCGGTCCGGGCCATCACGCCAGGGCAGGCAGTGGTCTTGTACGATGGCGACGAGTGCTTCGGCGGTGGGACCATCGAAGTCGCTTATAATGATGCCAAAGTTTTGCAGTATGTCTAGCTTGAAGCGTTCTTCCACAATCGGTGGAAGGACGTTTTTTTTACTAATTTCGCTTCGCCAAACACTTGTTCGCGTGCTACAATTTAACTAAGGAGATGAGCACATGCAAGCGAAAACAAGCATGATCTCGCCGCTGGGCCCCATGACCTTGCTGGCAGATGAGCAAGGCCTGCTCGGGGTGTGGTTTGACGGGCAACAATACTTTGGTGGCCAGTTTGATTTGGCCGCGGCGGCTGACACGCAAACGCCGATTTTGCGGCAGGCGGCGCACTGGCTGCAGCGCTATTTTGCGGCCGGGCCGCAGCCGCTAGGAGATTTGCCGCTGCATTTAACCGGTACGCCCTACCGCCAGCATGTGATGCAGGCGTTGTGCCAAGTGCCAGCGGGGCAGGTGGCGACGTATCAGCAGCTGGCCGATCAAATCAGCCAGCAGCAAGGCCATCCGACTGCGGCGCGAGCGATTGGCGGGGCGGTGGGCCACAACCCGCTCAGCGTGATTGTGCCATGCCATCGCATTGTCGGCCAAACTGGCGCTTTGGTTGGTTATGCCGGCGGCCTGGAGCGGAAAGCTTGGCTGCTTAAGCATGAAGGCTTGGCGGTGACTGAAGACGCCATGCGCCTCGCCGATTGCTAACGTTTCCGATTAGAGCTGGCGGCAACTGCCACCGGCTTTTTAGCCGACCCTTGAATTACCGCGCCTAAATCGCGATAATTGGTAAAGATAGAAGTCAATTGGAGGGTCAGGCGTGACGCGTTTATATTTTGTTCGGCATGGGAAGACAGAGTGGAATCTTGAAGGACGCTACCAAGGCGCAAACGGCGACTCGCCGCTACTGAAGGAGAGCTACGAGGAAATCAGTCAGCTGGCCCATTACCTCACGGCCCATCAGGTTAAGTTCAGCCGCGCCTACGTCAGCCCATTGCCGCGTGCGAAAACGACGGCGCAATATCTGATCAAACAACTGGGGCAAACCATTCCGGTGACGATCACCGTGGGGATGCGCGAGTTTAATCTTGGCCGGATGGAAGGCATGCGCTTTACTGATGTGGCCAAACGCTATCCGCAAGAGCTGTATAGTTTCCGTCACGCCCCGGCTGAGTACGATCCGACGGCCATTCAAGGCGAGTCCTTTGCTGAGCTGATTGACCGCATGGAGCCGGTGGTGTTAGATGCGGTGCGGGCTGATCATACTGGTGATGAAAATCTGTTGTTCGTCAGCCACGGCGCAGCGCTGACGGCGCTGGTGCAGACGCTTTTGGGTAAACCCATCAAGGACTTGCGTAAGGCTGGTGGGTTGACCAATAGCAGTGTGACGATTTTGGAAGCACATGGTCCGCAGTTACCCTTCAAACTCATCAAATGGAACGAAACGTCTTATATCACCAAGAAACTAGAAGCCAGCGATACGATTTGAGGAGGCAGAGCAATGAATGAACAAGCCATGATCAAGCAGTTCAATCAAGGAGACCATGATGCCGCCATTCGCCAAGCCGTTCAGCGCATCGATGACAAACCGACCGACCCGAAACGCTACGCGGTGCTGGCCACGATGCTGATCGGCCTTCATGCTTTTGATGAAGCCAGTCAGTTGCTGGTGCGGGCGCTGGGGCTGTTTCCCAACCATCCAGAATTGACGTATGATGCCGGCCTATTGGCTTTCAGCCAGGAGAACTTTGACCTCGCCAGCAAGTACTTCAAGCAACTGGCGCAGGGGCAAGGCAGCTTGCAAACCGATGCCCAATACATGTTGGCGTTAAGCGAGCAGCATGCTGGCCGCACCCAAAAGGCCTTGGCTTATGCGCTCACGGCGCATGAAGCCGCGCCGGAGAAGGTGGACGCGGCGCTGCTAGCGGCACAGCTGTTGCTCGGCTTCGGCGCCTTCAAGGATGCCAGTCGCTTGCTTAAGCCGTTTCTCAAAATGAAAGATGCCGGGGTACTATTCACTTATGGCATGGCACAAACCGGCGCTGGCATCGATGGCCAAAAGTGGTTAGATGAAGCCAAGGCCATTGATCCTAAAGGCTACCAAAGTAAAGTCGGTCAGGTCCGCGATATCGCCGGTTTTTTGAAAGCACAAGGGCAAGCTGATGAATGAAGCTGAACAGCCAACCGTCAGTGGTCGGGTCAAGAGTCTCTTCTTCCAAAGCCCGACTTCTTTTTTTAAGATCATTCTGATCACTATCACGAAAACCAACATTCAGTGGCCTGATGACGAAATTGTGGTCACCGGCAATTTTGGTGACATCAAAGAAGACGAAACCTACACCTTCGTCGGCAAAGTCGTCAATCATCCAAAATATGGCCTTCAATTTGCCGCAGACAATTATCAGGTTGATAAGCCGACCTCCAAGCAAGGCTTGGTGGCTTATTTGAGTTCAGATCGCTTTCCTGGCATTGGCACCATTACCGCGCAAAAAATTGTGGATGCGCTCGGGGTCAAAGCAATAGATAAGATTCTCAAGGACGAAAAGGTCCTGATTCCGCTTGGTCTGAATGCAGCCAAGCGCGCGGTGCTGGTGGATAACCTGCAGCTGAATTTGGGGATGGAGCAGGTCATCATTGGCCTCAATGACTTTGGCTTTACCTCGAATATGGCGGCCAAAATCTATCAGTTATACAAAACCGATGCGCTCGACGTGATTGAGGAAAATCCTTACCAGCTGATTGCCGACATCGACGGGATTGGTTTCAAACGGGCCGACGCGATTGCGGCGCGGATGCACATCGCACCAGATGCCCAAATCCGCTTAGGCGGTGCGGTCTTGGACGAACTGAGTCGCATGACAGATGGCGAAGGCGATACTTATGTTGAGTTGCCCGTGCTGATCAATAATGCGGTGGGACTACTGGAAGGCGCGCGCAATGTCGAAATCGATCCCAATCAGGTCGGCCAGGCTATCTTAACGCTGACCAAGAAAAATCAACTGTATGTCGATGGCCAAAAGGTGTTCCCGAAGCGGCTTTACGATGCCGAAGGTGAAATTGCCACTCGGCTGAAACAACTGCTCGGCGATGACACCAAGCCTGCCAAGCACACGGCCAAAGTGATCAAACAAGTGGAAAAAGAGCAAGGGATCGCTTATGACGATACCCAGCGCGAAGCGATTCAAACGGCCATCGAACAGCCGCTGTTTCTGCTCACTGGTGGTCCTGGGACCGGCAAAACCACGGTCATCAACGGCATTGTGCGCGCGTATGCGGCGCTGAATGATTTGAGCCTTGACGTCAATTCCTATCACCATGAGCCGTTTCCGTTGATGTTGGCGGCCCCGACTGGCCGCGCCAGCAAGCGCATGATGGAAACCACCGGCCTGCCAGCCAGCACGATTCATCGCCTGCTGGGTTTGGCCATTGATACGCAAGATTATGAGCCCAAAGAGTTACCTGATGGCCTGCTCATTGTCGATGAAATGTCGATGGTGGACACTTATTTGTTCCGCACGTTGCTGGCGGCACTGCATCCTGGCATCAAGTTGATCTTGGTGGGGGATAAAGATCAGCTGCCATCAGTCGGACCGGGGCAAGTTTTCGCTGACTTGCTCCGCAGTCATACGTTGCCGGCGTTGGAGCTGACGCATATTCACCGCCAAGACGCCGACAGCTCCATCATTCCCCTAGCGCATGCCATCAACACCGGTAAGCTGCCGGCCGATTGGCAGCAAAATCGGGCTGACCGCTCGTTCATTCTGTGCCCGCCGGAGCAACTGCCGCGGGTCGTGGGGCAGGTCGTGGGGCGCGCTGCCCAGCAGTTTGATCCCGCCGATATGCAGGTGCTGGCGCCAATGTATCGCGGCACTGCTGGCATCGACCAGCTTAATCCTTTGATTCAAGATATTCTTAATCCCAAAAAGGATGACCGGACCAAGGAAGTCGATGCGGGCCTGGTGCATTACCGGATTGGCGACAAAGTGCTCCAGCTGGTGAATAGCCCGGAGCAGAACGTCTTTAACGGCGAGCTGGGCATGATCACTGGTATTACCATGGCCAAGCAAGCTGAAAGCAAAACGGATGAATTGACGATCGACTTTGATGGCAACGAGCTGCAGTACAAGCGCAGTGATTGGACGAAAATCACGCTGGCGTATGCGACGACCATTCATAAAGCGCAGGGGAGCGAGTTTCCGGTGGTTATTTTGCCGCTGACTCTAGGCGCGCGGCGCATGCTACGGCGCAATTTGCTGTACACGGCCGTCACCAGGGCGCGGAACTTCTTGATTTTACTGGGCGATCCACGCGCCTTTGAACTGGCGGTGCAGGCTGTCGCTGATAATCGCAAAACCGCATTAGTGGCGCGATTAACGGCGGTGTTGCCCGCCAAATTCGACCTCGTCAACGCAGCGACCGGTGTCCCACCAGTTGACACTCCGGCGAATGCTTTAGATAATGGAACCAAAGCGCCAGCCGCGCCAACCGATTTTCGCTTGACGCCGGCCTTAGTAATGGCGCAGACCATTGACCCACTAATTGGGCTGAATGGTCTCACGCCGCAGCAGCTTGACGCTGCGGCCAAAGCCTAAAAGGAGCAATGTATGGAAGACGATAGTCGAAGCGGGTTAGAAATTCGACCCGTGACCCCGCACGACCTAGAACAATTTAATAATTTACTGGCCTATGTGTTTCAAGTGACTGCTAAGGAAGTCGAAGAATCCGGCTATGAAGACGGTGAACTGGAACGCGCCAAACGGCCGGTGCTGGAAAAATCCGATGTCATCGGCTGGTGGCATGGCGATGAGCTGATTTCTCAGCTCGCCGTCTACCCGTGCCGCGTGAATATTCACGGCCGGGTCTTTCAAATGGGTGGTTTAACTGGCGTTGGGACCTATCCTGAATACGCCGGTCACGGCTTAATGCATGATTTGGTTAAGTTGGCCCTTCAACATATGCGCGAACACCAGCAGTGGATTTCGTACCTTTATCCTTACAGCATTCCTTTTTACAGGAAAAAAGGCTGGGAAATCATGTCTGATCATTTGACCTTCGATGTCAAAGACACCCAGCTGCCAAAATCCGTGCCGGATATGCCTGGCCATGTTGAGCGGCTGGAAATTGATGATCCGGATGTGATTGAAACCTACAATCGCTTTGCCTTGCACAATCACGGGGCGATGATTAGAAACCAGCTGAACTGGGACGAATACTGGCGCTGGGAAGACGAGGACGAGCGGATTGCCGGCGTGTACTACGATGAAAACGACCTGCCTCAGGGCTATGTGTTGTATTGGATCGCCGACGAGGTTTTCCACATCAAAGAAATGGTTTACAACACCCAAGAAGCCCGCAGCGGCCTGTGGAATTTCGTGGCGGCGCATTTCTCGATGGTGGAGCATGTCAAAGGCAATATCTACAAAAATGAACCGCTGCATTTTCTGCTGGATGATGGCGATATCATGCAAACCATTCACCCGTACTTCATGGCGCGGATTGTCGATGTCGCGGAATTTCTGAAGGCTTATCCCTTCGTGGAGCCAGATAAGCCGGTGCATTTTGTGGTCAGCGATCCCTTAGCGGAATGGAATGTGGGCGTCTTTGGCTTGTGGTGGGATGACAAAGGCCAGCTGCATGTGACCGATCGGCCCGTGGGCGAAGCAGTCAAGATTGATATCGCCACTTTAACCACCATGCTAATGAGCTATCGGCGGCCGTCGTATTTGGCCCAAATCGAGCGCCTGCAGGCCAGCCCCGCGGCGATCAAGCTGCTGGAGCGGATCATTCCCATGGAAGAACCTTACTTCTCTGATTATTTCTGATTGGAATCAAAAACCGGTTGTCGGCTGCTGATGCAGCTTGACAACCGGTTTTTTTAATCAAGTTTGAACCAGAAGGGCTGGGTGGTGGTGGTGAACTCAAGCTCAAAGGCTCGAGTGCCCATTTCTTCACCGTCCATTTGTCCCGGCTCTAAGGCAGTGGTCTCGAGTCGTAGGTGCTTGCCTTTCAGGTAGTGAACTTGCGGATATTGCTCAGCCTTGCCACGAATCATTTGCACTAGCAGAAACAAGAAGGCGAGCCAGTTCGGGTGTTCCACCACCACTAAGTCCAGCAGGCCATCGGTGGGCGTGGCTTTGGGCATGAAGCGAATCCCGCCGCCGAAATAGGGGTGATTGGTGGCATCGACCAGAAAGGCTCGGGGAATGAGCTCCATTTTGCCGGCTTGATCGTAAACGACCACGTCGAAGGTTTTCGTCGTAAAGAAGGTTTTCACCCCGGAGAAGAAATAAGATAGCTTCCCTAGGTACAACCGATTCAAAATCCGTTTGATGCGGCTATGGGTGTTGGATGCGACCACCGCGGCATCGAAGCCGATGCCGACATTGTTGACGAAATACCCGTTTTCGTGGTGCGTATGTTCGGTGTAGCGGCCAATATCTAAGGTCAAAGGCGCCTCTGCCGCTAATACTTGGGCCAAGGCTTTCATCGGGTCCTCGCTGAGGCCAACCCCGCGGGCGAAGTCGTTGCCTGAGCCAGCCGGAATGTACCCGACAGGCAGGTCGCTTTGCGGCGTCATCCGCAGGCCGGTGATGGTCTGATTCAAGGTACCATCACCGCCGATGGTCAACACTACCGCGTCCTGGCGCTCATTGAAGCTGCCAATTTGCCGGGCCAGTTGGATGGTATGGCCGGCGTAGCGGCTCACGCGCGTTTCATAGGCGATTTGCCGTGCGTCGAGTTCGGCTTTCACGGCGTGGTAGATTTTAACTGCGTTGCCCGAACCGGCAGCGGGGTTGAAAATAATATAGTAGAAGCCAGCGGCCATGTGGGGATCCTCCTCAAAAATCACTAATGCCGATTATACCGATTAGAATAAATTGGCACAACTGATTGCCATAATCCACTAAAAAAGCACCCAAATGTTTAAGGTTCACATCTGAGTGCCAGATCTTACAAGGTAATCAGCATCGGCAAAATCACAGGGTGGCGTTCGGTCTTATCAAACAGGAATTCCTGCAGATTAGACGTGATGGCCTCTTTGAGCATGCCTTCGGTGACTTTCTCGTTTTGCTTGAAGGTATTCTTGATGGTCCGATAAACGCGGTGCTGCGCCTGGTTGATCAGCTCGCCGCTTTCCCGCATGTAGATAAAGCCCCGAGACAGCAGGTCCGGACCAGCGAACACGGCTTGTTTCTGCATGTTGATGGTGGCCACGACCACGACCAAGCCTTCTTCCGATAGCAGGCGGCGGTCGCGGATGACGGCGTTGCCGATGTCGCCAACGCCATTGCCATCGACGTAAACATCGCCAGCCGGGAAGTGGCCAGAACGCCGCGCGGTATCAGCCGTTAAGGCGAGCACATCGCCATTGTCCATGATGAAGCAGTTTTCCTCCGGCACGTGGCATTCTTGGGCCAACTCAGTGTGAATCTTCAGCATCCGGTATTCACCATGAATGGGCATGAAGAACTTGGGCTTCATCAGCCGCAGCATCAGCTTTTGTTCTTCCTGACCACCGTGACCAGAGGTGTGGACGTTATTGACCTTACCATGGATGACCGTGGCGCCGGCTTCTTCCAGCTCATTAATCACGTGGTTCACCGAGACGGTGTTTCCAGGGATGGGGTTAGAAGAGAAAATCACCGTGTCGCCAGGTTGAATGGAAATCTGGCGGTGAGTGCCATTGGCAATCCGCGACAAGGCCGCCATCGGTTCACCTTGCGAACCGGTGCAGAGAATCATGACTTGGTCGGCGGGCATTTTGTTCAATTCATGCGGGTCGATCAGTTCGTCATCTTTAACATCCAAGTAACCGAGTTCCCGCCCATTGACCATGGCGGTTTCCATTGACCGGCCGAAGACCGCAATCTTGCGGCCATGTTCACGCGCGGCAGCAATAGCTTGCGCCATCCGGCTGATGTTGGACGCAAAGGTGGCAAAAATGATGCGCCCTTCAATGCCATCGAGAATGTGGCGAATTGAGCGGCCGACGAAGCGTTCGGACTTGGTGAAGTTAGGAATTTCGGCATTGGTACTGTCAGACATCAACAGCAACACGCCTTCCTCACCGAGTTTGGCCATGCGCTGCAAATTAGGGGCAGGCTGATCGCCAACTGGCGTCAAGTCGAACTTGTAGTCCCCGGTTTCGACGATGGCACCATAAGGGGTGTGCACCGCCACGCCCAAGGTATCTGGGATACTGTGGGTGGTGCGGAAGAAGTCGATCCACAAGTTTTTGAACTTCAGGACGTCTTCTTCTTTGAGTTCATGCAACTCGGTGGTGCGCAGCAGGCCGTGTTCTTCCAGCTTGCCGCGAATCAAAGCGGCAGCCAACGGTGGGGCATAGACAGGGACATTCGGCACTTCCTTGAGAAAATACGGAATGCCGCCAATGTGGTCTTCGTGCCCGTGGGTAATCACCAGCGCCTTGATTTGGTCTTGGTGTTCCACTAAGTAGGAGTAATCGGAAATCACGTAATCAATCCCAAGCAGGTCATCTTCTGGGAACTTAATCCCAGCATCGATGACGATGATTTCATCTTGGTATTGAACCCCGTACATGTTCTTCCCAATTTCTCCTAAGCCGCCGATGGCAAACACGGCGACTTCGTTTTTCTTAATATTGAGTTTCATAAATTAAAACTCCGTCAGTTTGAAATCAGCAGACTTTTTTTCGTAGTCCAAAAAGTTGCCAGATAGCTCTTGCACGAGTTCGATGTTGTAGGGGGTGTTTTTTTCCACCAACGCCCGCGCAATGGCTGCAGAATCTGCTTCAAGATAAAGGGTCTGGGTGGTTTCCCGCTTCGGGTTGCGCACCTTGTCTGATTGATATAAAACTTTGTAAATCATAAAAAAAGCTCCTTTTTATCCGCGAAAAAGGCGCACCAAGGCGCGCAATTTCACAATTTTTGCCGGTCAAATGTTGAAAACTCAACAGTTACAAACATTTTAGCATAACTGCGGCGGTTTCGCTATGGACCCCGCAGGCACCGTTAAGCTTAGGTCGGCGCGGCTGGCGCCCAATAGCGTATAATGGAAGAAAGGAAGTGAACGCATGTATTGGTTGATTTTGGTCTTATTGGTCGGCATTGTGGCGGCAGTGGTCATCTGGTGGCGCATTATGCGCCGGCGCCAGGCCTTACGCTTATTTATGCATCACAGTCAAAAGCTTACGGATCAAATCGTGGCAGAAAGTCTGACCGCCTTGCATTGGCCGTATCAACCGCCGCTGCGTTCCGCGCCAGTGGCGGATGTTTGGGGCCATGGGATTATGGGCTTTGAGTACGAAACGGCAACCCCTAAAATCACCATTACCGCAGGCCAGCTGCAAAACCAGTTGGAAGTGATTGCCACGCAGCAGCATATTGCCAGCTCCGATCCGCAATACCCAGCTTTTGTGGTGACCGATTTTTGGGAGCGGGCTGGCGTTGTCCACTTTGATGTCGCGTTCGTGACTAATGCGCCGACCATCGCTTATTTGCAGGATATTCAGCGCGTCTAGGCCATAAAAAAACCGGCGCGCTGGCCGGTCAAATCACTTAGTCGATCAAAACACCTTCAGGCGTCATCTTGAACGGTGTTTTTTTGTTGATGTGGTCATAGAACAAAATCCCATTTAAGTGGTCGATTTCATGTTGGCAAACAATTGCGGCATAGTTCTTGAGCCGCACTTTTTTGGTTTCGCCGTCAAGGTTTTGGTAGCGAATGGTGATGCGATCATGCCGCACCACATACCCTTCAATGTCTTTGTCCACGCTCAGGCAGCCTTCGCCTTCAGAGAGGGCGGCGTCTTGTACCGAGTTGGAAATGATGACTGGGTTAATGAGGGTTTCTTGAAATAAAATCGTGTCATCTGGGCCGGGCACGAGTACGGCGGCCATGCATTCAGACACACCGACTTGGGGCGCCGCCAAGCCGACGCCTGGGCGCAGTTTGTATTTCTTGTTTTCTTCTTCGTCTTGGCTGATCACCAAATATTCCATCAGATCGTGAGCGAGTTGTTGGTCGGCCTCAGATAGGGGGAATTGCACTTTTGCTGCCCGCTTACGCAGGACTGGATCGCCGTCGCGGGTAATGTCTTTCATTAGATACAAGGTTTTGACCCTCCAGTTTGTCAATTTCTTTTCTACTCTAGCACAATTGGGCGCCGCGGTGAACGGATGGCCGTTAAAAACTCGCTGTGCTGAGAGATGAGAAAATGCTCATTTAGGCCGGCCTAGCAGCGTTTGCAGTTGACTTTTTCAGTCCAAGTCGGTATAGTAATAGGCGTAGGTAAATAACTGGTGCTTTCCGTTAGGTGAGGCTCCTATACGAACAATGCTGCTGCTCAGAAACATCCAGAGATGCCAATGAGTCAACTGCGCTTGTCTACAAAGGCTTGCGCTAACGTAGCTGAAGAATTTTTTCTAGGCGTATAGTGCTAAAACTAAACGATTGGGATGCAAGAACTGCGCGCATACTCAATCGGTGTGCGTTTTTTCTGTTCCGCAGAAAAATAACCCAAGGTGGAACTTGGGGGCACAACGGCGAGTGAATGAAAGAAGGTGAGCACATGAAACAAGCAGTTGATGGTGGTAGTCCGGACAATGCAGATCCCGGAAGGCTTGATCGTGTGCCACCACTTATATGCCATAAGTCATAAGGCGCATCGCTAAGCCTCTCTGGGAAGAGAGGAGCATACGATGTTGATGCAAGTACAAAGCGGCTTGAGTCAAGCTCAAGTCCAAAAAAAGCAATTTAACACCACTCAACGTGCCCACACCCTGCGGCCAACCTTTCCACTGCGTCAGCTCGCGGTGCTGACCCTGGGCCTCGCATTGTTGGCGGACCGCCTGTTTAATCAAGCGTGGCTGGGCCTGGTGCCAGTGGCCGTGGCTGCCCTGTTAACTTTGGCGGCTCGTCACGTCTTCACCCAATGGGCCAAGCGCCTTGACGCTGATAGTCCAGTGCTCGTGATTCGCGACGGTTTGCGCCGGGCAATGACGCGCAGCAGTTTGGTCGTCGGTGACGTGATTGAATTCAACGCCGGCGCGGTTTTGCCGTTTGATGTTGAAACCAGTGCGCCGGTGCAAGTTGCTGGCTGGCTCAAAGTCGTTTTGACCTTGACCAACCAGACCTGTGCCGCAGGAATCGCCCCAGCTGGCAGCACGTTGCTGGCCGATGCCCAGGTGGTCATTGTGGCCACTGGTGATCAGCGGCTCGGCGTGCAACTGACCCACGCTGTTTTTTCTGGGCAGCAGGCGGTAAGCCTCTGGGCCTTTGCTAAGATGGGGCTTCACCTCTTACTTAGTCAATGTAAAGCGGTTGGCCAATGGTTCGTTGGCCTGCGTTTTAGTCAAGTTAAAGCCGTATCAGGCTGGATTTTGCCTGATGCGCAAGGTTTTACTCCGATCGTGTTCGATCGGTCCCTGGTCGAAAACCAGCAGGCAGCGAAAGAAGCAGCCTTCCGGTATCACCAGGATCCTGTCACGTCGCCCAGTCTCGTAGCAGGTTAATCCATGACGGTGCAAAGTTCCCACCATTCAGTGGGGACTTTTTTCTACCATCAGTCAAGAGAAAGTTGATCTATTAGGCTTTCTCTTTTTCTTTGTCTTCCATTCTGACCTTGA
>NZ_BOLV01000013.1 GCF_016861845.1 Lacticaseibacillus suilingensis
ATTCTTGGTGTGGTTACTGATCCAACCACGGCTGGCGTAACGGACAGCGTTCAGGCACTGACGTATGACAAGCCTAAAAAGGAGGACAAGTAGCATGACAGTTTCTATTGATGGCACCATCAAGTACATGCAGCAGATGCGCGGCCGTGTGACATATAGCATGAATGGTAGCCGGTCTGGTGCAGACGGCACGGCCGATTGCTCAGGGGCCGTAGTCACGGCTCTGTGTAGCGGTGGTAAAGCCCAGCCAACAAAGACGTGGATATATAACACCGAGTACATGCACGACTGGATCAAGTCAATCGGCTATGTGTTGATTGCCGAGAACCACAGCTTCAACCCACAGCGTGGCGACGTTTTCATCTGGGGGCGGCGCGGACGCTCTAGCGGCGGGTTCGGCCACACCGGTATCTTTGTCGACACCGGTCACATCATCCACTGCAACTATCACGACAACGGGGTCAACACGACCGAGTATATGGATCGCTGGCTTGGTGCTGGTCGTCCGTATTACTACATCTATCGGTATGGCGGCAAGGCTGTTTCAGGCGTTGGCTCAAACTATTCCCCAACTTCGACCTGGGGAAAGTTGGTACTAGACGGTGACTGGGGCCGGGCAACCACACAGGCTTCGCAGCGGCTCTACGGATCACCTGTTGATGGGGAGGTATCTGCACAATACCCGTGGAACAACTTCAAGAACGCGGTATATGGCTTTACCTACGACACTACGAACCCAGCCGGTTCTCAAATCATCGCAAAGTTCCAGCGCGCCCTTGGCCTGAAACCTGATGGTCTGCTTGGTCCAAATACCATCAAGGCCATGCAGCACAAGCTCGGTACTCCAGAAGATAGTAAAATCTCCAAGAACAGCCGCATGGTTATCGCAATGCAGAAGAAGCTCAACGAAGGTGTTAAGCCATTCTAGCTTGCCACGATTAGCCTCACTCGCTTCGGCGGGTGGGGCTATTTTTTGTGTTATGATTACATCGAGTAAAAGATGGATCATCACCAGGGCCGGACTAGTCACCCGGACCGTCTTCCACGCCTTCCGCCCACCGGAAGGTTTTTATTTTGTCCTGAGCTGCGGACGAAGTGGTCGCCGGGATACAAAAAGCGGGACTGATTAAACCACAGAAATAATCGTTGAGAAAATCGTTGATATGAGGTGCCAACGAAGCAAGCAATGCAACCTCTGCAATCGTCAAAAAGCCTGCCGTTACAGCGTTCGTGGGAGAGTTGTGCCCCATGAAACCGGCCAGCCAATACAAACAATATGTTTGCCCTGCTTGGCCGGCCTGGGTTTGAGGATATGACCAAGGAACTGAACGCACGCTTGTAATGGCGCGGGTTATAGCGATTCTGAACCAGAAATAAAAGCAAAAAACAGCGTCCATAAAGGAGCGCCAAGGATGGGTGGTTACTATATTGGTTACCATCATCGAATTTTGGGAACCCGATTTCGGGTTCTTTTTTGTTTCCAGTGGTGAGGGCCCTCTTAGTGCATCAGCAAAATGTAAATTGAGAAGAATGGAAGTCACTCATCATTGAGGGTTATTTGAATTGCTGGAACCATGGCCATGCTATAATCAGTTCATGAAAAAAGAGGCGAGTTCGATTAATGGCGAAGTCCATCACTATGTAAAATTTTTTGACATGGGGCAAAGAGAGCAATTTCAGGATCTAAGTATTGCGGTGATGCATAGTTTTGCCTCACAAGCCAGGCTTCACGTGCCAAAGGGGACCAAAGTTGAAGCTCAACTAATTGTCGAAAGCGGTTTGGGCTATCTGCAGCTATCTTTGGAAGACAAAGCGGTCGAAACGGTCGGGCTGGTTGCTACTCCCGAGGTTTTGATCCCGGATTTGTCGATGTTTGAAGTCATCAATGAAATGGCTGAAAAACTGTTCCGGGAAGAATCGAGATACGGGTTGAAGGATCCTCAAAAACTGGATGCCATCATTAATGCTTGTATGGGTGAATTCTTTGGCCATGTTCAATATCCAGGCATCGTTGAAAAGGCGGCTGCCTTTTGGTTCAAAATCGCTGACGCGCAATGCTTCCACAATGGAAATAAACGGACGGCGTTGTTGACTGCCTTGTTCGTGCTCTCAATGAATGGGTTTGAGTTGGAAAACGTTGATGGCGATGAGCTTTATGCAATCAGCTTAAAAATTGCCAATAAGCAGATGGATCAGCCAGCAGTGGCTCAATTTATTCGGCGTAATCTTATGGCCAAACTATATCCTACCCGGACTGAGGCTGAGACAATTGAATCAAGCTTTGAAATTAACATGAAAATTGACAATTTTGACTAATGTCACTTATAATACTGGCACAGTAAAAGGGAGGTGCTTAACATGTCACAGGATATTGAGGTGGAATGGAATCAAGCGGCCTTGAACAACATCAAGACCTTCTCGCTTGATCAGGTCAAGCACGACTCCGCCGATGAGAAACGGCTTCAGACCGTACAGGCAGTCACCAATTTAATGCGGGATAAACAAGTTAATAAAGCGATGAAACTTTTAGCGGCTGAGTGATTTTCAGCATTTTGGCAAAGGTTCGTGAAGCAAAAAACGTCATGCTGAGGCATGGCGTTTTCGATTCTTAGCGCTTGGCTTTGCGATAGCCCGCGGCTTGGGCCTGTTGTTCGGTTTGGAAGTAGACAGCGTTGCTGGAATTCATGCGATACCCAGCTTGACCGGGGACGTGATAAATATGTGAATTGCGGTTGCCAATGATTTTGCCGCTATCATTGGTATTCATGTCACCGCGCTGGGTCGTGGTGGCAGCCGGGGTGCTGGCTTTAGCGGCCGGCGCCGGGGCAGCGTTTTGCGTGCTGGCTTGGGTGCTGTTGACGACGCTGGTGCCATCGGCATAATTCAAGGTGACGCCTTCCTCAATGTTGAAGATGTACACGTTGAAGCTGATGCCGTTGGCGCCGACACTTTGGGCCATCATGTGCACGCCTGAGGCCAGCAAGTTATCGCCTTTGAACACTGGCACCACGGAATAGCGCACATACGCCTGTGGGTTAGTTTTCATGAAGTAAGCAATATCATCTTCGTAGCGTAGCATCTCAGGACTATTCAGCGAGCGGGTACCGGTGATCAAATTCTTGGGGTTGTTGTTCTGACCGGTGAGCTGATAGCCAATCAGATGGCTGCGGTTGTACAAGTAGCCGCTCGCAATGCGCTTGTTGTGCCAGCCGGTAGGATCCCAGGTTAAGGGTTCCCGCTCGGCGGTCGGCATCATGGCTTTGTTCATCAAAGCTTCAGCGTCCACTGCTCGGTTCAGGCCATCGAGGTCCGCGTAGGTTTGCCAAGTGCCGTGGCTGGTGCTCAAAGTTGCAGCGTCAAACGTTGGCTTGCCGCCGTTGACGTCGATGGTTTGCGTGCCGTTGTAGGCCAAGTTGGCCAATTCGGGGTTGGTCGTGGTGGCTGGGGCCGGCGCCGAGCTGCTTGCCGCGCTGGCACTAGATTCGCTTGAGCTGGCTTCGGCCTCGCTACTGGACGCCTTGGTCGTTTTTTTGACATGATGGGTCGTGGTTTTGGGACTACTGTCAGTGTCGCTGCAGCCACTGAGGGTGGCGCCGGCCAGGCTCAACCCCAGCATGAGGGTCAATATGAGCTTCAGTGGTCGTTTGCCGTGCCCGTGATGGGACTTTATTTTTTTCATTATTTCTCCTCCGTGATGCCTAACTTTTCGCTTAAATTCAACCGCCGCCTTTGACCCGGTGCTGGGGCTGTGCTAGCGTGAAGATATCAAAAACGAAAAGGTGATTAGATGTTAAGTATTGGGGTTATCGGGCTTGGTAATATTGCCCAAAAAGCATATTTGCCCGTGTATGCAGAAATGCAAGATCAGGTGCAGTGGTATTTGGACACCCGTGACTTGGCCAAGCTTACCCGGCTGACCAACCAATACCATCTGCCGATGGCGGGGACGGATGTCAAAGATCTGGATGGCTTGAAACTGGATGCGGTGATGATCCATGCGGCGACCCCGGCCCACTTCGAACTGGCTAAGCATTTCCTGACCCGAGATGTGAATGTCTTCATTGACAAGCCGCTGGCCACCACCACGGCGCAGGTCACTGAACTCTACCTGCTGGCGGCGCAGCACCGGAAGCTACTGACAGTGGGCTTCAATCGCCGCTTTGCGCCATTGATGCAACAATTGCAGGCGGTGCCGAATAAGAACGTGATCGAAGTGGTGAAAAACCGGGTGGCGGATCGTCAAGTACCGGCCGAAGCGATTTTTGATTTGCTGATTCATCCGCTGGATACGGCCTTGATGCTGGCTGGGTTCCCAACCGACATCAAGCCGCACTACAGCATGCATGCCGATCAAGACGGCAACTTGCAACAAGCCACCATCAGCTTCGGCGTCAATGGCATGAGGGTCGAAGCCGGCATTAACTTGGTGGCTGGTGCGAACCTGGAAGAAGCAACAGTCAGCGCGACGGCTGGCGTCTACCGCGTGCAAGACCTGGCGCAGCTAACGGCTTATACCCAGGCCGGTCAGACCAGCACCAAGGCGCCGGATTGGGAACCGACACTCACCACCCGCGGCTTTGCGCCGTTGGTCAAGGCCTTTGTGAAGGCGGTCGCCGAACAAACCGATAACCCGATTGCACCGGAGTCAAGCCGGCTCACGCACCGGGTGCTGGCAGAAATGGCCGATCAGCTGCAAGCCTAGCGGCGAACGGCACTGTGAATCGCTAAAATGCCGCTGGCCAAAGCGATGGCGCCGCCGATGAGAGTGATGCCGCCGGCCACAGTGGTTAAGATGCCCAATGGTAGGGCTGGTTTGTTGGCCAAGATGGTTGCCTCCTTTCCCTTGCTTACCTCTAGTGTACGCGCTCACAAGGGGAAAGCCAGCAACATTTCGGCCATCCCACAAAATGATGATGGTTTGATGAGTCGACCGGTAGCCACCGGCCGACTTTTTTGCTGTGCAGAAAATAGGTTAAATGACGACCGTTATCAGTGCATGTAGAAAACTGAACATGCTAAGCTAAAGTTAAACCTGGTAAACAGTTATGGTTTAGATAAGGGGGAACCAATATGGAGAAGCCAGCTAGCGTCCCCAAGGTGAAAGCCCCGGCCAAAGCAGCAGGCCGGACAGGGACCATTATTACCTTAAGTGTCGGCATTCTGCTGGCCATTTTATTCGCCGCTTCCACTGCCTATTCCGGCATGAAAGCTGGTCTGACCGTGGCCGCCGGCATTCCTGGTGCCATCATCGGCTCGGCCGTGGTGCGCGCTTTCGCCAAGCGGTGCGGTTATGCCGGGACCAACGAAATGCAAGGCATGGCCAGCGGTGGGGAAACTATCGCCAGTGGCATGATTTTCGTTTTACCGGCGGTGCTGTTGATCGGCGCGCAAATCAATTTTTTTGAAGCCGTGCTGGTCGGCACCATGGGCGTGCTGTTTGGGATTGGCACGGCGGCGATTGTGGAAAACCACTTGATCATCGCCAGCAAAGATACTTTGCTTTATCCCGAAGCCATGGCCATCAGCGAAACCATTCGCGCTAGCGCGGAAGGTGGGGCAGGCCTGAAAATGATGGGCGCGGGTTTTGGCATCGGGGGCTTGCTGACGATGCTGACCGGGTCGATGTTTGGGCTCATCAACAATCATTTCGTCCTTTATGGGGTGCGCGAATTCAAATGGAAGTTTGAACTGGAAGTCAACCCGCTGCTGGCCGGCATCGGCTTTATCGTGGGGATGCAGGTGGCCATTCAAATGTTCGCCGGTTCGATTTTGGCTAACTTCGCCATTGCGCCGTTGATCGGGTACTTCACCGACATGGCGCATGGCTCCAATGAAGTGTGGAATGCCGCTGGCGTGACCGTCAACTCTTTAGGCTTTGATGGGATTGCCGGTGCATATAACCGCTACCTAGGCGCCGGCATGATGCTAGCCGGCGGGCTAATCGGTGCCATCAAGCTGATTCCGGTGATTGGCCGCTCATTGAAAGCCACATTAGGGGGTAATGAAAAGAAGTCGAAATTTGGCATCTTCCTGCTTGGCTTCTCCATTGTGGCGGTGTTCATTCTCAGCTCGCTGTTCTCTGGCAACTTGATGATTGGCCTGCTCGGCGGCGCTTTGGCCATGGTGTTGGCCTTCGTCTTCGTCGTTGTGGCCGCTAACCTGACTGGTACATTGGGGACCTCCAATTTACCGGTGTCAGGCATGACCATTGCTTCGTTAGTGCTACTGACGGTGCTGTTTGTGGTGATGGGCTGGACCTCAGAATTTGATCTGCGCTCCTTGCTCCTGCTGGCAACCTTTGTGGTGACCGCCATCAGTATCGGCGGCGGCTACTCGCAAACGCAAAAAGCCACCGAGCTGGTCCATGCTGACCGGCCGCAAATGCAGCGCCGGTTCCTGATTGCGGCAGTGCTCGGGACGATTACCGTGGTCGGGGTGATTGTGATGCTGGCGGGTCAGTTGGCGGATACCAGTGAAAATGCCAGCTTCGCGCTCCCGCAGGCGAACCTGATTGCCGCTTTGACCTCTGGTATCATCACCGGTAAGTTGCCATTCACCATTATTTTCATCGGCATTGCTATGGGGATTGTGCTGCACCTGTTGAAACTGCCAATCATGACAGTAGCGATTGGTTTCTACCTGCCCATGGCCACGACGGCGATTATCTTAGTGGGTGCGATTGTCCGCTTAATCGTGGAAGGCCGCAACAAAGAAAAGAACGCCGGCCGGGTGCAAAATGGCATCAGCATGGCTTCCGGTTTGATCGCTGGCGGCTCAATCATCGGGTTGACCGGCATTCTGCTGTCCATCAGTGGGGTGTTGACGCATGGTACGCCAACTGGCTGGCTTGCCGGCAATGCCGCGGCTGCAGCTTTGCTAGGGATGCTTGTCCTGGCGATGCTGTGGGTGCTTCGTAAACGTAATGTATCGGCAAAAGCAACGAAATAAGACACTGATAACGGATGAAGTCGAATCAATGTAGCGATAAAAGTGGCGTCAGATGTGAGCTGACGCCACTTTTTATATGGATAAAATAAAAAAGTTTGTAAACACGGTTTGACCTTTTGTAAAGTTTGTGTATAATAGAGTACATATTCAGGAAAGAATTAAGAATCTTCACGGAGCGTCTATCCAGACGGCGATGTTCAATCGACCCGCGGGGAGTCCGAATTTTTAGCAAAAAGGAGGATGACGCAGATGGTCATTTTATTAATCGGTGCTGCCGCACTAGCAATCAACGGGCTTTGGGTTTACGCCATGTTTGATCGTGCCGGCCAGACTTGTCAGCATCAAACATTCAACCCGACGATGGTGGTTAAGAAGTAATCCCGTCGCAACCTTGATAAAGAGGCCTCGCTGCAAATGCTGCAGCGAGGCCTTTTTTAGCAGACGGCTTACGGTTTGATGTAGGCAAAGCCTTCGTGCTGACGCTTGGCTAATTCGAAGACCCCAGCCGGCACGACCGTCAAGCCTGGCTGCAAGTCGGCCGCCGTGATGGCGTGACTGCGCATGGCGTTATTGCACACCGCGACTTCAATGCCTAACGCAGTCAGTTCGCTGAGTGCAATGTCACTGCCAGCTTTGGCTTGGACAATCGGATCACCGTTGATCAGAAGCTCAACTTGGCCCGAAACATTTTGATCCTGCGCGGTTTTCAGGTAGTTTTTGATGTTGCCGAACACTACCGGCCACTTGCTGCTTTCGTCAATATGGAAAATCACATCCATTATTATCACCTCGGCGTTAGTATAGCATGTTGCAGTGGCGCCACTGCAGGTGGATTTTGGCCGGTTTCTTGTTGACAACCGCCTGAATTCCTGTAAACTATTATATGTGCTCGAGCGAGTGCGAGCAGTTTATTGCCCGTTGGTCAAGAGGTTAAGACGCCGCGTTCTCAGCGCGGAATCATGGGTTCGATTCCCATACGGGTGATCATAGGTTAAAATAAAAGCTTTCGAAATGCCTTTATCAAGGCATTTCGGAGCTTTTTTCTGCTGTGTGAACGAGGCAACCGGGCGGATTCAGAACTTCAGCTCATCCTCGTCGTCATCTTCCGCCAGAATCTTCGCTTTTTGCGTGGCAAACTCATCCGCGGTAATCGCGCCTTCATCCAGCAACTGTTTGAACTGCCGAATGCGGCCGACTTTCGAGCCTTCGATGGCTTTTTTCTGGGCGGCGGCTTCCGCTTGCTTAGCTTGCATGGCTGCTGCGGCGGCTTCCTTGACGTGCTTTTGGTGCAGGTAGTACCAAACCGCACCACCTAAAACCGCCGCGGCCAAAAAGAGATACCAGTAGGTGATCAGGAGGGCGAGGCCAACGATAATGATGCCGACCGTCCAGCACCCGGCGTTATTTGAACTTTGATGAGACACGTACTTACCTCCAAAGTGAATATAAAACAAGGCGCCAGTCAAATGACCATCGCCAAGTTAGTCGTTATCAGGAATGAAGACGATAGGTAGTTGGTGTTGCTTGCCCATGATAATGGCCACGTCATGATAGCTGAGCTCAAGCACTTGGCCGCTGGGTTGGATGATGTATTCATCGCGCAGCAGGTACAAGCCGCCGAAAATAAAGACAAACATCAGCGGCACCACATCCAACGTTTTGATCGTCAGATGGACCGCAATTAAGGCAATCACCGCGGCAATCAGTAGGTAGAGGTAGCGGCCTTGCTTGCGGACGATTTGCGGCGTACCGCCAGTTTGGCGCATGAGGTCATTGAGCTGCTCATTGCGAAACAACCGGCCATCTTGACTGTGATACCGCACCATCATCTTCTTTCTTATTGGGCAAGGGTGGCTTTAAGCTGCGTCAGGGTACTGGTGTCCAAATCTTCATAAGCTTGGTACGCTTTGACGTAATTGCCTTGGGCCACGGCTTCACGCAGCGGCGTGAGACTATCCGTATTGAACAAGGTGCGGGCCGCCACTTCCGCGGTGGCACTAGAGACGCCTGTGGTGTTCTGCAGCAGGGTGGCCATTTTCTGCTCATCATTGGCGGCGGCGATAATGGTACTCATTTTGGTGGAATTGACCGTGTTGGCCGCGCGGTCGAGCAGGTTATCCGTGGCGGTGTTGCCGGTTTTCTGTGCTTCAATGCGCTTCACAAGTTCATTTTTCACGGCGCTATCGGCGGGGGTGTCATTGCCGGTGACGCTGCGGTAGGTGTTGTTGAGGGGCGTGAAGAAAACGATTCCTAGGACCACTGACAGGACCAGCAGGCCGACGATAATGCCGAGGACCTTGGGCCATTTTTTCTTTTTGGTTTGGCGACGTCTTGCTTGGCGCATGTGATCACTCCTTTTAGCATCCATTATACCGGTAATTAGGCTGGAGGGGGGCGGTCATTCCTCTTTCTTAATGGCTAAATGGACCACGCGACTGAAGCGCAGGTAAGCGAAGAAGTGAAAACCCACCCCGGCGACGAGTAGCAAGCCGGCAATCAGGTTCGAAAAGCTGGTGGCAATCATCGAGGCTAAATAGATGATCACACTGCGCGCCGGATCCAGCCGAATGCGGTCGTAGTGGGTCGCGATGCCACTGCGGGCCAGTGTTTGCAGTTCGGGGTGGCGTTCGAGGTAGCGATAGAGTACCAGAAAAGAAAACGAGATGAGTAGCGCCACGGCGTCGTACACGATGAAAGCCAGCTGGATATCGGCGTTATTACCATTGGACAGGGCCTCAATCAACAACACCATGGCATAGTTGATTAACGTGCTGGTGAACAGCACCCCGAGGTTGATGACGTTCAAGGTGCGGTTGGTGCGCTTGACATACTGAAAATAATCGTGGTGAAAGAGCCAGTTGGTGCCGACGTAAAAATACGACAGCAGGTACATCAAAAACAGCGGCGCCTGGTGAAACACCACGACATGCAAGGTGCCGGGTTTTACCGTTTCGGGTTGAAACTCCAAGATTAAAATCGTTAGGAGGATGGCAAAGACGCCATCACTCAAGGCATTAATCCGTGATTTGCTCATGGTGCGCCACCTCCAGATAAATTTGCTGCGTTAATCGAGCGGTTTCCCCAGCGGCCAAGACCTGCTCAAAGGGCAGTTGGTCGCCTTCGCGCCACCAGCGCCGCAAGTTGGTTTCCCCAAAAGGCGCTGGCTTGAGAGCATCGCGCCTTAGGGTGGCAGCGAAGTCCATGTTGAGATAATAAGCAAAGGCGGTGGGCCGGAATTGCGCGTACAGCGCCGCCAACATGTCGCCATAAACATCGCGGCGTAAAATGCCTTCAATGATGACGTAGCGATAATGCCGCTGGCCAAAGGTAGCCAACGTGGCGATTAAATCCACGGCGGGAGTGCCTGCGTGGTCGCTGGCATGCAGCAGCTCGCGGCGCAGCAGGTCCTGATGCAGCACCAACGTGGCCTTGGCTGGTAGCCGAGCGGCGAGCTGATTGGCTAAGGTCGTTTTACCGCAGCCAGAATTGCCACGTAGGAGAATCATTGTTGTCATACGATCACTTCCAATTGGCCTTATTATGCAATAAATGATAACAAAAAACACCTGCCGAGTCGGCAGGTGTTAACAACAGTGGTTTACAGGTTTTTGTCCATGTTGAAAGTCAGTTTGGATAATTCCAAGCCTTGCATCAGCATGCTGGCAATTTGGCGCTTGGCTTCAGCTTTAACCGCTGCCACCAGCTTGTAGTTGGCCTGGGTCAAAGCGTCGGTCAGGTCCTGACCAGTGAGGTCCTTGGTCGCTTCATCCGTGGCCGCAATATGAATCCGATACAAGCGATATTGTTCGGTCAAATAATCGCGGTTTTGCTGGATGAACTTGCTGTAGTGGCTTTCAACCAACATGCCTAAGCTGCGGTGCAACCAGTAGGCTGAGTCTTGATCAAGATCCAATTCCAGCGGCGTCTGCGAGTAGGAAGGATCGGTGTCGTCAGCGTTGCAGTAGAACGGCACGTAAGGGCTGTATTCCGGAATGCCGATGTTCAGCCACATGATAGCAGCGTGGCCTTCATCAATGTCATTGCGCAGCTGCAAAATATGGGAGTTCTGGGTCCGGTTCAAGCCAATCGGCCGGTAGCGCAGGCGGTCAGCATCGGTGCTGTCCTTGGCGAAGGGGTCAAAGCGCGTTTCGTTATAATGCGAGCCCAGGATTTGGGCAATGTCCTCGCGGGTGATCTTGTGATCTGTGCGCATAATGAACGGCATTTCGGCTGATTCCGGTGTTTCTGGGGTTTCCGGGTTTAGGATGTGATGGGCATACCAGACCCGCGGGGTGTTGTAGTGGCGGTCTTTTTCATTCATCGTCCCGAAAATGTGGCGGAAGTTCCAGCCACTTTGGTCCGGGTTTAAGTGATGCTCGGCGACGAATTCACGGATGCCTTCACTCCAGATGAAATTGTCCGCATCGTCGAAGTCAACTTGTTGAATGGAGACCTGGTTGGCCGCGACAGCGTAAGCATCATCAGGAATGCGTTGGGCGACCCAGTGATGGCCGGTGACGATTTCCATGTACCAAACATTGTCTTTATCCGAGAACAACACTGAGTTGCCAGCAGGGGAGCCGTATTGTTTGATTAATTGCCCCAGGTACTCCACCGCGTGGCGGGCACTTTCAACAAAGGGCAGGGTCATGTTGACAATTAAGTCTTCATCCAAGCCGTCTTTGACCAACGGATCGAACGCCAGGGTGCGTTCGTTGCCGTAGGTACTTTCGGTGGCGGACATGGCCACGTTCTTTTCGTTGATGCCACTTTCTTCGTAGTCACCGAGGTGTTCGGTGTCCACATTTGGCACCGCGTTGTAGCGGTAGCCGTTTTCTGGCAGTGGTGCTTCAAAACCGTTCAGCGGTGACTTCACGTGCAAGTCTTTTTCACCATGCCATGCGGGATGCATGTAGAAACGGTGTGGTGCTAGCACATGAAAGGTGTCATCGTTGCGGGCGATCATGGTACTGCCATCGATGCTGGCGGCTTTCCCCACCAAAATCGACGTGCAGGCAGATTCAATTTTCATTGTTACCCCTCTTTTCCACAAAGTCTATCGCTAGTGTACGCCAATGCGGCGAAGTTTGCAGGCTAAGGGCCGGTATTCTGAGAAGGCAATGGGATTTCGGTGAAATCGCTGACAGCAATTGACAAGCGCGCCATTATTTCGTAAGATATTACTCGTTCGTTAGTCTTATTGGGTAGTAGCGAAGTGGTAACGCAGTGGACTCTGAATCCATAATCATAGGTTCGATCCCTATCTACCCAATCAAATGCAGAAAGCTGTCTTGGCCGCGTTGGCTTGAGGCAGCTTTTTTCGTGAATTCACGATTTTTCGTTGACATCATCGCTGCTTTTTCCTAAACTGGTACTCGTGCTTAAGAATATTGGGTAGTAGCGAAGTGGTAACGCAGTGGACTCTGAATCCATAATCATAGGTTCGATCCCTATCTACCCAAGTGATGGCTGTCGCAGCGTGCGATGGCCTTTTTTTAAACTTTGACGGGCAAGAGGAGGCAATCATGAGCAAACGTAAACCGCAAATCGAGCTCCTCGCGGCTGTGCTGGCGCTGATTGGCCTGGTGTGGCTGTTGAGCCATTACCATGAGGTGTTTGCGCTGGTGCGGCATGCCGATTTTTCGCAGGCGACTTTAGTGCATGCCTTGCGCGGTGATTCCTGGGCCATTATTCCCTTGGTGATTTTGCTCAGTGCCGTGTCGGTCATTCCTGGGGCCCCGAACGCCGTCGTGGCGGTGGTGTCAGGTATCTGCCTTGGTGCACCGCTGGGCTTTGTCGCCAATGTGTTGGGCCTGACGATTGGCAACAATATTGGCGCTCTGCTGATTCATCATCTCGCGGATGAGCACAGCCAAGCTGATAAGCAAACCCGCGTGCTCAAGTGGTTGCAACGTTCCCGCAATCCGCGCTTGGGCTTGTTGATTGCTTATGCCGTGCCGTTTATTCCCAATACGATTACCCATGTGGCGGCGGCCCGTCTTGGCATCACGGGCAAGCGGCTGGCGCCAGTGATTGCCCTGGCGTCGGTGCCCACGGCTTTCTTTTATGCCTTTGGCGGGGATGCGGTGCTTCATTTGAACTGGCACCGACTGATTGTGGTTGGCGTGCTGCTCGGTCTGGGCGCGCTCGCGGCGTGGGCCGTGATGCGGCGCCGCGAAGATGAGCAAAAAACCGCACATTAATGAAAACGACCATTCCTACCGCTAGGAATGGCCGTTTTGATGTGACTGCTATTTCAGGTGAATCGCCAAGACCCCCGCGGCCCGCTCCTGGGCAGGGGTGTAGTGCGCATAAGTCTCCTGGGTCATTTTGGCCACAGAATCGTCAGGCGCGGCGCCCACCGCCAAGCCGCCAAACTGCGTGTACAGCGCTGTGAACGAATCAAAGTGATCAATGGCGCTGACTTGCTTGGTGATTTTTTCGCCAGTGTCCAAGTCGGTCAAGGTGAGGTGGTTGCCAGGCCGTAATTGGCGGCGCTTGGCGTCATTTAATCTAATTTCAATCGTTTTGGTGCCAGCTTCAATCAGTAAGAATTGATCGTGGGTAATGGCCATGTCCATCAGGATGCGCCTCCTTAATTTAGGGCGATTATACCGCATGCGCTGACAAGGCACCAATATCAGTGTTAAAATCAAGCCAATAGCTTGAACAAGGGAAGGGTGTTAGGGTTGCAAGATAAAAAACAAGCCTCGCAGTTTCTACTGCGGCAAATCATCGATCAGCTGCTGGCGTTGGTGATTTTGCTGGTGGCCTGGATGATGCGCGCGTCTTTGGCGGCGCGGTGGGCCAAAGGCATCGTCATTGTACTGATTGCCTTGCTCGTGGTGGATTACTTCATGCATTCACCAAAATTGCCAAAGAAAAAGCGTTAAGTTGAAGTAAAAAGAAGGCGGCGCCTGCAGAAATGCAGCCGCCGTCTTTGTGTCTATTTTTGGTTGACCCGCCATAAGAAGATGGCATAGCCGAAACATATTAACCCATAAATCAGCACCGCGATGACCACAAACAACAGCCAGCGCCAGCCGAACGCCATCGCGCTGGCCCATAGCAGCACGCCTAAAATCGCCGCTTGCACGGCGCGCTGCAGCATGGCGGCCATGGGTTTATTCAAAGGAAACCTCGATGAACAGCACGCCGGTGGCGGTGACGTGACTCAAAGTGAGCCAAATTGCCGCTGGCGTAGTGGGTTCATCGGGATTGATCAACTCAGCTAGCCACTGCACCAGCCGGCGGTGATGGCGGATAAAACCGTCATCGAGGCGAAAGGCGTTGAGGCGGTCGTCTGGGAACAAAGCCGCTTGCTGCGGAAAAATCACTTGATCCGGCAAGCGAAAGGCGACCACGTTTTGATAGCCGCGATTGATCAATTCAGCGCTTTGCGGGTGCGCTTGAAGATAACTCAAAATCATTTCTGCGCCGTCCAAGGCGTTCACCTCCGACTTTAGTCTGTGTGGGATTACCGCCGAATATGATAACATAAAGGTAAGTTAAAACCCAGAAAAGGGGGCTTTTTGATGACTGTTCACTTGTATCTGGTCAGGCATGGCGAAACCGAGATGAACCGGGCGCAGCGCCTGCAAGGCATCACAGATGGCCCGCTGACCGCCAAGGGGCTGGCAGCAGCGGCAACGTTAGGCACCATCCTGAAGCACGTGCACTTTGATGCGGCTTACAGCTCGGATCGGCGCCGCGCCAAGCAAACCGCCAAGGCAATTTTGGACCAGCATCCTGATGCCCCACCGCTGCAGGAGCTGACCGGCTTGCGGGAGTATTATTTTGGCGGCAATGAAGGCATGAAGAACACCGCCTTGATGCGCAAGACCCAGCGCCGCTTTGGGCTCGGGGCATTTGCCAAAATGTGGCTGGTCGCGCCGCAATTTCGGACTTTGGTGCGAAACTTCCACGCGATGGATGACACCGGCCAGGCCGAAACCTTTGACGCTTTAATGACACGGATCGACACCACCTTTAAGCAGATTGTCGCCGCTAATCAGCCAGAAGCCAATGTGTTGGTGGTGGCGCATGGGGTCAGTTTGAGCGCGTTAATTTACCAGCTGGCACCTAAGCAATTGCCCGTGACGCTATTGAAAAACACATCGGTCAGCCTGGTCGATGCTTGCGCCACTTGGCAGGTGCGGGGGGTCGATCTGACTTCTGAAAAGGCGGTGTTAGCGCTGACGCCTGACGCCAGGCCGATGGCGAACCACCCGGCTCAGTAGGCGGCACTTAAGGCCAGCGCCGCGCTGATTCAGCTGAACAAAATAAGTTTTGAAAATTCTGTGAAAATAGTTGTAAAATAACCTGAGGCGCGTATAATGACAGTTTGTCACATGACATTCTGTCATATTTATTTTGGCTTTTTTGCCAGAAAGGAGTCTCATGCCTAAACCAACTTTCTTCCGGCTGGCTGATGAAAAACGGCAGCGCTTGATCAAAGCCGCCTATGCCGAATTTGCTCGGGTGCCGTTTCAAACGGCCAGCATTTCGAACATCATTCGTGATGCCGGGATCCCACGCGGCAGTTTCTATCAATACTTTGAAGACAAAACCGATATCTTCTTCTATTTACTTGATCAAACCCGCATGCAAACGACCTCGCTTTACGAGCAGGCGTTAAGGCGGCACAACGGGGACCTGTTCGCCGCGCTCGATGAATTTTTCAATGCTGCGGCGGATGTTTTAATTGAAGGACCAGACGCAGAATTTTACGCCAACGTCTTTTTATACATGGACTTTCAAAGCGCCACGCATTTTTCCCCGAGTGATGCGAAGCCACCGCATAAAAAAGAACTGCTTCGCACTACCTTATCGTTGATTGACCGCGATAAACTGGTGGTAAGCAGCGATGAAGAAGTGGGCATGCTCTTTCGGCAAGCCATGTGGATTTTCATGCAATCACTAGGCCATTATTACCATCGACTACGCAATGGGGAACAGATTTCACTGGCGCAGTTGAAAGCGCGCATGGCAACCATGCTTCATTGGTTGCAATTCGGCGCCGGCGTTCAAAAGGAGGACTTACATGATTAAACTAGCCAAAGGCCGCGTGTCAGGCTGGCAGATTTTAGGCGCGGTGGCCTTTATGATCGTTCAGGTCATCACCAGCTTATATTTGCCCAATCTGACCGCGGACATCGTCAATAACGGGGTTGCCACTGGCAATATTAACTACATCTGGCAGGAAGGTTACAAAATGATCTTCTTCGCCGTGATTTCAGTCTTAGCCAGTGTCGGCAACGTCTTTTTGGCCGCCCGGGTTTCGCAAAAACTCGGCCAACGCATCCGGTCCGATGTGTACCGCAAAGTCATCAACTACTCGCATGACGAAATGGATCAAATCGGGACTAGTTCGCTGATCACTCGGACCACCAACGACGTCACCCAGATTCAAAACGTTTGGGTCATGATTTTGCGCATGATGATCATGGCGCCAATCATGCTGGTGGGCGCGTCCTTCTTGGCCTATCAGAAAAACCACACCTTGACTTTGATCTTCGTCGTGGTGCTGCCGATTATGGCGCTTTTCATCGGCATCATTATGAAGTTTGCCGTCCCGTTGTTCCGGGCGATGCAGCAAAAAACCGATAACATCAACTTGGTCTTCCGGGAAGGCCTGACCGGGGTGCGGGTCATTCGCGCGTTCCGGCAGGACAATTTTGAACAAGACCGTTTCGAAGGCGTCAACAAGGATTACACCAACAACGCGGTGAAAGTCTTCTCCATCATGGCGATGATGTTCCCAGTGATGACCCTGATCATGAGTGGGACCAACATCGCGATTGACTGGTGGGGGGCGCATCTGATTGCCCAGCAAACCATGCAAACCGGGAACCTGATTGCCTTCATTACTTACGCAATGCAGATTCTCATGAGCTTCATGATGCTGTCCATGATTTTCGTCTTCATTCCTCGGGCGCAAGCTTCGGCCATCCGGATCAACGAAGTGCTGGATCAAACCACGACCCTGACTTCGCCGACTACGCCTAAGTCCTTTGCCAACACCACGTCGCAGCTGCAATTCGATCATGTTCAATTCCGTTATCATGGCGCCGAAGAACCAGCACTGCAAGGCGTGGACTTCGATATGAAGGCCGGGCAAACTGTGGCGATTATCGGGGGCACTGGGTCAGGTAAGTCAACCTTGGTCAATCTGATTCCGCGCTTCTATGACGTCGAGAAAGGCGCGGTGCGGGTCAACGGCATGGACGTGAAGGATGTCGATTTGGATGAACTGCATCGGCAAATCGCCTTTGTGCCACAAAAAGCCAACCTGTTCTCCGGTACCATTCGCTCCAACATGCAGTATGGCAATGACAATGCCACTGATGAAGAAATCTGGCACGCTTTGGCCATTGCGCAAGCGGATGACTTCGTGAGAGCCAACCCAGAAGGCTTGGACTACCATGTTGAACAAGGTGGGGACAACTTCTCTGGTGGCCAAAAACAGCGGCTGGCGATTGCCCGGGCGTTGATCAAAGACGCCGCCGTGTATGTGTTCGACGATTCATTTTCCGCCCTCGACTTTAAGACCGACGCGCAGTTGCGCCAGGCCCTGAAGGATGACGAAAAGATTTCGTCACGCGTGGTGGTCATCGTCGGTCAGCGGGTGTCCACCGTGGCAGATGCCGACACCATCATTGTGCTGGATAACGGCGAAATGGTCGGTCGCGGCACGCATGCCGAACTGAAGGCCAATAACGAAACCTACCAAGAAATCGTTCATTCACAAATCAGAGAAGGGGATGAAGACTAATGGCTGAAACCAAAACTCCAAAGCGCCAAGGGATGGCTGGTGGTCACGGCCCCGGCGGCCAAGCCGGCTTAGTGGAAAAGCCAAAGAACTTCTGGGGCACCACCTTCCGTTTGTTTGGTTACATGAAATCACGTTTGGTGGGCATTGGCATTGTCCTGGCTTTCGCCATTGCCTCCACCATCTTTCAAATTCGCACCCCGAAAGTGTTAGGGGAGGCGACGACGGAAATCTTTAAAGGTTACATGAAAGGCGTGGCCCAGCAAAAAGCCGGCATCGCTATGGACCAGTTCCCGATTAACTTTGACAAGATCAAAGAAATCATGATTGTGGTTATCTTCATGTACCTGGCCTCAGCTTTGTTCTCCTTCCTGCAGCAATTTATCATGACCCGGGTTTCGCAGCGCACGGTTTACGACCTGCGTAAGGAACTCAAGGCCAAGATGAAGCGCCTGCCGATCAACTACTATGACACCCATTCTAATGGGGACATCATGTCGCGGGCCATCAACGATATGGATAATATCGCTTCGACCTTGCAGCAAAGTCTGACGCAGTTGGTCACCAGTACCTTTACTTTTATTGGGACCTTGTGGATGATGTTGTCGATTTCTTGGAAATTGACCCTGATTGCCTTGGTCACCATTCCTTTGAGCTTAGTCGTGGTTGGTCTGGTAGCGCCGCGTTCACAGCGCTTCTTCGCCGGTCAGCAAAAGGCCCTCGGTCTGCTTAACAACTATGTTGAAGAAAATTATGCCGGCCAGGTCATTGTGAAGTCCTTTAACCGCGAACAAGACGCCATGGACGCGTTTGAAGTGCAGAACCAAGCCTTTTACAACTCCGCTTGGAAAGCGCAGTTCGTGTCTGGGATTATCATGCCGCTGATGACCTTCTTGAATAACATTGGCTATGTCTTCGTTGCTATTCTTGGCGGCGTCGCTGTCGCTAATGGGACGGTCACCTTGGGGAACGTGCAGGCCTTCCTGCAGTACACCCAGCAGTTCAGTCAGCCAATTTCGCAGCTGGCGAACTTGGCCAACACCATTCAAAACACCGTGGCTTCTGCAGAACGGGTCTTTGAAGTGCTTGACGAACCAGAAATGGAAGACATCGAATCCGGTGTCACCCCAATCGAAGGCGATCAGCATCCGTTGGTCATGGACCATGTGAAGTTCGGTTACGACGGCAATCCGCTGCTCATGACGGACTACAACTTAACGGTTGAACCAGGGCAAATGATTGCCATTGTTGGCCCGACCGGTGCTGGTAAAACCACGGTCATCAACATGCTCGAACGGTTCTACGATGTCAAAGGCGGCTCGATTCGCATGTGGGGTAAGGACATTCGCGATATGAGTCGCGAAGACGTCCGTAGCCACTATGCGATGGTGCTGCAAGACACCTGGCTGTTCACTGGGACGATTTGGGACAACTTGAAATACGGCCGCGAAGATGCCACCGATGAGCAAATCATCAGTGCCGCCAAGGCCGCTCACGTGGATCAATTCGTGCGGCAGCTGCCGAAGGGTTACGATACCGTGCTGAATGAATCTGCCTCGAATATTTCGCAAGGGCAGCGGCAGTTGCTAACGATTGCCCGGGCGTTTGTGGCCAACCCTGAGATTTTGATCTTGGACGAAGCGACCAGCTCGGTTGATACCCGGACCGAAGTGCACATCCAGCATGCGATGGCGCGCTTGCTTAAGAACCGGACCAGCTTCGTGGTGGCGCACCGGTTGTCCACCATTCGCGATGCCGATAACATCATCGTCATGAATCATGGCTCGATTGTTGAAACCGGTAATCACGATGCGTTGATGGCTAAGCAAGGCTTCTATGCTGACCTCTACAACAGTCAGTTTAGCGGTAGCGTTACGATCTAAGGTTAGAAAAAGACTCGCTGCGGCGAGTCTTTTTTGCGTCTCAGGCGCGGCGGCGACCGCTACAGCGCCGGGGTGCGGTGGGCCGGCGGCGGGGTCGGCTGGAGCCAAAGGACGGTCTCCAGCCTCAACGCGAAGCCAGCATCGCGCTGCCGCGCTCAACGCTGTCTTCGCGTTGCCCCCAGCCAGCACAGGAGCAGCCTGCAAAAGCCGCAGTCTCCTCGTGTGCTGGCTGTTTCGCAGCTGGCCCACCGCGCCCCTCTGCCGCAGCGGTCGCCGCCGCTAGATAACAGTCAACTTTACCGAATAGCCTTAAGCAATCCCGGATCCGGCTGTAGGTGTCGCATTTGATCTAGGCAAGCAAAATGCTCGCGCTCCCCTTGGTTTGTGTTTACAATGACCAATACCAAAAGGGGGGTGCAATGATGGCGAGGTTAATTTTGAATCCGGCGACGCGCATTAGTTATGTGGCGTTGCGGGTTATTTCGATGGCAAAAATGGTGGCTTGGTATCAACAGGTGTTAGGGCTGGCGGTGCTGCAGGCTTCAGCCAAACGCACCTTGCTCGGCGTGCGCACCAACCGGCGGGTGCTGGTGCTGCTGGAGACTGGTGCCACTCAAATTTCAACGCAGGTGGCCGGGCTGACGGCGTTTAGCTTGGCGCTGCCGACGCGTGGGGCATTGCTTAAGTTAGCGGCTGGGCTACCGGAGACGGTGTTACCGGCGCAATGGTTTCGTAGCGGCTTTGGGCTGGGGGTGCGGTTGACGGATCCTGAAGGCACCCAGGTGATTTTGGAACATGATGCTGGCGTGCAGGCTATTCCCCCGCGGGGGTATGATTTTGCGAATGCCCAGACGCAGCCTATGCCAGCGCCCAAGTTGACTAAGGCCCCGCCTGAAAGGTTGTTGCCGGCGGGAGCGGCGGTGGGGCGCTTAGAAGTGACGACCTCACAGTATATAGCCACCATAGGGCACATCGAAACGGTGTTGGGGTTCGTGCGGCAACAAGAATCTGGCCAGCGGGCGTATCTAACCGTCGGCGACAATACGCATCACATTGGCATTGAACTGGTCGCTGATGCCCAGGCGCGGTTACGTGGGCCAAGCGATGCAGGGGCTGATTATGTGAGCTTGGTGGTGCCAGATGTCGCCACGCTGAGTTTGCTGCGGCAAAATCTGACTGCCAAGCAGTGGCAGAATTTTGATTACAATGCAGAACATCAATACTTGCGGGTCGCCGGGCCGAATCAGTTGATCATGTGGTTTTCGGTGGCATGATTATCAGTAAAATAAAAGTAGGGCCGGGGTAACCCGGCTTTTTTTGCGCGTATGCTTGCCAAAGCGCTATCAATCTTTCTATACTGAAACGGTTGGAGGCGGTGTGATGGAAGTTCTGAAAGCAGTCGAACAAATCATCACCCGGCAGACCGCGCCAGGCCTAAGCGCCGCGTGGCTGCATGATGGTGTGATTGAAACCAGCATCTTAGGGGTAGCGGCGACTGAGCCGCAGGTGTTGCCACTGCATTCGGGGATGTTGTACGATTTGGCGTCTTTGACCAAAGTGATTGGCACCACCACCGTCTTTTTGCAGGCCGTGGCGGAAGGGCGGGTGAAGTTTGATACGCCGCTGCAGCAGCTACTGCCAACCTTTCCGCACCAGACGACCTTTCGCCAGGCGCTGACGCATACCTCGGGACTGGAAGGGTACATTCCCCACCGCGACGAGCTGCCGGCACCGGCGTTGAAACAGGCGCTCATCACCCAGCTCAAGGTGACGGCCGAATGCGACCGGCAGGTGGTGTACCGCGATGTGAATTTGCTGCTGGTCGGGTGGGCCTTGGAAAATCTGTACGGCGAGTCCATTCAGCCGCTGATCACTAGGCGCGTGCTAAAAACACTGGGGCTGCAGCAAGCAACTTTCCAGCCGGACCCGCAGCGCTGTGTGCCGACCACCTATGATTCGGAAGCTGGGTTGCGGCGCGGCGTCGTGCATGACCCTAAAGCCGCGATTTTAGGTCAGCACAGTGGGTCGGCTGGACTATTTGCTAGTCTGCAAGACCTGATTACCTTCACCCAGTTCGCCTTTGGCCAGCGCCAAAGCCCGGCCTGGCCCGCTACTTTCAGTCAATTGGGTCAGGATCAAACCAGGGCGCACCTGGGCCGGACCATCGGCTGGGATTTGCGCCGTGATGCAGGTGGCCGGACTTGGCTTTATCACACCGGCTACACTGGGACGTTTTGGCTGATTCAGCCGCAAACGCAGGCAGCGCTGATCGTGCTGACCAATCGCGTGCATCCACAGGTGAATGATGACTTTTTGACCGTCCGCGATGAATTAATTGCGAATTTAATGTCAGCGCGTTCATGAAGCACTGACTGTGGTACACTTTGATTGAAAAGTATATACATTTATTGCAAGGGGGATTCAATTTTGACAGAACCGATTTTCTTGGAACCCGTATTTCACGAAAAAATCTGGGGTGGCCGCAAGCTGGCCACTGACTTTGGCTATGACCTGCCTGATGGTAAGATCGGCGAGGTGTGGGCCATTTCGGCGCATCCGAATGGCCCTGACACCATTGCTAATGGCCCGCTGAAAGGCAAAACCTTGGATGTTGCTTGGCGCGAGAATCAGGAGTACTTTGGCCACCAAAAGGAAAAAGTCTTCCCACTGCTGACGAAAATCTTGGATGCCAACGATAGCCTCTCGGTCCAAGTCCATCCCGATGATGCTTATGCGGCGGCGCATGAGCGCCCCGGCGAATTGGGCAAAACGGAATGCTGGTATGTGATTTCAGCGGAACCAGGCTCTTATCTGATTTACGGTCATCATGCTAAAACCCGTCAAGAGCTGGCGGACATGATTCACCGCGGCGACTGGGAGCACCTGCTGCGCAAAGTGCCGGTGAAAACTGGCGATTTTGTCTACGTCCCGAGCGGCACGATTCACGCGCTGAACAAAGGCATTATGGTGCTGGAAACGCAGCAAAGCTCTGACACGACTTACCGACTGTATGACTATGATCGTGTCGGGGCTGATGGCAAGAAACGTGAGCTGCACTTGCAGCAAAGCATCGACACCACCACCGTGCCGAGCCATGACCCAGAGCTGAACATCACCAAAACCACCAAGGATGATGCGACCATCACGACCTTCGTGACGGCGCCGATTTCCAAGTTCTTCTCGGTGTACAAAATCGACCTGGATGGCAAGCTGAACCAGACGCCAACTGCGCCGTACACCTTGGTTTCAGTGCTGGAAGGGGCAGGCACGATCGAAGCGGATGGCAAGTCCTATCCACTGAAGAAAGGCGTCCACTTCATCATTCCTAACCAGATTAAGGCTTGGACCTTTACCGGCAAGATGATGATGATTGTCTCCACCCCTGGCGCCGAACAATAATTTGAATCAAAAACAGCGGACCTTGTGCTTCCATTTCGGAAGGGCAAGGTCCGCTGTTGTGATTTAGAAGCCTGCTTTGATGTAGCCGGCTTGGCTGAATTTTTGCCGCATCTGCAGCACTGCGGTGTAGGTGGCGAGCAGATAGATCTGGTTTTCGTCGACTTGCTTCAGGTAGTCGATGACGTCGTTCAGATCTGGTTTGGTGGCCAAGGCATCATCCGGCACGCCGGCCACTTGCATGCGAAAGGCGATATCGCGATAACGTTCGCCGCCGACCATGTAAGACGTCGCCAGACCGCTTTGCACCAGCTGTTCCAGATTACCATCCCAGATCCAAGAGGTGTCGGTACCATCGGCATAATTCGCATTCAGTAGCATGGCAAAGGCAAAAGGCTTTTGCTGATGCTGAATCATGCTGAGCACTTCGTTGAGGCCCACCGGGTTTTTGACCAAAATCAGGGTCACGGTTTTGCCGTTAATGCTGATTTGTTCTTGTCGGCCAAAGACCTTCTCGGCTTCACCAAAGGCTTGACCGATTTCTGCTGGGGTGATCTCAAACGCCGCGCCCACCGCGTAGGCGGCTAGGGCATTGTAGATGTTGTACGTGCCGCCAATGGGCAGGTGGTACGGGTGACCATCAATGGCAAAATCCGAGCTGGTGGGGGTTTGCGCCGCCACGCTGGTGACCTGGTGGCTCAGCACTGGCCGCTTGAAACCGCAGTTCGGGCAGAAGAAACTGCCGAGGTTGCTGTAGGTGATGCCATGGTAGTGGAGAATATGCTCACACACCGGGCAGAGCACGCCATCGGTATTGGCCGGGGCGAAAATATCATGGTTGGCTTCCGCGGCCAATTCAAAGCCATAGTATTGCAGCGGGTTGGCCAGTTCCCGGGAGCTGAAAATCGGCGCGTCACCATTGGCAATCACCAAGGCGTCGGGATTGGCTTTGACGCCTTGCAGGATTTTGTCATAGGTGGTGTAAAACTCACCATAGCGGTCCATTTGATCGCGGAAAATATTGGTCATCACAAAGGCCTTGGGGTGCAGGTAATGCGCCACGGCTTTGACGTTGGCTTCATCGACTTCCAGCACCGCGATTTTACGCTTGGCGCCAGCTTGCTTTTTGTGCGCGAAGTAGGCACCGATGATGCCTTGCAGCATGTTGCTGCCGGTGGGGTTGGTGAGGATATCATCATATTGCTGGCTCAGGACTTTGACAATCAGCGCCGTGGTGAGCGTTTTGCCGTTGGTGCCGGTGACGATAATAGTTGGCCGGTCTTGGCCTAATGCCCCAAGGACGTCAGGGTCGATGCGGGCCGCCAGCTTGCCGGGATACGCCGAACCGCCATGGCGGAAGCGGTGCAGGTACCAGTAGCTGAAGCGTCCAGCCAAAATGGCGAAACGTGATTTGAGAGAAATTGTCATCGCAGTCGCGACCTCTTTCGTGTAAGTTTCTTGTCGCGTACTATCATAGCATAGGATGCCGGCAAATCCGGCAGGGCCGGTGTTAATTCCCTTAAGATTCCGTTATACTAGGAAAGGTGAATTTTTAGCGGCCGCGATTGGGCCGCGTAGGAGGTTCCGCATGGCACAATTATTCTTTCGCTATGGCGCAATGAATTCCGGTAAAACCATCGAGATTTTGAAAGTCGCGCATAACTATGAAGAGCAGCACAAACAAGTGATTATTCTGACTTCCGCCGTGGATGATCGCGCTGGTGTCGGAATGATTTCCAGCCGTATCGGCATGGAGCGGCCGGCGCATCCGGTGCAAGATAAGACCAACATTTTTGACTTGGTCAAGCAGATGAACCCCAAGGCCGCCTGCGTGCTGATCGATGAGGCGCAGTTTTTGAAGAAGCACCACGTCTTTGAATGTGCCCAAGTCGTGGACGAGCTCGGTATTCCGGTGATGGCATTCGGCTTGAAGAATGACTTCCGCAACGAGTTGTTCGAAGGATCGCAGTACCTGTTAACTTACGCCGACAAAATCGAAGAAATGAAAACCATCTGCTGGTTCTGCGCCAAAAAAGCGACCATGAACCTGCGCGTGCATGATGGCAAGCCGGTGTATGAAGGCGAGCAAATTCAAATTGGCGGCAACGAGAGTTATTTCCCGGTCTGCCGGCATCACTATTATTTTCCGCCGCAGCAGTTAGCCTAAGCGGCATCAAGCAAGGAGGAGCCAATGGATAAGATTTTTGCCCAATTAGATGGCCTGCTGGGCCGCTATGAAGAGCTGGAAGAGCTGATGAGCGATCCCGCTGTCATTAACGACACCAAGCGTTACATGGCCTTATCAAAAGAAGAAGGCGGCATGCGCGATGTGGTGGCCGCTTATAAGAAGTACAAACAGGTCAAAGCCGATTTAGCCGAAAGCGAAGCGCTGTTGCGTGAAAGCAAGGATCCGGACATGCAGGAGCTGGCCAAAGAAGACCTGGCTAGCTTGACGGAAGAACAGGCGACGCTGGAAGACGACATCAAAAAGTTGATGCTGCCTAAAGACCCCAACGATGACAAAAACATCATCATGGAAATCCGCGGTGCGGCTGGCGGCGATGAAGCCAGTTTGTTCGCTGGCGATTTGCTGACGATGTATATGAAGTACGCTGAAAAGCAAGGATGGACCACCGAAATTATCGATGAGAATCCCACCGAAGTCGGCGGCTACAAAGAGGTTTCTGTCCTGATTACCGGGCAAAACGTGTACTCCAAGCTGAAGTACGAAAACGGGGCGCATCGCGTGCAACGTGTGCCCGTCACCGAATCCGCCGGTCGCGTACACACCAGTACCGCCACAGTTGGCGTTATGCCGGAGTATGATGAAGTGGACCTTGAAATCGACCCCAAGGACATTCGCACCGATGTGTACCGTTCCAGTGGGGCTGGTGGGCAGCATATCAACAAAACCTCCTCGGCGGTGCGGATGACGCACTTGCCGACCGGGATTGTGGTGACCATGCAAGACCAACGATCCCAGCAGCAAAATCGCGCCAAGGCGATGCAGATTTTGCGCAGCCGGGTCTACGATTTTTATGAAAGCCAAAACGAAAGCCAGTACGCCGAAAAACGGAAAACCGCGATTGGTACTGGTGATCGCTCGGAACGCATTCGCACCTATAACTACCCGCAAAACCGCGTTACCGATCATCGCATTGGGTTAACCTTGAACAAGCTGGATCGCATCATGAACGGCGAGCTTGATGAAATCATCGAAGCGCTGATTGTCCAAGATCAAACCAATAAGATGGAACAAATCGATGGCTGAGACCTATGATCAGCTGCTACGCCACGCCAGTGCGGCACTGACGGCGGCAGGCATTGAGTCAGATGGCGCCCGGTATGTGCTGGAAATGCGCAGCGACTTTACACCCAGCCAGCTGCGACTGCATGCCCGCGACGCCGTACCAGCGCCAGTGGCCAAGCAGTTTGAAGCTGACCTGCCGCGGCTGCTGAACAATGAGCCGCCGCAGTACATTGTCGGCGTGGCGCCGTTTTACGGCGATCTGTTTCAAGTCACGCCGGCGGTGCTGATTCCGCGCTTTGAAACCGAAGAACTGGTAGCTTGGGCCGCCGCCGAGCAAACCCAGGCCCAAACCGGCCTAGATGTTGGTACTGGTAGTGGCGCCATTGGGTTGACTTTGGCCAAGCAATTGCCGCACACGGCCATGACCCTCAGTGATGTTTCCACTGCGGCGCTGGCCGTGGCCAAGCGCAATGCGACCAGTCTCAAGCGCCAAGTGACCTTGGTCCAAAGCGATTTATTTGCGGCGCTGCCTGCACGGTATGACTTTATCATTGCCAATCTGCCTTACATCAGCCGGCGTGAAACCTCGGTGATGGATGCCAGCACCTTGGCTTTTGAACCGGCGTTGGCACTGTTCGCCGCGGATGATGGCCTGGCGCTGTTTGAGCGGTTTGTCGCTGAAGTGTCCAATCACCTCAGGCCACAAGGCAGTGTGTACTTAGAATTTGGCTACCAGCAGCAGCCGGCGTTGGCCGAGTTGTTTGCTCGGGCATTGCCGCAGGCCCAAGTGACGTTCCGCCGCGATTTGGCCGGAAAGCCGCGGATGGTGAAGTTAGTTATTTAATGAAGGAAGCTAATCATGGAAACCAAAGTATTTAGCAAGGAAGAAATCGCTGACGCGGCAGCGTTGATCAAGGCTGGCGAAGTGGTGGCCTTTCCCACCGAAACGGTTTATGGGCTTGGAGCGGATGCCACGGATCCGACTGCTGCCGAGAAAGTCTTTCAGGCCAAACACCGGCCGGCGGACAATCCCTTGATTGTCACCGTTGCTGATCCAGCCATGGTGGCCAAGTTCGCCACCATTACGCCGGCGGCCAAGCAACTGATGGCAGCCTTTTGGCCAGGGCCGCTGACCATTATCTTGCCCATTATTCCTGGAAAACTCTCGATGATTGTCACCGGCGGTTTGCAAACCGCGGCCTTTCGCATGCCAGCCAACGCCTTGACTCGCGAGCTGATCACGCTGGCAGGGCGGCCGATTGTCGGGCCTTCAGCGAATTTGTCTGGTAAGCCTAGCGGCACGCGGCCGGCGCATGTGTTGCATGATTTTGACGGCGCCATTGCTGGCGTCTTGGACGATGGCCCGACCCAGGTTGGGGTGGAGTCGACGGTGATTGATATGACCGCCAACCCACCAGCGATTTTGCGGCCCGGTGAAATCACCGCAGCCCAACTCGAGCCCATCATTGGTCCGGTGCAAACGGATCAGCATAAAGTTGGGGCTAATGAAACGCCGAAAGCGCCGGGGATGAAGTATAAGCATTACGCCCCCAATGCCCAGGTGGTGATTGTGGATCATCCGGCAGACTGGCCGCTGGCGCTGCAGTGGGCGGTTAAGCAATCAGCTCCGTACGGCGTGCTGGCCACCGATGAGCTGCTGACGCAGGTGCCAGCGGCAGTGCCGACGTATTCGCTGGGGGAAGATTTAACCTCCGCCACCCATAATCTGTTTGCGGGGCTGCGCTGGTTTGACCTGCATCCCACCGTCAAACTGATTTTAGCGGAGGCCTTTTCACCCACTGGGTTAGGGGCAGCCTACATGAATCGCCTGAACAAGTCGGCAGGGAATACCCACTTTGACCGCGACACTCAGTGATTTGATTGTTATAATGAGAGCTGTGAAACTGGCAGCTCTTTTTTTGTTGGTTTCGGGCAAGACTGGCTTTTGCGTTTATTTTCTGAAAAAATGCTGAGTTGTGGCAACTCACGGAGGTAGGCACATGGACTTTAAAGCGTATGACCCTGCAGTGTTCACTGCAATCGAGAATGAAGAGAAACGGCAGCAGCACAATATCGAATTGATTGCCTCAGAGAACATCGTCAGTCCGGCGGTGCGGGCCGCACAAGGCAGCGTTTTGACCAACAAATACTCAGAAGGCTACCCGAAGCACCGGTATTACGGTGGTAATCAGTTCATCGATGAAATCGAGCAGATTGCCATTGACCGGGCGAAGGAATTGTTTGGCGCCGAGTTTGCCAATGTGCAGCCGCACTCAGGCTCGCAGGCGAACATGGCCACTTACCGCGCCTTCCTCAAAGATGGGGACAAGGTGTTGGCCATGGATCTGACCGATGGCGGCCACTTGACGCATGGTAGTCCCGTGAGCTTCTCTGGCCAAACGTATCATTTCTATCATTATGGCCTTGATCCGGAAACCGGGTTGCTGGACTATGCCAAGATCTTGGAACAGGCCGAGGCCGTGCATCCGAAGCTGATTGTCGCTGGGGCCAGTGCTTACAGCCGGGCCATCGACTTCAAGCAGTTCCGCGACATCGCTGATCACGTGGGGGCCTTTTTGATGGTCGACATGGCGCACATTGCCGGCTTGGTTGCTGGCGGTGTACACATGAATCCAGTGCCTTATGCCGATGTGGTCACCACCACGACGCATAAGACGTTGCGCGGCCCGCGTGGCGGCATGATTTTGGCTAAAAAGGAATACGGCAAGGCCATCAACTCCGCCTTGTTCCCAGGTATTCAAGGGGGCCCACTGGATCATGTGATTGCCGCTAAGGCCGTTGCCCTGGGCGAAGCGATGCAGCCAGACTTCAAGAACTATGCGGCTCAAATCGTCAAGAACATGCAAGCGATGTGCGAAGGCTTTGCAGAAGACCCGAAGTTGAAGATGATTTCCGGCGGCTCTGACAACCACATGGTGCTACTTGATGTCACTGGCTATGGCTTGACTGGCCGCGATGTCCAAGACCTGCTGGACTCGGTGATGATCACCGCCAACAAAAACCAGATTCCTGGCGAGCAAAACGGACCGTTCAAGACTTCCGGTCTGCGCGTAGGGACCGCGGCGATTACCACCCGCGGTTTTAACGAGGAAGATTGCAAGGAAGTGGCACATCTGATTACCGCCGCTTTGACTTACCGCGATGATCAAGAAAAACTTGATGAGATTCGCCAATCTGCTCTTGCACTGACCGGGCGTCATCCTTTATCATAGGAAAGGTTACGGCATGATGCCGGATAGCAAGTAAACAATGCTGTAATCGCGACTGCTTTCGTAGTCGCGATTTTTGTAAGCTTGCGCCACATTTAAAGGAGGACCTTTCTGCATGGGCAAATTTACGGTTTTGAACCACCCACTGATTCAGCACAAGTTAACCTTGATTCGAGACAAGAATGCTGGGACTAAAGAGTTCCGGGAAATTGCCAACGAAATCGCCGAGTTGATGGTTTATGAAATCACGCGTGACTTACCATTGCGTGATGTTGAAATCGAAACGCCAATGGGCAAGACAGTTCAAAAAGAACTGGCCGGCAAAAAGCTGGTCGTTGTGCCAATTCTGCGCGCAGGCTTGGGCATGGTTGACGGCGTTTTGCGTCTGATTCCAGCGGCAAAGGTCGGCCACGTCGGCATGTACCGCGACGAAAAAACGCTGAAGCCGCATGAATACTTTGTCAAAATGCCAGCGGATATCGATCAGCGCGACATGGTGATTGTTGATCCCATGTTGGCCACTGGCGGCTCCGCCAACATGGCCATCGAAGCGCTGAAGAAGCGTGGCGCGACCTCAATTCGCCTCGTGGTCCTGGTGGCCGCACCAGAAGGCGTCAAAGTGGTTCAACAGGAAAACCCAGATGTCGACATTTATGCGGCAGCCTTGGATGATCATTTGAACGAAAATGGTTACATCGTCCCAGGTCTCGGCGACGCCGGCGACCGCCTGTTCGGCACGAAGTAAGAAAGGCTGCGAAGGTCGGCGGGCTTAGCGTGACGAGTAGCCTAGCTCATAGCCCTGCCGGCGCCTTTTGCCCGTGAGGTTATGAGCGTAGCTAATCGCTCGCCCGTTGCCGCCCGGAGCGCAACTATAAAGCAGGCTGCGGAGGACGACCGCATTTAGCCGGATGGCTAGCCTAGCGCCACGCATTGCCGGCGGTTTTTGCCGGCGAGGCGTGGCGCGTAGCTAGACATTCCGGCGTTGGTCGCCCGGAGCGCAACTAAGCAGGCTGCGGAGCGGGGCGAATTTAGGATGACGGCTAGCCTAGCTCAACACATTGAAGCCGTACTTCGGCTTCGAGGTGATGAGCGTAGCTAGACGCTCATCCGTTGCCCCGTGGAGCGCAACTAAAGGCTGTGCAGTTATCGGCAACCACTCGCCGTTCAACCCAAATACCCAGACAATGTGACTTTAATCACACTGCTTACAAAGCGTCTTGGCTTGTGCCAAGGCGCTTTGTTCGGCTATGATGCAAGTAGCCTACCGCCGCTGCGCATGAAAGCTAGCACCGACTCAGTTTTTCGTTCAGGTCGTCCCGGACATTTACAGAAAAACAGCATTTTAAGCGGTTGCCTTGTTTTCAATTTGACTGACATTTTCAACCGGGTTGGCCAAGTTTAACCATGAAGCCGCTTTCTGTGTGAAAATCGTAATGAAAAGGGTTTGCAAAAAGTGATGAAAATCAACCGGCGTGCTTTGTTTTTTCATGCAAAAGGTGATAGAGTATTGAGTGTGTTTTGAAGGATGAGTATCCGGAAATCCGCAATTTTGACTGCGCTTGCGCATGCGCATGCCCCGCGATTAACGCCCGTACATAGGCTTGCGTGGACGGAGTCGACTTAAGGAGGTGAATTCTGTGAACGAAAGCTATCCCGTGGTTAGTTTTATGGGTCTGCGGTTTAACTTAGCGAATGATTTGGCGATTTTGATCTCTTGCATTCTGATTTTTGCGTTGGTGTTTTGGCTTGCTCGCAAACCAACGCTGCGTCCGAATGGTCGGCAGAACGTGCTCGAATATCTGATTGACTTCACCAATGGCATCGTCAAACAAGCGATGCCAGGGAAGGAAGGCAATCGTTTTGGTCTGTTTGCCTTTGTTTTGTTCCTATTCGTTTGGGTGAACAACCAACTAGGGCTGTTCCTTCAACTCGATGTTGGTGGCAAAACTTGGCTGCGGTCGAGTACTGCTGATCCCATCATCACGTTAAGTTTGGCGATGATGGTGCTGGTGCTTTCACATTTCTTTGGGGTCGTCTTTAACGGCACCAAAGGTTATCTGCGTGAGTACGTTTCGCCAGTCGCTTTTCTGCTCCCCATCAACTTGATTGAAAACATCACTAACTTTGTCACCTTAGCATTACGACTTTACGGGAACATTTACGCCGGTGAAGTGTTACTGCTACTGATCCGCCAGCTCGCCTTTTCGGGGCACGGGCTGCTCGGTGGGGTATCCTTCATTGGTGGCTTCGCGATCGAAGTGATTTGGCAAGGGTTCTCAGTCTTCATTGGTACGATTCAAGCGTACATTTTTGTTACCTTATCAACGGTCTACACGTCTGAAAAGGTTATTTCTGATTAATCATTAGGAGGATAAATCATGCAATATCTCGCTGCATCTATCGCCGCAGGCATCGCTGCTTTCGCGGCTTCATATGGTAACGGTAAGGTTATTTCCAAGGCCCTTGAAGGGATGGCTCGTCAGCCAGAAGCAACCGGCAACCTGCGTTCCACCATGTTTATCGGTGTTGGGCTGATCGAAGCCGTGCCGATCATGGCTATCGTTGTTGCGTTCATGCTTGTTTTGAAGTAGTTCGCCCAGCGGCAAATTAAGAAAGGGGAATGATTCACATGGCAACTTTTGGTGATACGCTCTTTCTACTCGCCGCTTTCGCTGTTTTATTAGTACTGGTTGGGACTTTTGCTTGGAAGCCAGTGACCAAGATCATGGCCGAACGTCAGGATAAGATCGATAGCGATCTGGATTATGCTGACCAAACACGCCAGGACGCCCAGAAGATGGCGGCCCAGCGCGAAGCAGAACTGAAGAGTTCCAAGGAAGACGCCGTTAAAATCGTCTCGCAGGCGAAGGAAAATGGCGAAGCACAGCGTCAGCAGCTGGTGGCTAATGCGCAGGCAGAAGTCACGAAGTTGAAGGCCAATGCAGACAAGGATATTGCCCAACAGCGGCAAGACGCTTTGAATGCGGCCCAAAAAGACGTTGCTTCCTTATCTTTGGCCATCGCTGAAAAGCTGATTGCGAAGGAACTTGACCCAGCCGCACAGCAAACATTGATTGATCAATACATCAGTGAGTTAGGTGACGCCAATGGCAGTCACTGATCGCGATGCCGCACCACGCTACGGGAAGGCGTTGTTCGAGGTTGCCCAAGAACAAGACCAACTCCAAGCGGTGCATGAAGAAGTCAATGAGCTGCAGGCAGTACTGAAACAAACCCCTGAGCTGCTTTCGGCTTTGACTAGCAAAAATCTCACTGCTGCCGACAAGGACCAATTGCTTAGCATTTTGCTACAATCACGGTCTGATTTGGTCACGCAGTTGGTGGGGATTGTGCAAGCCAATGGTCGTTTAGGTGGCCTCGCAGCGGTCTTCGATGATTTCGAAGCGCGCTACGATGTTGCTAATGGCATTGTGAAAGCGGTCGTGACGACTGCTGTGGCGATGTCGGATACGCAGCTTCAGGCGATTAAACAAGCCATTGCTACGAAGTTAAACGCGCAAGCCGTAGAAGTAACGCCGATCATCGATCAAAGTATCGTTGGCGGCGTTAAAGTGGTGGCTGATGATGTTGTCATTGACGGCACCGTCGCTACCCGGCTGGCCAAGCTTCGGGCAACGCTGCTTAGTAATTAGCGAAACGAGGTGAACCGGATGAGCACCAAGACAGAGGAAATTAGTTCTCTGATCAAGAAGCAACTTGAGAATTACAAAGATGACCTGAACGTTGATGAAGTCGGTACCGTGACCTACGTTGGTGACGGGATCGCCCGCGCGACCGGTCTTAAAAATGCAATGGCGAGCGAATTGCTGCAGTTCAGCAATGGCTCATACGGGATGGCCCAAAACCTCGAAAGTAATGATGTTGGTATCATTATTCTTGGGGCCTTCGATGACATTCGTGAAGGCGACACCGTTAAGCGGACCGGTCGCATCATGGAAGTGCCGGTCGGCGAAAACATGATCGGTCGCGTTGTCAATGCCTTAGGGCAACCCGTTGATGGTAATGGCCCGATTGAAACCACGGACACGCGGCCAATCGAAGTCAAAGCGCCTGGCGTCATGCAACGTCAGTCGGTCACTGAACCTTTGCAAACCGGGCTCAAAGCGGTTGACGCTTTGGTCCCGATTGGCCGGGGCCAGCGTGAGTTGATCATTGGGGATCGTAAAACCGGGAAAACCTCGATTGCGATTGATACCATCATCAACCAAAAAGACCAAGATATGATCTGTGTGTACGTGGCGATTGGCCAGAAGGAATCAACCGTCCGCACCCAGGTTGAAACCTTGAAAAAGTACGGCGCGATGGATTACACCATCGTGTTGACGGCGGGTCCTTCTGAACCAGCCCCAATGCTGTACATCGCTCCTTACGCCGGCGCAGCGATGGGTGAAGAGTTCATGTATAACGGCAAGCATGTTTTGATCATTTATGATGATCTGTCCAAACAAGCCACCGCTTATCGTGAATTGTCCTTGCTGCTGCGGCGCGCGCCAGGGCGTGAAGCTTATCCTGGGGATATTTTCTACACCCACTCCCGTTTGTTGGAACGGGCGGCTAAGCTCTCTGACAAGCTGGGCGGCGGTTCCATGACGGCTTTGCCGATCATCGAAACTCAAGCCGGGGATATCTCCGCTTACATCCCGACCAACGTGATTTCCATCACGGATGGTCAGATTTTCCTGCAAAGCGACCTGTTCTATTCTGGGACCCGCCCAGCGATCGATGCTGGGGCTTCGGTTTCTCGAGTCGGTGGGGACGCGCAGATCAAGGCCATGAAGAAAGTGGCCGGCACGCTGCGGTTGGACCTGGCGTCATTCCGGGAACTGGAAGCCTTCACGCAATTCGGCTCTGATTTGGATGCGGCCACGCAGGCCAAGCTGAACCGCGGCCGCCGGACCGTTGAAGTCTTGAAGCAGCCGGTGCACAAGCCACTGGCCGTTGAAAAGCAGGTCCTCATTCTTTACGCTTTGACCCACGGGTTCTTGGATGCGATTGCGGTGGATGACATCGAATCCTTCCAGCAAGGCCTGTTCGACTATGCGGAAAGCAATGGCGCTGACTTGCTGAAGACGATTCGTGAGACTGGCCAACTGCCAGACACTGATAAGCTCGATGCACTCATCAAGGGTTTTGCTGATGGGTTCACCGGCAGCGCCGCTAAATAAGGAGGTGCCGCATGGCTGAATCATTGATGGATATCAAGCGCCAGATCAACTCGACCAAGAAAACGGGTCAGATCACGCAGGCCATGCAAATGGTCTCCGGCGCCAAATTGAGCCAGATTGAAAAACGTTCCGGGCAATACCAACTGTACGCCGATCGGGTGCGGCAAATCGTGACGCACCTAGCCGCGGCTCAGCTGCTTGAGTTGGAACGCCAGGAAACTGAAGAGTTGACTAATGCTGATGCCAGCAAGCAACACCTTGAAGTGGCATCACTGCTGCAACAACGTCCCGTCAAGAAAACCGGTTATCTGGTCATTACCTCTGACCGCGGCTTGGTGGGCGCGTACAACAGCACGATTTTGAAGGCCATGATGCAAATGATCACCCAAGACCACCAAAACGACGCAGATTACGTCGTGATGGCCGTCGGCGGAGTCGGCGCTGATTTCTTCAAAAATCGCGGCGTTAATCTGGCTTATGAATATCGCGGTGTGTCGGATGTCCCGACCTTTAACGAGGTGCGAGAAATCGTGAAAACCGCGGTGACGATGTTCGATAACGAGGTGTTCGATGAGCTGTATGTGTGCTACAACCACCATGTCAACTCATTGACGTCAGCGTTCCGCGCTGAAAAAATGCTGCCTATCTCTGACCTTGATGCCAGTGAAGTTGCAGACACACCGATCGAATATATCACGGAACCTGATCCGGACGCAGTGCTGGAAGCGATTTTGCCTCAGTACGCGGAAAGCTTGATTTTTGGCGCCATTATGGACGCCAAAACTGCTGAGCATGCCGCTTCAACCACTGCCATGAAGAGTGCCACAGACAATGCCAACGATTTGATTTCCAAGTTATCGACGACTTACAACCGGGCACGGCAGTCGGCCATTACCACGGAAATCACCGAAATCGTCGGTGGGGCCAATGCACTTGAGTAGTAATCAACAGGGAGGACGATTTCATTGAGTAATGCGACTGGTAAAATCGTGCAAGTGATCGGCCCTGTTGTCGATGTCGAGTTTGCACTCGACGCAGATCTACCTGAAATTAACAACGCATTAATCGTTAAGCGCGATGAAGGCAAGGATTTGGTCCTTGAAGTCACCGTTGAACTTGGCGATGGCGTGCTGCGGACGATCGCGATGGATTCGACCGATGGCTTACAGCGAGGCATGACCGTCAAAGATACTGGCGGTTCAATCTCGGTGCCTGTCGGTAAGGATACATTGGGTCGTGTGTTCAACGTTTTGGGTGATCCAATCGACGACGGTGAAGAATTTGGCCCAGACCACCGGCGCGACAGCATCCACCGGGATGCGCCAAAGTTCGAGGATCTGAATACCAGTTCAGAAATCCTTGAAACAGGGATCAAAGTGATCGACCTGCTCGAACCTTACTTGCGTGGGGGGAAAGTTGGGTTGTTCGGTGGTGCCGGGGTCGGCAAAACCGTTTTGATCCAGGAATTGATTCACAACATTGCCGAAGAACATGGCGGTATTTCAGTCTTCACCGGGGTCGGCGAACGGACCCGTGAAGGTAATGACCTTTACTTCGAAATGAAGGAAAGCGGCGTGCTGAAGAATACCGCCATGGTGTTTGGTCAGATGAACGAGCCGCCTGGTGCCCGGATGCGGGTGGCCCTGACTGGGCTGACAATCGCGGAATACTTCCGTGATGTCGAAGGTCAAGACGTGCTGCTCTTTATCGACAATATCTTCCGGTTCACTCAGGCCGGGTCTGAAGTTTCTGCGCTGCTGGGCCGGATTCCGTCAGCCGTTGGTTATCAGCCAACGCTGGCCACGGAAATGGGCCAGTTGCAGGAACGGATTACCTCGACCAAGAAAGGGTCAGTCACCTCGATTCAGGCCGTTTACGTGCCTGCTGATGACTACACTGACCCGGCGCCGGCGACGACCTTTGCGCACTTGGACGCGACCACTAACCTGGAACGTAGTCTGACCCAGCAAGGGATTTACCCGGCGGTTGATCCGCTGGAATCTTCTTCCAGTGCCTTAACGCCAGAAATTGTTGGTAAAGAACACTACGAAGTTGCCACTCGCGTGCAGCAAGTGCTCCAGCGGTACCGTGAACTCCAAGACATTATCTCCATCTTAGGGATGGATGAATTGTCTGACGACGAAAAGGTCACCGTTGCGCGTGCGCGGCGGATTCAGTTCTTCTTGTCGCAAAACTTCAACGTGGCGGAACGCTTTACCGGCCAACCCGGCTCGTATGTGCCAGTTGAAGAAACCGTCAAGGGCTTCAAGATGATTCTCGATGGTAAGATGGATGAGTATCCAGAAGATGCTTTCCGGGCCGTTGGGCGGATTGAAGAAGTGGCGGAAAAAGCCAAGAAGATGGGCTTTGCCCCAGCCGATGATGCGGCTAGCGATGACCAACCAACCCAGGCAGCGGCTAATTAACGCCGCAGAAGGGAGGGGTTATCGTGGCAGAACAAAATGTCCTGACTGTTAACATCGTGACACCGGATGGTTTGGTTTATGATCACCATGCCAGCCTGGTGGTGGTGAAAACCACCACCGGCGATATGGGGATCATGGCTAATCATGAACCGGTTGTTGCACCACTTGTGATCGGGGAAGTGCGCGTTCGCCGCGTTGACAGCCCCGGCCATGAAAACATGATTGCCGTGAACGGTGGCTTCATGGAGATGTCGAACAATGTTTGTTCGATTGTCGCCGACTCTGCCGAACGGGCTCGCGATATCGATTTGACGCGGGCGGAGGCTGCGCGCAAGCGCGCCGAACGCCGCATCGAAGATGCCAAGAGCCATCGGGATCAAGACGAACTGCAACGGGCCCAAGTGGCCTTGCAGCGCGCCATCAACCGAATCCACGTCCGCAAGAGCGGCCTGGGCGGTTAATCAGACCATCAATTCAGCATCGCTTCTGGCGGTGCTGTTTTTGTATTCTGTGGTTGTGGTAGGCGGAGCCGCGGGTTGCGGCGGCGGTGGGCTCCGCTTGGCGGGGGTGCTGGCTGTGCGGCCGGTTCGAGCCGAAAACCGGTCTCGAACCTAAAGTTAAAGCCAGCCTCGCTGCGCTCGCTGCTGTCTTCAACTTTGCCGCGATTAGCTCTGGGCAGCCCTGCGCAAAAACCGCGCCGGTCTGCCTGTCGCTAATCGTTTCACTGCCAGACCCCCGCCAAGCTCCGCCCGCCACCACCGCAACCCGCTTCATAACAGTAGCGTACTACAGGTGACGCTTTCTCCGCAGAGGGTATGGCGACTTGCTTTCTTTTACAGCTATTTCATTGTCAGGCACTTCTGATACGGCCAAACCGAAACCTTTTGTTGAGGTTTCAGTACTTGACTGACTAGGGGGTGTAAACCTTTACCGGAAAAACTATGTTGTCATATGTTTACGGTTCTATTTTCTACGTTTACTGTTATCCAGTGGGTTTCGGTGGTGGGGACGGAGCTTGGGGCGTGAGGCCAGCAGTGAAACGATGAGGACTAGTCAGACTGCGCATTTGGCAGGCTGACCAGTCCTCATCGCGGCAGTTTAGAAGACGCAAGAGAGCGTAGCGACTGCGGCTTCTAAACTAGGTCGGAGACCGACCTTTGGCTCCGACCGGCCGCACAGCAGGCCGCGCGTCCCAAGCGGAGTCACCACCGCCGAAACCCACGACCGACTGAAGCCAGCGTGGTTAGAAAACTATTAATTTCAGTAAACACAGTCGCACTTGTTTGAAAAAATCGGTATAATTTAGACTGCATACGGAAACGGAGGCCACTATGGCGACTGATTTGGGCATTACCGGCGCCTTGACGCTGGTATCACATTTTGTATTTATCATGATCACCTTTCGGCTGCTTTTTGCGCTGCGATTTGATAAATTGCTCAAGGCCGGCCACGAGCGAGAAAGCCAGCTGCTGATGATTTTTTTGGCCATTGCCATCGGCTACAACGTCAGTGAATTTTTCCTGTCGTTGATTACTGCGGCTGGTAGCTTGCAGTACCTGATTCGCTAGTCCGCCTTCGGGCCGGTTCGGCGGCGCGCCGCCTGTGGTATAATCATCAGTTAGGACTGAAATGAGGAGAGAAATTCATGGCAAAAGATATTGGGATCGATCTGGGAACGGCGAACGTTCTGATCAATGTGAAGGGTAAAGGCATTGTGCTGAATGAGCCTTCCGTTGTCGCCATTGATACGCACACTGGCAAGGTTTTGGCCGTGGGGACAGAAGCCTACAAAATGGTTGGCCGCACGCCAGGTAACATCAAGTCCATTCGGCCTCTGAAAGACGGGGTGATTGCGGACTTTGATATCACCGAAGCGATGCTGGAGTACTTCATCAACAAGTTGAACGTCAAGGGCTTCATGTCCAAGCCGAACATTTTGATCTGTGCCCCAACTAACATCACCTCGATTGAACAAAAGGCCATTATTCAGGCGGCCGAAAAGTCTGGCGGCGGTAAGGTCTATCTGGAATTCGAGCCCAAAGTCGCCGCAGTCGGCGCCGGGCTTGATATCTTCCAGCCACAGGGCAACATGGTCATTGATATTGGTGGCGGGACCTCAGACGTGGCCGTGCTGTCGATGGGCGAAATCGTCACCAGCCGCAGCTTGCGGCTAGCTGGCGATAAGATGGACGCCGCGATTGCGGCTTACGTCAAGAACAAGCACAAGCTGCTGATTGGGGAACACACCGCTGAACAGCTGAAAATTCAAATCGGCGCGGTTTACGAAGCCGATCCCGAAAAGAAGATGGAAGTCCGCGGCCGTGATATCGCCACCGGCTTGCCACGTGAGGTGGAAGTCACCTCAGTCGAAGTCCAAGAAGCCTTGCACGACACGATGATCCAAATCGTGGCCGCTGCCAAGGAAGTGCTGGAGAAGACCCCGCCTGAGCTGTCTGCCGACATCATTGATCGCGGCGTCATGCTGACTGGTGGTGGGGCGCTGCTGAATGGCATCAACCATCTCTTTGCCAACGAGTTGCGAGTACCGGTGCTGCTGGCTGATGATCCGCTGGACGCGGTGGCCCTTGGCACTGGCGTATTGCTGGATAACATTGCGCATCACAAACAATATTGATGAGGAGGTCGATCATGCGTTCAGCTTATGCTAAAAGCGTTTTGCGAAAACTATTGATCGGCTTTTTGCTCATTGTGCTGGCGCTGGTGATTGGCGCGATGGTGGGCTATGCCATCAATGGTGGTAGTCCGTTCAAGGTGTTTGCCCCCAGTACCTGGCAGCATATTTTTGACTTTCTGAAGTAGAGGTGAAGGTAGTGCGCAAACTGGCGATGGCGCTAGTGAAATTCTATCAGCGCTTCATTTCTCCTTTGCTACCGGCGAGTTGTCGGTATTATCCGACCTGTTCGACGTACATGATTCAGGCCTTAGCCAAACATGGCGTGATCAAAGGGCTGATTATGGGGATTGCCCGGATTATTCGGTGCAATCCGTTTATCCGCGGCGGCTTGGATCCGGTCCCAGATTTCTTTACCGTGCGGCGCAATCCGGATCCGCATAAGAATCTGGCGGAAAGTGCACAGTTTGATTTTCACCGTTAAAACAAAGGAGTTTTCATGGCAAAAGAACAAAAAATCACCGTCAACCAGGAAGAAGTGACCCGCAACGGCCACACGGTTTCAGTGCTGACAGTGGGTAAAGTCGAAATCGGCTACATTGAACCGGAAGCAGACGGTAAGCATTTTCAGGGCTTCGTGGCTGGTAGCATGCAAGGCAACCGGTTTAAGAATTTGGCCGATGCTGAGAATTATCTATTGAGTGAATACCACCTGCATCGCGCCTAGCGAGCAGGACCACGTCAGCGGGTTGAGCCAGTAGACTCAGCCCGCTTTCTACCAGCTAGCGCTGGGGCGTGAGGCAGGGAAAGGAGTGACGGCATGGCAAAGGCAGTTTCAACGCGCCGCAAAAGTGAAGACCGCATCGACTACGGGATTATCCTGTCGGTGATGCTGCTGGCGTTGATTGGGATGGCAGCAATTTACATGGCCGTTTCGCATGATACGTCCTCGACCAGTACCACCCGGGCCTTGATTATGCAGGCTTTGTGGTATGTAATTGGCGGCATTGGCATTTTTTTCGTGATGCAATTCGATGCCGAGCAGCTGTGGCGCGTGGCGCCGATTTTGTACGGACTCGGGATATTTCTACTGATTTTGGTGCTGGTGGCCTACGACCGGTCAGTGTTTGTCCATACTGGCGCCAAGAGCTGGTTAGGGTTTGGCTCGTTCACCTTCCAACCTTCGGAAGTGATGAAACCGGCCTATATTTTGATGCTGGGCCGAGTGGTGACCAATCACAATACCAAGTATCAGCACAGCACGGCCAATGATTGGCGGCTGATTGGTGAAATGTTGCTGTGGACGCTGCCAGTGCTGGTGCTGTTAAAGTTGCAAAACGACTTCGGGACGATGCTGGTGTTCCTGGCGATTTTTGCCGGGGTGGTGCTGGTATCCGGGATTACCTGAAAAATCATCGCCCCAATTGGCATCGGGGCTGGGGCCATCGGCTCAACCGCCATCGTCTTGGTGGTGCAACCTTGGGGCCGCCGGATTTTGGAACACTTGGGCTTTGCAGCGTATCAGTTCAAGCGCATCGACTCCTGGCTTGATCCTAGTGGGGCCACGAGCACCAGTTCGTATCAGTTATGGCAATCCATGAAGGCGATTGGTTCTGGCCAAATGTACGGCCGCGGCTTCAACAACTTGAAGGTCACGGTGCCAGTGCGAGAATCCGACATGGCGTTTTCTACGATTGGCGAGGCGTTTGGGTTTATCGGCTGTGCCGCGGTGATTCTGCTTTATTTCCTGTTAATCTACCAAATGATTCGGGTTACTTTCGATACCCAAAACGAGTTTTATGCTTACATCTCCACTGGGGTCATCATGATGTTTGTGTTCCACATTTTTGAAAACATCGGGATGAACATCGGGCTACTGCCATTGACTGGGATTCCGCTGCCTTTCATCTCACAAGGGGGTTCGTTCTTACTGGCGGATATGTTGTCCGTGGGCATGATCCTCTCCATGCGCTATCACCACCAGAGTTACATGTTTAGCCAAGAGGGAGAGGAATTCGATCGTTAAGCAAGGAGGCGTCATCATGACGGCAAATTTTTGGCAAGAAAAGCACCAAGACACCATCACGTTGGGCTTAACCGCTGATGCCCAGCAGACGATGGGCAAAATCAAGTTTGTGGCGTTACCGAAAATCGGCACCCGGCTCACTGTCGGCCGCGCCTTCATGAATGTGGAAGCCGAGAAAACCGTGCTCGATCTGGACGCACCAGTGAGTGGCACTGTGGTCACAGTCAATGAAGCGGCCATTGATGATCCGAGCTTGCTGGATGAAGCGGCGCACAGCGCCAACTGGGTGGTCACGCTGAAGGCTTAAACCCAAGGAGGGCTTGCCATGCAGGTGTACTTCTTATACACGGGCAATGCGTGCCGCAGCCAACTCGCGGAGGCGCTCACCCAACAGCTGCTGCCCGGCTGGCGCGTGCAAAGCGCCGGCGTGCAGCCGACCGCCGCGGATACCATGACGGTCGAGGAGTTGGCCAAACGCGGCATTGATTGGTCTCACGCGCAGGCCAAGCCAATCGATATGGCCTATTTAAACGGCAGTGATGTGGTGGTAACCCTTTGCGGGGACGCTAGGGATCACTGTCCAGTGCTGCCGCCAACGACGCGCGCTTTGCACTGGCCGTTGGCTGACCCTGCGCAGGTACTAGGCGCAGCCCGCGCCGATGCCTTTACGGCGGCTGCCGATCAGATTGAAACGTTGATTCAGCGCACTTGGCTGACAGAGAATTCGCAGGGATGAAAATATTTCTCAGATATTTTTAATTTTAAGGTTGACACTGCCAAGCGAACTCAGTAAACTCTAGTTATTCTAAAGAGCAAACGAACGATGTGAGAGAGAAGCCACGCTAGACTGTACAGAAAACCTGCAACTGCTGAGAGCAGGGTAGCGCGCGAGGCCGAGAATGGCTCACGGATCGGTGTCCCGAACCAGTGCACTGGCAAGGCGGCAATGGGTGGCAACCATTATCTTGCACGCGGGTGATAGCCCGTTAGTGAGGCTAGTCTTTTTGACTAGTGAATTAGAATGGTACCGCGGTCAGTCCGCTTCTAACAAGTTGTTAGGAGCGGACTTTTTGTTTCGCTCAAAAAATTGGAGGAATAGAAAATGAAATTGTTCAAGAAACTGGCCTTAACGGCGGCCTTGGCCTTGCCAGTGCTCGCTTTAGCTGCATGTGGCAGCAACAAGTCAACGACCCAAACCCCAAAGACGGTCAAAGTCGGGATCATGAGTACCGACGTTGAAATTTGGAAGGATATCCAAAAACGCCTGGCCAAAGAAGACGTCAAAATCAAACTGGTTCAATTCACCGAATACAACACGCCGAACCAAGCCTTGCAAGATGGCGATATTCAGTTGAATTCCTTCCAGCATAACGACTTTTTGAACACTTGGAACAAGAAGCACAACGAAAAGCTGACCGCGATTGGTAACACCTACATCGGCCCAATGCGTGCCTTCTCCAACAAGATCAAGTCACTGAAAGACCTGAAGAAGGGCGACACCGTGTCTGTGCCAAACGATGTCTCCAACGAAGGCCGGGCCCTGGACCTGTTGGCGGCTAATGGTATTATCAAAGTCAAGGACGTCGCCACGCCAACCATTCACGACATCACCGAAAACAAGTTGGACCTGAAGATTACGGAACTGGACTCCGCGCAAACCGCGCGGAGCTTGAATGATGTGGATGCGGCCATCGTCAACAACGATATCGCCGTTGCCGCTAACCTCAAGCCTGCCGATGCCATTTCGGTGGAAAAGCTCAGTGCCAAGTCCAAGCCTTGGATCAACATTATCGCTGCTAAGTCCGCAGCTGATAAGAAGAACAAGACTTACCAGAAGATTGTTAAAGCGTATGAAACGAAGCGCACTGCTAAGCTGCTGAAGAAGTACTACAAAGGGGCCGTTATTCCAGCTTGGTAACCAGTTGCACCGCGTTCGTCGAGAAATGAGGTAAAGTATGGCAGAGCCGTTAATCACATTGAAGCAAGTGGATGTCGAATTCAAAGAGAAAACACGCAGCGTGCACGCCGTCGATCATGTCGATCTGACAGTTGAACGCGGCGATATCTACGGGATTGTCGGGTACTCAGGGGCTGGGAAGTCAACGTTGGTGCGCACCATTAATTTGTTGCAGCGGCCCACCAGCGGCACGGTGTCGGTGCTGGGGCAGGATATGCTGAAGCTGGATGCCGCCAAGCTGCGACAGGAGCGCCGCCGCATCGGCATGATTTTCCAGCACTTCAACTTGATGAATTCACGCACCATTGCCGACAACGTGGCCTTTCCGCTGAAAGGCACGAAGGTCACCGAAACGACGGCTGATGGTAAGAAGATTTGGCGGAAAATCAAAAAAAGCGAAATCAACCAGAAAGTCAGCGACCTGCTGGAATTGGTCGGGCTGGCGGACCGAGCGACCGCTTATCCGAATGAACTGTCTGGGGGCCAAAAGCAGCGCGTGGGGATTGCCCGGGCGTTAGCCTCAGATCCAGAAATTCTGATTTCCGACGAAGCGACTTCCGCGCTGGATCCCAAAACTACCTCTTCCATTCTCGACTTGCTGGCACATTTGAACCAGAAGTTGGGGTTGACCATTGTGCTCATTACCCACGAAATGGAAGCCGTCAAGCAGATCTGTAACAAAGTCGCGGTGATGGATGAAGGCCGCATCATTGAACGGGGGACTTTGCTCCAGATTTTTGCGCAGCCGCATGAACAGCTAACCAAGGACTTTATCGATACGACCATTCAAATTGAAAGTGCCATCGCGGCTGTGCGCAAGCAACCGGCAGTGCGCGACTTGCAGGCGCCAGATCAACTGGTGCGCCTGACTTATGTCGGCGCCTCGACCGATCAGCCGCTGGTGGCGACCTTGTTTAAAACGTACAACGTGACCGCCAACATCTTGTTTGGGGACATCCAAATCCTACAAGGCACCCCTTTTGGTAATCTGTTGGTGGTGCTGAGTGGGACGCAGGCGGACCTTGACCGGGCCTTCGATTATCTGCAGCAAAGTGACGTCACCGTTCAGCATCTGAGCGCCAATCAGGAAGGAGAGCAAGCATGAACATTATCGAAAAACTCTTCCCTAACGTGATTCCGATTTGGACCGGTGATGGTGGGGTGACCCAATCCATTGGTCAAACGCTGTACATGACCTTCTTCACGGCGTTGATTGCTGGTGTCCTCGGGATTTTGATCGGCATTTTCTTGGTGCTGACCGATGATCACGGCTTACTGGCGAACCGTCCGGTGTACTGGATTTTGGACAAAATCGTTAACATCTTCCGGGCGATTCCTTTCATTATTTTGCTGGCGGTGCTGAATCCGTTTACCCGTCTGATTGTGGGCACCGGCATCGGCCCGACCGCCGCCTTGGTGCCACTGGTGTTGGGCACCACGCCGTTCTTCGCGCGGCAGGTCCAAAACGCTTTGCTGACGATTGACCCTGGCGTGATTGAAGCAGCCGAAGCGATGGGCTTATCCCCAGCTGCCATTGTCTTTCGCGTTTACCTGCGTGAAGGCTTGAGTGAGCTCATCCGCGTCGGCGTCTTGACCATCATCAGTGTCATTGGTCTCACTGCCATGGCTGGTGCGGTTGGCGGCGGCGGCTTAGGTAACTTGGCCATTGCCGTCGGTTACCAACGCTTCCAAAACGACGTCACCTGGGTCGCCATGATCTTCATCTTGATTCTGGTGTTCCTGATTCAGTTTATCGGGGATCTGTTCGCGAAACGCCTGCATCACTAACAGGCTATGCAGGAAGGTCGCACCTAGCCAACCAGGTAGCCTAGCGCAAGGCCTTGCCGCCGATTTTGGGCGGTGAGGCCTTGAGCGTAGCTAGCTGCGTTGGCGTTGACCTTCCGGAGTGCAACTAAAGGCTATGCAGGGTGGCCGCTCTTAGCCGGATGGGTAGCCTAGCGATGTGAATATTGAAGCTGCTTTTTCGCTTCGATGCTCATCGCGTAGCTACCCACTCCGGCGTTGGTCACCCGGAGCGCAACTAACAGGCTACGCAGGAAGGTCGCTTTTAACCAACCAATCCAGCCTACCACTGGCACTGAAATTCGATAGTTTGCTTACAGAGGATGTGACTTGCTCACATCCTCTTTTGCATGCCGCTTTACCGAGGTGGCATTCTTCGTTAGAATGAAACGACAAGCAGGGAGGTGGCGACATGCGAAAGCACCGGGGATGGATCGTGCTGCTTTGTTGTGCCTTCTTGTACTTTAGTTTACCGGCCGCCGTGCATACCCGAGTGGCAGATGCGGTTGGGGCGGCAGTGAGTTGGGTAACGCGCCAGGTCGCCCCGAGTACGGCGCCAGCTGAGTCGTCAACCTCATCGGCCAGCACGGCGAGCACCGCGGCTACCCCAAAAGAAGCCATTGTGCCGACTGGGAAATTGGCAGCGCGCTACACTTATTCGTTTGCGCCGCATACCGACCGCACCGTCCAGCAGCTTTTTACAGCCGCCATTAATATCTATAACCAAACCGGCATCGTCAAGCTGACGCCGGGCAGGGCGGGCAGGTTTACCAACCATGTGACCTTGAGCAGTTATCAAAAGGGGCAAACGAATGGTGAAGCAGTGATTCTAGGCTTAGGCGGGCCGCAAATCACCCGCTGGACCGGGGCCAAGCAGGCCACCGTTAACCATGCCAGTGCTCGCTTAAACTTGGCTTATCGTTCGCGCTTGAACGTGGCCACAGCGGTGCATGAACTCGGGCATGCCTTGGGGCTAGCTCACAGCACTGCGCCGGATTCGGTAATGTTTCCAACCGATCGCAATGTCACCAAGCTGAGTCCGGCAGATTTGGCTGGGCTGCGGGCCATCTACAGCCAGTGAGCCGCGCCTTTTTTCGTTGGTCAAACTGCCGTACAATAAAGACAATTGGTATTCTTGGAGGTAAACCGTTGAGCACACTAGAGATTCGTGATTTACACGTCAAAGTCAAAGCAGAACCAGAGCATCCGGAAATTTTGCGCGGGGTTAATCTCACCATTAACAGTGGTGAAATTCACGCGTTGATGGGCCCCAATGGGAATGGTAAATCCACCCTGGCGGAAACGCTGATGGGCAATCCGCGGTATTTGGTGACCCAAGGCGATATCCTGATCGATGGGCAAAGCATTGTTGACCTGCCGGTGGACGAGCGGGCGCGGCTGGGGTTCTTTTTAGGTATGCAGTACCCAGCGGAAATCAATGGGGTGACGAATGCGGAGTTCATTCGCGCCGCGATCAATGCCCGGCGGCCGGAAGATGATCCGATTCCGATTATGGCTTACCTCAAGCAGTTAGATGAGACGATGGCGGTGCTGAAGATGCCAGAAGATATGGCAGATCGCTATTTGAACCAGGGCTTTTCTGGTGGTGAAAAAAAGCGCAACGAAATCCTGCAGCTGATGATGATCAAGCCGCACTGGGCGCTGTTGGATGAAATTGATTCCGGCCTTGATATTGATGCCTTGCGGATTGTGGCCAACGGGGTCAACCAAATGCGCGGCGCCGACTTCGCGTCCCTGATCATCACCCACTACGAACGGCTGCTGGATTACATCACGCCTGATGTCGTCCATGTCATGAAGGATGGCCAAATCATTGAAACCGGCGGCCCCGAGCTGGCCCACCAGCTGGAAGAAACCGGCTACGAACACCTCAAGGCAGGTGAGGGTAATGACTGAGCTAACGTTGCCGAACACGCCGAAGATTCCCTTGGCGCGTTATTTGAAGCAGGCGCCGGATGCTTTTGACCAGGTCAGCGTGCAAGCCGATTCAGCGGTGACCGTGAGTCAAACGGCTGCCGCTTGGCCGGTGCGGTCGGCGGTGGATGCTTGGCTCGGCGCGCCGCCGGTGACTGAGGTGTTCATTCCGGCGGGTTATCACGCTGAGGCGCCGGTGCAGGTCACCGGGCCCCAAACCGGGAGTGCACTGGTGATTTTGCATGTTGGGGCCGGCGCTCATGTGCGCTTGCAAGACCGCTGGGCGACCAGTGGCCAGCAGCTAGGCGTGGGGGTTTTGCTTGAGCTGGCGGCCAACGCTGAGGTCGATTGGCTGACTTATGACGCTTTCACCGCCCATACTGCGATTGTGCAACGGACGGCCGAATTGGCTGACCATGCCAAGCTCAACTGGACGGTGGCTGGGTTCGCGCAAAACAGTGGCGCCAGCTTACTGACGGTGAATCTGAATGGCACTGGCAGCCAGGCTACCATCAACGTCGGCGTGCTGGCTAGTGGCAGTCAGCACGTGGGGTACACCACCGCGATGACCAACAACGGCCGGCAAACGCAAGGGCATATCAACCAGCGCGGGGTGATTGTCGGCAAGGCCCATTTGATTTTCAACGGGATTGGCCACATCATCAAAGGCGCACGCGGCAGCGATAATCAGCAGGAAAATCGGGTGCTGATGCTGGGCAGTAAGGCCCGCGGCGATGCCAATCCGATTTTGCTGATCGATGAAAACGATGTGACTGCAGGCCACGCGGCGTCGGTGACGCGAGTGGACCGAACCCAGTTGTATTATCTCATGAGCCGCGGCTTGCCAGAATCGCTGGCCAAGCGGCTCGTGATTCGCGGCTTCCTGGAGGCAGGATTACTGGAAATTACGGACCCGGCACTGAAGCAGGCCTTGTTCAAACAAATTGATGAAACCTTGGTGATGGCAGATGCGTGAAAAATTTCCTTTTTTTGCTGCTCATCCAGACCTGGTTTACCTGGATAGTGCCGCAACCAGTCAAAAGCCGCAAGATGTCCTGACGGCGCTGCAAGACTACTATGTTAACGCCAATGCCAATGTCCATCGCGGCTTGTACGAATTGGCGTATGCAACCACGGCGCATTACGAGGCGGTACGGGCGCAGGTGGCAAGCTTTATTCATGCAGCCAAGCCCAGTGAAATTATTTATACACGCAGCACCACCGATGGCCTGAATCTGGTGGCGAGCAGCTTTGGCCCGCAAGTGGTGAAACCTGGGGATGAAATTCTTATTTCCGGCGCCGAACACCATAGCAACTTTTTGCCTTGGCAGCAGTTGTCCCACCGCCTGCAAGCCAAACTGGTGGTGGCGCCCGTGACCGCAACTGGGGATACCGATGTTGAAGCGGTGGCGCAATTGATCACGCCGCGCACCAAATTGCTGGCGCTGGCACAAGTGACCAATGTGGGCGGCGGGGAAGTGGCGCTGGCCCCATTGGCGCAGGCCATCCATGACGTTGGCGGTTACTTGATTGTCGATGGCGCGCAGGCAGTAGCCCATCTCAGCGTTGATGTGCAGGCTCTTGATGCCGATTTCTATGCTTTTTCCGGGCACAAAATGTACGGTCCGACTGGCATCGGCGTGCTTTACGGCCGCGAAGCACTGCTCGAACAGATGCCACCGATTCAGTTCGGCGGCGAAATGATCGATGAAGTGCTGGATCAAAGTGCCACCTGGGCTGAAGGCCCGTTGAAGTTTGAAGCGGGGACGCCGAATATTGCCGGGGTGTACGGCCTCGGGGCTGCCATCACCTGGCTGATGACCCAGGACCGGGCCGCCATCGCTCAGCAGGAACGCAGTCAAGTGCTGGCCCTGCGCCAGGCCTTGGCCGCTATTCCCGGGGTGGTGCTGTATGGTAGCGATGCCAGCATTGGCATCGTCAGCTTTAATTTGACTGGGGTGCATCCGCATGATCTCGCCACGTTCCTCGATGAACAGCACATTGCGGTGCGCGCCGGGCATCACTGCGCCCAGCCGCTGATGGCGCGCTTAGGCGTGCCGGCGACTGTGCGCGCTAGTTTTGGCGCGTATAATACCATCGCAGACGGGGCGCGGTTAGCGGCGGCGGTGCAGGAAGCAAGGGGGTTTTTCCTTGGCAATGACTAGATTGGATCAACTTTATCGCCAGGTCATACTGGACGAAGCGAGCCACCCACGCCATCACAGCACGCTGGCGGCACCTGATTATGCCGTCACGGTGCGTAATCCCAGCTGCGGCGATGTGCTGACCTTGCAGCTGCAAGTGCAAGAGGGTAAAATCATCGCCGCCGCCTTTGCCGGTAGTGGCTGCACGATTTCACAGGCTTCAGGCAGTTTAATGACGGACCGCATTATCGGCCAAACGCCGGCGCAAGTGATGCAGTTGGTGAGTGACTTTTCCGAGCTGGTGATTGACGGTCACAGTCCGGCGGAAGCGGCGCTTGGGGATGCGGCGGTGCTCAAAGGGGTGCACCAATTCCCGGCGCGCATCAAATGCGCCACCTTGGCCTGGAAAGCGGCGGCCCAAGCACTGGGGCTGCCAGATGCGGAGGACAACCATGACTGAAACCAAAAATACGAAGAACAACGAAACAGTGGCGGAAACCGTCGACTTTTTGCCGACGGAAAATCCCGGTGACTTCAAGGACCCGGTCAACCCAGTGTTCTCCACTGGGCGGGGGTTGACGGAAGCCACCGTGCGCGCAATTTCCGCAGAAAAGCATGAGCCTCAGTGGATGCTTGACTATCGCCTGGCTGCTTACCGGACCTACCAGAAACTGCCGATGCCCGATTTCGGCCCTGATCTGTCTGACCTGAACCTGGAAGAAATGCTTTACTTTCAAAAGGCCACCGACAAAACTTACCGGGATTGGGATGATGTTCCTGACACTATCAAGAAGACCTTCGACCGCCTGGGTGTGCCACAAGCTGAGCGCAAGTATCTCGCCGGCGCGTCGGCCCAGTATGAATCCGAAGTGGTGTACCATAACATGAAAAAAGAGTTCGACAAACTCGGCATTATTTTCATGGACATGGACAGTGCCTTGAAGGAATATCCTGATTTGGTGCGCCAGTACTTCGGCACGCTGGTCCATCCCAGCGATAACAAATTTGCGGCTCTGAACTCAGCTGTTTGGTCTGGCGGTAGTTTCATCTACGTGCCGGCCGGCGTCCAGACGGATGTGCCGATTCAGGCCTACTTCCGCATCAACGCGGAAAACACCGGTCAGTTCGAGCGCACCTTGATCATTGTGGCGCCGGGTGGCCACATCAACTATGTGGAAGGCTGTACGGCCCCGAATTACTCCAGTGACTCGCTGCATGCGGCGGTGGTGGAAGTGTTCGTTCAAGATGATGCCTACTGCCGCTACACGACCATTCAAAACTGGTCCAAGAATGTTTATTCGCTTGAAACCAAACGGGCTCAGGCGATGAAAAACGCCACCATGGAATGGGTCGACGGTAATTTAGGCTCGAAAACGACGATGAAGTATCCTTCCGTTTACCTCGATGGCGAAGGGGCCCGCGGCACCATGCTGAGCGTGGCAGTGGCGGGGTCCGGGGTCGATCAAGACAACGGGGCGCGGATGATTCATAATGCACCGAATACGTCCTCCAACATTGTCTCCAAGTCGATTGCCAAAGATGGCGGTGCTGTGGACTATCGCGGCACGGTGCGCTTCACGCCAAAAGCGGATAACGCCTTTTGTCATGTGGAATGTGATACCATCTTAATGGATGAGCAGTCCTCTTCCGACACCATTCCTTTTACTGAAATCAAGAATTCCACCGTCTCGATGGAGCATGAAGCCAAAGTGTCCAAGGTTTCGGAAGAGCAGCTTTATTATCTGGAAAGCCGCGGCATTCCTGAAGCTAAGGCCACGGAAATGATCATCATGGGGTTTGTTGAACCCTTCACCAAGGAATTGCCAATGGAATATGCCGTCGAACTCAATCGTCTCATTGGAATGGAAATGGATGGGTCGGTCGGCTAGAAAGGGGCAGCGATGACGGAAGATCTGAATGCTTTTATCAAAGCCCGGGCGCTGGGCATTCCCACTTTGAAACCCGACGAGAAACGTGCCTTTTTGGGGAATTTTCGCGATCGGGTGGCGATGGCAGTGACCATTCGCCAGCTGCACACCGAAGCGATGGCCCAGCTACTGGAGCAGGTACTGACCCGCTATCCGCAGTATCGCGTTTATCTGAATGGTTTGATGTCCCAGCCCTTGATTGATCAATACATGAAGCAGGCGCTGGCGCATGATATCCCATTCACCATTATGGCCCAGCCTGGCCTGCGCGTGAAAAAAACGCCACGCGCCGATGATTTCGGCTGGGTGTTGGCCGATCCCAAGCAAAAAATTGCGCGGCCGATTTTGCTTTAGAAAAGGAGATTATTTTTGGCGACTCAACTTCAAAGCGTGGCGCAAGCCGTCCGCGCTTTACGCGAACAATTACTGGCTGGCCAGCTGTTTCAGCAGCTGCCGGCCGCGCTGGATCACTTGATGGCTTCAGTGGCGGTGGAGCCGGCAACGCCAGTGGCTTTGCCCGACGATGATTTGGCAGCACTGGCCAAAATGCATACGATTCGCCAGCGAGTGAAGAAAACCGCCACGCCTAGTGTGAGCGATGATGAGCTGACGTTTCTGGTCGCGCATCTCGCCAGTCGCAGTCCCGCAGTGCGCGACAAAGGGGCTTTTTTCCTGCTGTCTGATTTGTTTCAGATGGATGCCTTCACCGCCGCGCAGGTGAGCTGGCTGTTTAACACGCTGCAACAACCCGACATCCTTTTTGCCCATATCATGGAGCCGCAAAACGATGCCGTTTTTCAGCGCAGTTTTGCGGTGATGCTGCTGTCGGGGCTGGTGTACGCCGACCAAAATCGCTACCATGCCTTGTCCAGCAAACAATATAGCGGCCTCCTGCAGCGTATGTGTGTTTACGTGCTGCTGGAGCGCGATGGCCGCGGTTATGTGGATGGCAGCGGCTGGGCGCATGCCTACACGCATATTGGCAATTTGGCTGATGAGCTGACGCAGGTGACTGGCTTGGCGCGTGGGGAAAAGATTTTCCTGATGGCGTCAATTTTGGCTGGCTGGCAGCGCATGACCGTGCCGTTGGTGTATGGCGAGGACCAACGGATCGCCGCTTATTTGGTTAATCTGGCAGTGAAGCATCAGTTCTATGCCGATTCGCTGGTGATGTGCCTGACGGCCTGGCAGACGCGCCTGCATGATGTGCGGCCGCAAGAGAATATCAATTTCTGGAATGCGTGGTACAACCGCAGTCGGTTGCTGGAAGCGCTGCTGATGCGCGGGGATCTGCCCAAGGTCGTGGTTGATTATCTGCAAAAGATTATCGATCTCTATTAATAACACACCTAATTAAAAAAATAACTGAAAGTAGAAATCAATCATTTGCCTTAGCCGCCGTAGACTATTTTACGGCGGCTATATTTATATTCTAAAATAAATACAATTTCAATCATGCCTATTTTTAATAATCCTAATCGTTATATTAGTATGTTAGCACTGAAATGAATAAGAAAAAGTAGTCAAAATGAATATTTGCGGGTATAATTTGCGTATTGATAACCTGAAAGGTGTTCGGCTTTTCGTTGGTTTCTAAAGGGAGTGAAGAAATGAGTAAAACGCAGCCGGCCTTACGCATCATGGGGGATCGCGTCCGGTATTTCCGCAAGCTCAAAGGACTATCGCAGGCGGAACTGGCGAAAGATATTTGCACGCAAGCCACGATTAGTTTGATCGAAAAACGCAACAAAGTCCCAAGTATGAATATCCTGATCCGCCTGACCAATCGCCTGGGCATCAGCCTCGATGATATTGTGGTGGAGAATCAAGACCGCACGCAAAAGGCGTTGTCCCAGGTGGGGCGGCAGGTGCGACATGGTGATTACGCCGCTGCCGCGCCGGGCTTGGCCAAAGTCAATGTGGCAAAATTGACCAGTGATAGCGATCAGAAACGCTACTATTACTATCGCGGCATGGTGGAGCTGTTCGTGAATCATGCCCAAGATGAGGCCATTTATTATTTTGGCCGGGTGCTGAATCAGCAAGGCCAGACCCATCAAGACCTGGCCGCGATCATGGCCACGCTGGGGTTAGGCATTGCCTATGCCGAAAAAGGCACCACTGACCGCGCCAGCGTTTACCTGCAGCAAGCTGATCAGTTGCTCAAGCAGATGCCGCTGAATGAGGGGCGCTACCTGGATGTCGAGCTGACCATTTATTGGCACAGCGCTCGCATTTATTTTGAACTGAAAGCCTATGATGAGGTGCTGAAGTACCTGCAACTTGGCATTGATCTGGCGGTCAAAAACGACAGCCTGTTCTTGCTCGCAGAGCTATACACGCTGCAGGCGCGCACCTATAAGCAGCTCGGGGATGCTCAAGCCAGCGGTGCTTACCAAATCGCCTTGGCCTTGGCGCAAGTGACGGCCAGCAGGGACTTGTTGACCCAGCTGCAAGCCGAGGCTGCTTCTGCTTAATCGTACCGATCATTTTGCCCTTCGCCCAAGCGCGAAGGGCTTTTTGCTTGACCTCGTGCGGACCCAAGCGGGAAATTATAAGGCGACTTATCTAAAACTGACCAAAAACCACAACTTATATCTGCGATAATTGACTTACGACTGGAGGCAATACATATGATTGATCCCCACAATCCCGATTACGGTGTCAGCAAGCTATACGCCTTGCGCGCTTATTTGACCAATGCCCTGAACTTTGACGGCCGGAGTACCCGGAGTGAATACTGGTGGTTGCTGCCTTTTTTGTGGCTGTTTGAGATTCTGACCTTTTTGACTATTGGCAATCGAATCCTGCCGCAGCTGACCGTGCGGGCCTTTTTACTCATACCCACTGCCGCCATCACGGCGCGCCGTTATCGCGATGCCGGCTTTGTCCCCGGGCTCGCCATTGCCCAGACGCTGTTCACCTATGGCACCTGGTGGCTGATGTATGCCAATGCCTCGGGCAGCATCAATAGTGGCTTGATTTGGGCGTGGCTACTCACTTGGGTGATTTCCCAGGTGGCCAAGCTGGTGATGACGCTGATGCCGACCCAGCAAGCCACCGCGGTGGTGACCCAATCGCAAGCCATTGCGGCCTATCGCGCCCAGCATCATCTCAGCGCCGACGAGCTCCAGCTATTCCGCGACACGATGAGCACCCTGAAGATGCAGATCCTGAAGCTCGGCGCCCAAAGCCGCAGTTCAGAGACGTTAGGTAAAATTATGCAAGCCACCGGCGGTTTGCATGCCGCACAGGAATTATTTCGCGAACTGATGGCGCATCCGCATGCGCTGACCGAACACGCCGATTTCTTATACAAAATGCTGCCGGCTCTGATTGAATCGTGTGATCAGTATCTCACGGCAGAGCAAGCCGAAGTCGGCACCGCCAGCGTGAATGCCGCCATCACCGAAATGGCCAGCGGCATTCAACGCCAGGCTGAAGCTATCGCGGCGGATTATGCCCGAGTGGTGACGACTGACGCAGAGGAGGTGACGGCTCATGGCTAAACGCAAAGCGCGCAAACCGGTGTGGTACGCCGAATATGACCGGCTATTTGTTAAGCAGCGGCCGAAGCGCAAACGTCAGCTGAATCGCGCCCAAGTCCTGATTGTGGTGTTGGTGGCGCTGACGCCGCTGGCCTTTCGCTACTGGCCGCAAGTGATGATGCAAAGGCGCATGAGCGCCCAAAGCAAGATGATGTCTTCCTCAACCACCAATGAGGCAACCAAGTACATCGACAACTATGCCTTAAAAGCGGCGGGACTCAAACGGACCGCAGCCATTGATTCCTCGCGCAATCTGGTGGCGAAGGTGACGGGGCACACCGTCAGTTTTTCCACTGGCTTCCAGCTGACGGTGCCGAGCAGCTTTAACGTGGAGGAATCTTCGCGTGATCATGTGGTGACACCGACTAAAGAGGACAATGGCATCGAATTGCGAGTGGCTGACTTCGATGGCAAAAATGGCGATACGTACTTGCAAGCAAGTTTGCAGCTGTATGGTAATTTGATCGACGATTTCGATGCCTACAGCGAAGCCAGCGCCCCGACGTTGGTCAAAGTCTTCAAAACTGGCAATGTGGGTACTGCCCAGACTGGGTATGTCTTTGATATCCCAGACCCCAAAGCCGAGCGCGGCTATGCCCGGTTATCGCGGTATTTCTTATTCCCCGACGGAACCGGGGTGGTGCTGAAAAGCTTACCTGATATCACCGATGGCATGAACAAGCTGACGAAAAACAGTAGCTTCGCTGCGTTTCAGGCGACCTGCGGCGAGGATTTTAAGTCGTTGGCTAACGACTATACCTTCACGGCTTCAAACTAAGCAAGCGGTCCGCGTGAACAACGCCGACCGCTTGCATTTTGGTTTCATCCCATCAAAAAACGCCCAATCACTTGGGCGTTGATCAACGTTATTCAGCTGGCTTCTCTTTCGGCTTCTTGGTGGAAGCCAAGGCCGGCTTGTTGTTCAGGTCGGTGCGCACCACGAGCACGTCGCAGCGGGCATTGCGCGTTACGTATTCGGTGACGCTCCCAATTAACAAGCGTTCCACCGCGTTGAGCCCGGTGGCGCCAATCATGATCAAATCAATATCTTTTTGCTTCGGGACATCGCGGGCAATAATCGTCTTCGGCGCGCCATATTCAATCGAGTAGCTGACTTTTTCCAAACCAGCCTTGTGGGCCTGTTCGATGTAGCCGCTCATGGTTTCCTTAGCGGTATCTGCGACTTGTTGCACCATTGCCGAGTCAAAACTTGAGACGTTGTTGAAGGCCCGCGTATCGACAATGTGAATGAGGAATAATTCACCGTCATTACGTTTGGCCACTGCGACTGCTTTCTGGAATGCAAGCTCAGATTCGTATGAGCCATCAATTGCCACTAGAATGTGCTTGTATTGTTGTAACATCGCCATCACCTCTCTGTCTTAATTGTAGCCGAATCAGCCATGAAAGTACATGTTTTCAGGCTTCGCCGGCATATTTGGCCACGCGTAGGCCGAGCAGCCCCGCCGCCAGCGCCCCCACCAGCAGCGCCGCCAGCTGCAACCACATCTCCGGCCACACTGCCGCGGCCACGGCCAGTAGGGTACTGATGGCAAAGACCGCACTGAAGCGAGCCAGTTCCTGTTGGTGCTTTGCTGAGATAGTGAGGCCCATAAAGTCGTGGCGGTGTCGATTGGTGTAAATGGTGAGAATGAAGAGCACAAGGGCATAAACTACGAAGATAATTCGAATCATGAGGCTATCCTTTCGCATGCAAGTTGCTTTCATTTTAACGAATAGGTGAGACGGATTCAATTTTTGCCTGCCGGGCTTGAATTAAACTTTGGTCACGGCGCCTCATTCGAGTATGATGACCCTGATGATAAGGAAGCGAGAACATGATGATTCAAACAAAGTGCCTGACGCTACGCCCTTTTACGGCAGCGGATTTACCGGCGTTCATGGCCATTCAACAAGATCCCGAGGTGAACCGCTTTTTGCCCTGGTTCATGCCGCAAAACCAGGCCGAGGGGCTGAAGCTACTTCACGAGCAGTACCTTGATCAGCCGGACGGTGAGGCACTGGCCATTTGTCTGCGGGCTACCGGCCAGGTGATTGGTTATGTGCATGCTGAAGCCAGTGAAGCCCATGATCTGGGCTACGGACTGCGGCGTTCAAGTTGGGGTCATGGCTATATGATCGAAGCCGCCGCGGCACTGATTGTGGCACTGCCGGTCAGTGACTATCCTTTTTTGACCGCGACACATGACGTTAACAATCCCAAAAGCGGGGCGGTGATGCAGCGGCTGGGGATGACTTATCAGTATACCTATCTGGAACAATGGCAGCCGAAAGATTTTCCGGTCCATTTTCGCTTGTACCTATTGAACCGCGATGGCAACCAGGACCGTCAGTATCTGAAGTATTGGCAGCAAACCGCGGCACATGAAGTCGAGTCTGGGCTGTAGGCATAAAAAAAGACCGACATTTGTTGTCGGCCAAAGTCCGGAGACTTTTGTGAAAGACTAAGTGGTGCCGTTCTCTTCCCGAATTGTTGAAACCCGCAATTAAGCAAGTGGGCCCGGACGACGATCACGTTAGCGATTCAGTGAAAGAATCACACGGCAACCGCCACTTCTGGTCCCAAGGTATCGAGACTGTTCGGTCAACTAATTGGTGGGAAGCGCGTACACCTTAGGTAACTTCCATGGTTTTACTTTAGCACCTTTAGCGTAAACTTGCAAGATTTTGCGTCTTGGCTGGTGCGCACAAACCGCGGCTGATCGCCATTGGCAGCGCTTGCGCTAGCCTTGCTGGAGCTTGCGAAGTTTGGCCAGCTGCTGAGCGAGGGCTTGCTCGTATTTGCCGGTGGTTTTTGGCTCGTAGTAATGGGTATGGGCCAGGTTTTGCGGCATGTAGGTTTGCTTGACCCAGCCGCCCGGGTAATTGTGGGGCAACTTGTAGCCGACGCCGTGGCCCAGCGCTTTGGCTCCGGAATAGTGCGCATCTTTGAGGTCAGCCGGAATTGGCCCGGCCTTGCCGGCTTCGACATCGGCGATGGCGGCATCAATGGCGCTAATCGCGGTGTTACTTTTCGGCGCCAGGCATAAGTCAATGACGGCATTGGCCAACGGAATCCGGCCTTCGGGCAGGCCCAGCCGCTCGGCGGCTTGAATCGCCGTTAGGGTGCGATTGGCGGTTTGCGGATTGGCCAAACCGACATCTTCATAGGCAATCACCAGCAGGCGCCGTAAAATGCTGGGCAAATCGCCGATCACAATCAGGCGGGCCAAATAATGCAGCGCAGCATCAACATCTGAGCCGCGAATTGATTTTTGAAAGGCTGAAATCAGGTCATAGTGAGCGTCGCCATCGGCATCACCGTTCAAGGCGCGCTGCTGGAGCGACTGGTGCATCACGGCGGCGGTGAGTTGGATCTTGCCGTCAGTTGCTGGCGTCGATAGGGTCGCCAGCTCTAAGGCGTTCAACGCACTGCGCAAATCCCCATTGGTCGCTGAGGTGAGATAATCGCGGGCCTCTGTGGTCAGCTCAACAGGGTAGTCGCCTAAGCCGCGCTTTTTGTCCGCCAAGGCGCGATCGACAGCGACGCCAATGTCTTCTGGCGTTAACGGGTGCACCTGAAAAATCTGGGTGCGACTGCGAATCGCGGGTTGAATACTGAGGTAGGGGTTTTCTGTGGTGGCCCCAATCAAAATAATGCGACCAGACTCCAGCGTGGGCAGGAGAAAATCCTGCTTGGTTTTGTCCAACCGATGGATTTCATCGAGTAGCAAAATCACGGTGCCACTCATTTTAGCTTCTTCAGCGACAATTTGGAGGTCTTTTTTGGTGTCAGTGGCGGCATTGAGCATGCGAAAGGCATACTTGGTACTACCGGCGATGGCGCTGGCAATACTGGTTTTCCCAGTGCCAGGCGGGCCATAGAGAATCATGGAACTCAGGCGCTTCGCCAGTACCATCCGGCGAATGATTTGACCTTCGCCGACCAAATGGGCTTGGCCAACGATTTCATCTAGGTTTTGCGGCCGCATGCGGTAGGCGAGTGGCTGTTGCACGGCAATCGCTCCTTTCAAGTTCAGTGTACCAGTGTCGGCGCGCCTTGCCCAATGGCGTCGGCGTGAAGGCCATAGAAAAAGCGCCCCTGGAAGGTAGCGCTACGGCGTTAACTGAAAAAGTGGAACCACCCTTTTTTCTCCGGTTTCGGCGCCGGGGTTTCAGGCGCAGGCAGGTCAATGTTTGGCTGATTGATGGCCTGGCGCGCCACCAGCAACACGCCGCTACCTTCAGGACGCAGGTTGGCGGTGCCGTCATTGACCATGGTGAATTGGATGTTGGCTTTACTGGCTGCGGTCATGTAAGGCGCCGTGAGGTCGGGCCCCATTTTACCGTTAATCAGGAGCTTGTAATCACTGCCTTGATGTGCCGTCAGGGCGTTCTGCATGGCGGTCAAGGCGCGGGGCAGTTCGATGTCCTGATTGCGGACCCGCAAAAAGACGCGCTCCCGCAGCGAGCCTAAATACTGACGGCGCTCATCTGGGTTGGTCTGTGGCGGTCCGTAAATGCTATTATTAAGATGTTGCTGAAGATCATCGTCAGCCATGTCAGGTCCTCCTTGGTTGCGGTTGCAACCGGGTTTACCCATGATTATAGCATAGGGAGGCGAAAGCGATGTTTACGGATCAAGACTTTACGGTATTTGATGTGCCAACCTTAACTGGCCGGCTGGCGCTGATTCGCAGTCAATTGGACCCGAAGTTTGAACAAGTCGGGGCTTCGCTGCAAACCACGCTGGCTGATGCCGGTTTGACGGCGTTGACCCTGCATGTGGCCAAGCACCTGCGCCGGCATAAGAATCCGCCGCCGAATACCTGGTTGGCACTGGCGCCCAGTACCCGCGGCTACAAAATGACCCCACATTTGGAAGTGGGGTTGTGGGATGACCGGCTGTTCGTGTGGGTGGCCGTGCTGCAAGAAGCCAAACGCGCCGGGGCGAAGGTGCCGTTTGATACGCTCCGCACCTTGGCGAGCCGGTTGCCGACCGATAGTGAACTGGCGGCTGATCACACTAAAAAGGCGGTGTTGCCGCTGGATTTGAACAACTTCGACTTGCTAGCGCGCCGGTATCAAACGCAAACCAAAGCGGAGTTTCTGGTCGGCAAAACCTATCTGCGCGGCGATCCGCTGTTTGCCGACCCGGAAGAGTTATGGGCGGATATTCAGACGCGGGTGGTGCGGCTGGCGCCTTACTTTCAAGCCCTGCTCAAAGCGAATGCATCAAAAAAGCAGTGATTGCTCTGGGCAATCACCGCTTTTTTATAGCTTGCCGCGGGCGTATAACGCGCGGATGGTAGTTTGAACCGCCAGCAGCGTGTGGTGTGCGTCCGCTTTGAATGCCGGAACTAACTCAGTGGTGGTGGGAGTCTTCGCCTGATAAAGGGTCTGACCGGTGATATCGGTGATGATCAAGCCGGTTGCGGAGAGCTTCGCGGTGAGATAGCCACCTTCGCTGCCTTCATCAAGCAGCTCTTGAATCCAGTTTTGCAGCCCGCCAGCAATTACGGCGTCCAAGGTGGTCGGCTGGCCATTCGCCTGCGCTTTTTGGACTAGGGATTCGGCCTGGGCCACGGTTTCAGGAATTTCGTGCATGGTTAAGCCTTCTTTCTGGCCACAGCATACCACAAGTGGCTGCTGCTTGCCTTACGCGGAAACGGCGGTCGTTGCCGCGACGTGGCCTGCTTGCGCGCGTTCAATCAATTGCTTGAAAGGCGCGAGCTGCGCCCGATCAGCTTCCCACAGGTTTTCTGGATGCCACTGCACCGCCAAAATCTGGGCGTGCGCAGGGTCTTCCAAGGCTTCGATCACACCATCTGGGGCAGTGGCGGCCACTTTGAGACCAGACGCCACGTCCTTCACGGCTTCATGATGACGTGAGTTGACATAAGCGCGCTGGCCAATCATGCCCACCAGACTACTATCAGCCTTCATGATCACATGATGCGTGGGGTACTGGCCAGCCGCGGCTTGGGCGTGGCGCAGACTGGCATGCGGGTCTTGACTCGGCAGATCCTGATACAAGGTGCCACCCATGGCCACATTGAGAATTTGCATCCCGCGGCAGATGGCCATGATTGGCTTATGCGCCGCCAAGGTCGCTTTAATCAGCGCCAGCTCGAAGCAGTCTTTCGGGTACACAGTGCGACCGATTTCTGGCCGGGGTTCTTCGCCGTAAAAAGTGGGATCGACATCAGGCCCGCCTGGTAGGAGCAACGCGTCGAAGGTAGCGACGTAAGCCGCAGCCATTTCCGCCGCCAGGTGGGTATCATCAGGAAAGGGCAGAATCAGCGGCGCCCCACCAGCCGCCAGCACCGCGTTTTTCAACGGGCGCGGGGCCATATCGGCGAATTGGTCATTCACAGCGGTCATCGGTTCAGTTAACGTGTCAGCAGTAAAAGCAATAATGGGGCGCATTCAATCGATCCTTTCGGCATAATATTCTGCTAGTTTAAGGCAACCGAAAAGAAAGTCAAGCGCTCATTGTATTTGCTCAATAGAACACGTATTAGGCGTTGATAAAGAAGTCATCGTTGGCGGCCAGCAAGTCAACAAAACCCGGGACATATTCGGTCCGGTTCCAATCCCGCTGCCATTCGCAGGCGAGCTGGGCGTTGGTGATTAAGTTGGCGCCAGCTTGTTCAACGCGGCGCAGGGCGGTTTCGTGGGCCAAAGGTGACGTGCCACCAACCGCATCCACCACGGGATAAACCTGGTAACCTTCGCGCAGGGCGTCCAGGGCCGGGAAAGTTAAACACGCCTCGGTCCAAAGCGCACACATCACGAGTTTTTTGTGGTCTGTTCTCGCCACGGCTTCATGGAAGGCTTGATCCTCCCAGGCGTTGATACTGGTGCGATCGTAACTTGGCTGGGCCGGCATCAAGTCCCGCAATACCTTCAGCGTGTCCTGATTGCGCCCGGATTTGACGTTAACGGTACTGAGAATAATCGGCACGTGATACAGCTGCGCCAGTTGGATGGTCATCTTGACGTTGCGAATTAACTGCGGATGAGGCATCGATTGAATTGAAGCTACTTGGGTCGGTTGATAATCAATCACCAATAAAGCGGCATTTTCAGGGGTCAACAGGGCGTCTGTCGCCGGGTCGCGGCGGGGATAACTGGTCATCATAATCGCCTCCAGATTAAAATTTTGCTAGAACACCTGCATTGTATAAACCCAGGTCAGGAAAAGAAAGCAAAGCGACTCGCCTGATTTGCGATTAAAGAACCGTGATAATCAAATGAAGAAATGAGCAAAGCGCTTACATTCATCGCAAAATCGGTGTTATATTCCTTGTGGTGCGACATGCGCGCCGACCATCTGATAGACCCGGTATGGGTTTCAACATTGGAGGAGATAGAGATGGAGAAAAAACACTTTAAGATGTATAAATCTGGCAAGTCCTGGGTCGTTGCCGGGATTGCGGTTTGGGGCTTGGTCAGTGCTGGTGGGGGCATCAGCAACCAAACCGTGCAGGCGGCAACGGACCCGGCGACCACAGCTGTCGCCCCAGATGACAAGGCGGCAGCTGGTGCCAAGGTTGACACTGAAGCCGCGCCTGCCAGTGAGGCCGAGACCGCACCGGCAGCGACTGAAACAAAGACAACCGCAGCCACACCGGCAGAGACACCAGTGCCAGCAACCGCCGCCCAAGCGCAGGCCGAGCAGCCGGCCGCTACCGAACCAACGGCGAAAGTGGCCACGGCGCCTGTAGCTGCCACCAAACAGGCGGTGGCCCCAGCGCCAGCCGCTCCAGCGGCCAAGACCACTGCCACAGTGACCACTGATGCGACGGTTGACGCCGCCACCAAGGCTTTGGCGGATCAAGCGACTGCGGCTTTGACCAAAGCCGGGGTCAGTTTTGATCAGATTCATTATGGCTTAGCCACCGACGCCACCACCACGAAGGCCGTCGCTGATCTCCACGGCGCGGCAGTCACGACGCTGAATGCCAATGGTTACCTGCTCAAAGCCGGTACTGTCGACAAGCAAACAGTGCTGGCGGTGCAAGGGACCGATGCCACTGGGCTCTTTTACGCCTTGAATGATCTGATTAACCGGGCCCAGGCTAAAGCGGATCTGAGCCACGTTGATGTGTATGAATCACCGCAAATGAGCATTCGTGGGGTCATCGAAGGCTTTTATGGCCAACCATGGTCTGATCAGGCCCGCAAAGAGTTGTTTGCCTTCATGGGTGAGCACCGCATGAACACCTACATTTACTCACCAAAAGACGATAACTATCTGCGGAAGAACTGGCGCGACTTGTATCCCAATGATGCCCTGGCGACCATCAAGTCATTAGTGGATGAAGCCAACCGCAACCACGTCAGCTTTGTTTATACCTTGTCGCCAGGCAACGACATTACCTATTCCAGTCAGGCTGATTATGATGCCACGGTGGCCAAGTTCAACCAGCTGCGCAGCATCGGGGTGACCCAGTTCTACATTGCGCTGGATGATATTCCGCTTAGTGTGACCCCTGCTGATCAGGCCAAGTTCCCGGCCCATGCCACGCCAAATTATGCCTATAATCAGTGGTCGACGTTAGCCGATGCGCAGTCATATTACCTGAACCGGGTAGAGCGTGACTATATCCAGGCCAACCAGCTGCCTGACTTGTGGCTAGTGCCAACGAACTACAATGGCTCGGCGCGCGATCCGTTCAAGGAAGCGCAAGGTCAATCACTGGATTCGAACATTCGCATGCAGTGGACCGGCGAAGGCGTCTTTTCTGGGACCCTGAGTGCCGACTCAATCACCAAGGCGAAAGAAACTTATAACACTGACCATATGTTCATTTGGGACAATTTCCCTGTCAACGACTCGAACCAGGACCGGTTGTATCTGAATCCCGTGAGTGGCCGGGCAGACGATTTGTATCAGGTGACTGACGGCTTTACCGCTAACCCGATGATTGAACCTTATGCCTCATGGATTGGCATTGGCAGCTTTGCCGATTACATGTGGAATGCTGGCCAGTATGACCCGCAGCAGTCCTTGAATAATGTGCTGAAGGAAATCGCCGGTGCTGATCTCACGAAGCTCGCCGCGCTGCAAGCCTTCGTTGATTTGAACCAGGATTGGAACTATGCGCCAGCCGACCAGCGGGTGCAGGCCCCAATCCTGGCGGGGTTATTGGCGGACTATCAGAACACTAAGTTCGGGACGCCGGCTTATCAAAAAGCGCTGGCAGCCTTGAAGCAACATCTTGACCTGATCGTGAACGCGCCAACGACCCTGAAAACCATTGCGGTGTCAGGCTTCTATAATGATGCTTTGCCATGGATCAATGCCGCTTCCCATTGGGCGAAAGCGACGTTGGCCGGCATTACTATCATGGATGAAACGCAAAAAACCGATGCTTCTGAGGCGAAGATTGGCGCCAGCTATCAAACCATGGCCGCTGAAATCACGGCGGCTCAGGCTAAGGCGGTACCGAACAGCCGCACTGGCAAGCCGGACCCAGTCATTACGCCAACTGTGGGCGATGGCCAATTCAAGGTGGCCTTGAGTGCCGCGTACCAGGCGCTTGACCAGTGGCTACAGCTCACGCCGATTAAGAGTGAGGCTACCCAATTACCTGGCACAGCCAGCACCAATATTTCGCAGTATGAAGGTAACGGTGCGGCGAACATGACTGATGGTGACACGAGCACCAAGTTCTGGAGTTCCCGCAATGTGGCGAAAGGCGACACCTTAACCTTAGATCTGGGGCAAGTCGAGGCGGTTCAGCGCGTGATTTTGCAACAAGGCACCTCAGACGCCGCAACATCTGGTGACCTATTTAACTCGGCCATCGTCTATGCTGGCACGAAAGCAGATGGCAGTGACAAAGTGGCGATTGGTCATGTCACCGCGACGGGCTTGTATCAGTTAGACCTGAGCCGCCCTGTCGATGCGCAGTATCTGTTTGTGGTCGCTGATGAACCGACCGATGGCTGGCTTCAGATTCGTGAATTTGCTGCCTACAGTGGCACCGGCCTGGCCCTGGACAATGTCGAAAGTGCGACCGGCCAAGCCGTCCAAAATGTCTTTGACGGCACGACTGAAACGACTTTCACGCCGCAACTGGCTGACCCGACGCAAGGTGGTGTGATTGAGCAGAGCTTCACCACGCCACTGACTGGCATGCATTCAGTCGTGGTGGTCGGGCAAGTGCCTGGCACGGTTGCGGTTAAAGTTGGCGACACCTGGCATACCGTTGGCACGACCGATGGCAAGCAGTTGATCACCCGCCTGGCCATTGACTTTGATGAAGTTGCGGGCATTCGCCTGACCTTGGCGCCGGCAGCCAAGGCTGGGGCTTTGGCCGAACTGGGGCTGTCTAAACTTGAAGTTAAAGCGACCCCAACCCCTGGCGGCGATGGCCAACCTAGCGTCGACCCAACCCCGGAGCCGAAGCCGCAACCAGACACGGACAAGGGCGGGCCTTCAATTGTGACGGATAAGAATCAACCTGGCAAGCAAGCAGTAAGCTCTCATGTTAAGGATCAGCGCCATGGCAAGCGCGTCTTACCAAAAACCGGTGAAACCATCAATCCTGCTTTAGTGGGCTTGGGGGCGTTGCTGGCAGGCCTCAGTGGCTTAGGCCTGCGCCGGCGTGAACATTAGGCGACAACAGCATTTCTCAATTCAGGTTTCAAGCGCAATGGCGTTGCCTTCTTGGCAGCGCCATTGTTTTTGTAGTGCTTTCCGGTACACTGAACGCAAGGAGGGGATGACATGACCGTATCAATTCGCCCGTTGCGGGCAAACGAACAAACGACACTGTGGCAACTGGCATACAGTGACCCAGACGCGGAGTGGACTAAATGGAACGGACCTTATTTTCATGATGTCGCGCCGACCTTAGCGGAATTTTTAGCGGCGAGGCGGTGGGTGGACCATCCGCTGCGGCAAGTGATCGTCAGCGATGGCGAGCTGGTAGGGGCCGTTTCTGCATACTATGAAGATGGCGATTTGAAGCGGTGGCTTGAAGTAGGACTGGTCATCTACCAAGAAGGACGATGGGGTCAGCACATTGGCCGCCAGGCGCTGCGGTTATGGCTGACCCATCTCTTTGCCACCACGACCTTACCGCATCTGGGCTTCACCACTTGGTCGGGTAATGAGCGGATGATGCGGCTCGGGGCAGCAGTGGGGATGAAAGAAGGAGGCCGTATTCGGCAGGTGCGCTTTTGGCAGGGACAATATTACGATTCGGTGAAATATGGCATTCTCCGCGAAGAATGGCGACAATTACCAGGTTAAACAGCCGAATTGACCGAGAATATTAATACAGTTTTGAAAAAATAAATGTAACAGGATAGGCAAGCCATGTGCAGAGGTGTACAATTGTTCTTGTAAGCGCTTTATCAAATAAGAGAAGGTGAAGTCAGCGATGGCAAAACAATGGACCCCGCAAGAGCAAATGCTGCTGCGGATGACAAGTGAATTTACCGCCAACGAAATCGCGCCGTTGGACTTGCAAATCGATCATGCCGGCCGCTATCCCGACGGTTTGTTCGAGCAAGTCGTGGCGACCGGTTTTTTGAGCTTGATGTTACCCAATGAGTTCGGTGGGGCCGGTTTTGGCCCGGAAGTGACTGCTGAAGTCGTGCGCCGCGTGGCAGAAGGCAATGCCAGCATGGCAGCGACGCTCGAAGGCCACTACAAAACGGTTTATCAAATGCTGAAGTATGGCACGCCAGCGCTTCAGGCCAAGTATTTTCCGACGGCCGGCCAGCGGATTTTTGGCTTCGGCATGACCGAACCGACCGGTGGCTCCAACCCCATGAGCATTCGCACCACCGCCGTGCGGCAAGGCAGCGACTGGGTCCTCAATGGCAACAAGATTATGATTACCAACGGCGGCCTAGCTGAAGTTTACTGCGTGCTGGCCAAAACGGGCCCGCAAGAACTGTCAGTGTTCGTCGTGGACCAAGATATGCCAGGCTTTGCCTTTGGGAAGCGCGAAAACTTCATCGGCTTGCGCGGAACCCCGGTAGGCGAAATCTTCATGAACGACGTGCGGGTCAGCGACGATTATCTGCTGGGCCAGGTTGGCCAAGGCGGCGAAATTGGCGATTCAGCCCATGACGATGCCTGCATTTTGATGGGAGCCGTGCTCACTGGCATCATGGATCATGCTTTGGGCTTAGCCACCAGCTATGCCAAAGAACGCAAAGCAGGCAGTACCCCCATCGGCGAGCTCGGCAGCATTCAACGCAAGCTGGCGGACATTGCCATGGGCCGCGAAACCACGCGCTTGTTGTATCAAAATGCGGCGGCACGGCACGCGGCGGGTCAGCCGTACAGCGAAGAAGCCACCATGGCCAAGGCTTATGGTTCCCGCACGGCGGTCGCCGCGTGTGATGACGCGTTGCAGGTCTTCGGCGGTTATGGCTACAGTCGGGACTACCCGCTGGCGCATTTGATTGCCGATGCCCGGGCGCTGGAAATCGCTGAAGGCACCGTCGAAAAGATGCGCGCTGCAATCGCGGCGGAAGAGCTGGCCAAGTAGGGAGGCGCGCTGATGAAAATAGTAGTTTGTATCAAGCAAGTGCCAGAAAGCAATAATGTCAAATTCGATCCTGTCACCCATAACCTGATGCGAGGTGGTATGAGTGGGAGGATCAACCCCTTCGACAAAAACGCCATTGAGGCCGCGCTACGTTTGCGTGATGCCGTGGGTGGTGAAGTGGCGCTGCTGAGCATGGGCCCGGATTCCACTGCTGAAATTTTGCGCGATGGCTTGGCGATGGGGGCAGATAGCGCCTATCTGTTGAGCAGCCGCGCCTTCGCTGGGGCTGACACCTTGTCGACCGGTTATGTGTTGGCGCAGGCGGTACGCCAAATTGGCAATGTCGACTTGACGCTGCTCGGCCGGCAGGCGGTGGATGCCGACACCGGGCAAGTTGGCCCAATTATGGCCGTTAACTTGAACCAGCCCCAGGCGACCTATGCCACCCAGCTGACCGCTAATGGCAACCAACTGACTGTGGTGCGGGATCTGGATAGTCTAACCCAAACCGTTGAGCTGACCTTGCCAGCGGTGGTCACGGTGCGGGCAGAGGCCAATACGCCGCGCTACGAAACCCCACTGCACATTCAGCAGAGTTTTGAAAAGCAGGTGACGATTTGGCGGGACACGGATTTGGCTTTGGATCCCGCAAAGCTCGGCCAAACAGGCTCGCCAACTGTGGTGCGCAAGGTATACGCGCCTGAAGCCAAAACTCGCGCGCAGCAACCACTAGCCAGTGAACCAGCGGCAGCCGTGGATCAGTTGCTGGTGATCATGCAGCAGCATGGCCTGATTTAAGGAGGCAAGAACATGACAGAAGCAATTTGGATTGTCGCCGAGCGTGAACCCGCCCGGATTAATCCCGTCACTTTTCAGCTGATCACGAAGGCCAAAGCCATTGCGCAGGGCAAAAAAGTGGTGGTAGTCTTGCTGGAAGCTCCGGACCAGCAGTTTGAGCAGGCCATCAGTGAGTATGGCCCCGATGAAATCTTGTTGGGTCAAAATGCCGCTTATGCTCAGGCCAGTGATGAGGTGATGGCAGCCGCTTTAACCACGCTGGCCAAAGAGTATCAGCCTAACGCGGTGCTGTTTGGCGCCACGCCACTGGGCCGCTCGATTGCGCCGCGGGTGCAGGCAGCGCTGCAAACGGGTTTGACCGCCGACTGCTTGGACTTTTTCTATGAAGAGGATTTATTAGTACAAGTGAAGCCTTCTTATGGCGACAATGTGATGTGTGAAATTACTTGCCCCGACCGGCGCCCGCAAATGGCATCGGTGCGGCCGAACACGTTTGCCGCCGAAAAAGTAGCTGGGACCACGCCAGCAATCACGCCAGTTGAGGTGGCCCAGACCACTGGTCCCCAGGGGCGAGTGGTTGATGAAACAGTGCGGGTGTCGCACGCCACTGGCATTGCCAGCGCCAACAAAGTGCTGGCGTTGGGCCGTGGGGCGGCCACGCCAGCTGATATCGCCAGCGCCCGGGAAATTGCCAGCCGGCTCGGCGCCAGCGTTGGAGTGTCGCGGCCGCTAACAGACCTGCCTGACTTCACGGTGGAGCAGCAAATTGGCCAAAGTGGCACCACCATTGCCCCTGATTTTCTCCTGAACCTCGGGGTGTCCGGCGCGACGCAGTTCATCGTCGGGATGACGCAAGCCAAGCTGGTGGTATCGGTTAATCGCGATGCCCAGGCGCCGATTTTTGCTCAATCGGATTACACTTTCACTGGTGATGCCGCAGCCTTTATCACGGCGTTGAAGCAAAGAATGAACTAAGAGTTTGAATCAAAAGACGCGGCCCAGCCGCGTCTTTTGATTCCAGTTAACCCCAGACATTCCACCACAGGAGCATCACCACCAACGAGTAGCCTAGCCGCACCGCCAGATGGGAAAAATGAATTTCGCCGTATAGACGCAGCCCATTCATCACGGCCGCAACCAAAAGCCCGAGGATGCCCAGCGGCACAAAAATCGGCCACCAAAGTCCCAGCAACAGACTCACGGCGCTACCAATCATCAAGGCGTGCTTGGCTAATGCTTGCCGGTCGTTAATGAATACGGCGGTCAGCGTTGCACCTGCGTAGAGGAGGAGTAAAATAGCTAAAATGAGCTTCATGGCTTCACCTGTTTCAATCTAGAGAGTATGGTCCTTAATCTTCATTTTACCGATTTTCGCGGACTCCGCCTAGGAGAATAAAAAACCGCCGCGAAGGCGACGGTTTAAAACTTAGGCTAAAACTTGATCAATGGCGGCTTCTTCTTCGGCGGTGAAGGTCAGGTGGTCCAGTGCCTTCACGTTGTCATCTAGTTGACTGACGCGACTCGCGCCAATAATGACCGACGCCACAACGGGTTGGCGCAGATCCCAAGCCAGCGCCATTTCAGCAAGGGTCTGACCGCGCTTTTCGGCGATGGCGTTGAGGGCCTTGATCTGAGCGAGCTGGGCTTCAACTTTTTCGACGTTAAGGAAAGGACTGTCCTTACGCGCCGCGCGCGAGTCGGCAGGGATGCCATTGAGGTAGCGGCCTGTCAGCATGCCTTGCGCCAAGGGGCTAAAGACCACCGCGCCTTTGTGGGTTTCGGCCAAAGTCGGGAACAGGGCCTTGGCTTTTTCTTGGCTGAACATGTTGTAGCGATCCTGATTGATGATGTATGGCGTCTTTAGGTCCTTGAAGATGGTTGTCATGGTGGCGGTGGCTTCAGGGCCGTAGTTGGAGAGGCCAATGTACAGCGCCTTGCCACTTTTGACCAGTTGATCCAGCGCCAGCGCCGTTTCTTCTAGCGGCGTTTCGGGATCGAAGCGGTGGGAATAGAAAATATCGAAGTAATCGAGCTGGGTGCGGCGCAAGCTTTGGTCGCAGCTGGCGATGATATATTTGCGTGAACCCCAATCCCCATACGGGCCAGGCCACATGGTATAGCCGGCCTTGGAAGTGATGATCAGCTCATCGCGGTAAGGTTTGAAATCGGCCTGATACAGGCGGCCGAAGTTGGTTTCGGCGCTGCCTGGCTCCGGGCCGTAATTATTGGCCAAATCAAAACAGGTGATGCCCAGGTCAAAGGCATGGCGCAAAAGCTGGCGCTGATTGGCCAAGGGATCGACGCTACCAAAATTGTGCCAGAGACCCAGCGACAAAGCGGATAACTTCAAACCACTGTTGCCCACGCGGCGGTACTGCATGGTGTCATACCGCTCGCTGGCGGCTAAGTAATTATTCATAGTAAGCTCCTTTAAGACTAGTTTAGGAATGCGCTTTCAGTGTACCACAGTGGGGGAGCGATACACGCGCCTCCTTGCCCTGCAGAAAGGATATTTTTCATGCAATTTATCATTTCACCTGCCAAAAAAATGCAAGTTGCCCCAGATGACTTCGCCCCGACGGCCTGGCCGCAGTTTCTCCCGCAAACGAAGCAGCTACTGGCTGCCATGCGCCAGCTTTCATATACAGAAGCCAAGACGCTTTGGCAGTGTAGTGACCGGCTGGCACAAGCCAACTATGCCTGGCTCCAGCAGCTGGATTTGCGCCAGCAAGTGACACCCGCGGTGATGAGCTATGTCGGTTTGCAGTATCAAAGCATGGCGCCGGATCTGCTGACGGCCCCGGGCCTCGATTACTTGGCGGCGAACTTGCGCATTCTTTCAGGGTTTTACGGGGTGTTGCGGCCGTTTGATGCGATAGTGCCGTACCGCTTGGAAATGGGCAGTCGGTTCGCCGTTGGGGAGACGCAAAACCTTTATCAGTTCTGGGGCCAGCGCTTGTATCAGGCCTTGAACTGGCAAGGCCCCGTGATTAATCTGGCCTCGCAAGAATATGCCAAAGCCATTACCCCGTATCTGCAACCTGAAGATCAGTTGATTGATATTGTCTTTGGGCATCTGGTGGCTGGTCAGGTCAAGACGCGAGCGACGCTGGCCAAGCAGGCGCGCGGGGCGATGGTGCGCTTTGCCGCCGAGCATCAGGTGCAGACAGTTGAAGCATTGCAGCAGTTTGACGACCCGCATTATCGGTATGCGCCGATCTTGTCCAGCCCTGATCGCCTGGTGTTTCTGCGCCAAGGGGACTAGGGTAGACTTGCTGTTAATGGTTAGACCTTGAGGTGAACAAATGAATTTAGAACGGCGAATGCCTAGTGTGATGTGGACGCGAGGACGCAAAATTGTGAGGGCGGGTCAGGTTGAAATCGATCAGGTGGACGAAAGCGCTGGCTTCGTGCAGGCGACGGTGTATGGTACCGAACCGTACAGTGTGACGGTGGCCGCGGATGAGGCCAATGATTGGTGCGATTGTCCCTATTTCTCCGGTCATGCTTTCTGCAAGCACATTGCGGCTGTGATTTTGGCCATGAAGCAGGCGGATGCCCCAACGAGCATCACCATGCGAACGCACCAAACGGCCCCCGCCTCCAGTGGGGCCCAATTGGTGGCACATTTGGCGCTACCGCCGGTGCAATATTTTCATGGGTTGGACGCCGCTGGGGCTGGACCGCTGAAACTCGAAGTGACCTTGTTCATCAGCCAGTACCGCCGCGAAGCGTATTTGGACGAGCCGCGGTTTTTCGTGACCTTGCGCGTCGGGGAAGCTGGCGGCAGGTGGTATGTGGTGGGCGATATGCAGGGCTTCTTGCGGGCCTACAATGAAGAAATTGTCTATCAAACTGGCGGTAAGGCGCAGTTAAGCTTGAGCCACGCTGCCTTTGCCGCACCAGAACAGGCCGTGCTGGATGCCTTAAGCGTAACGGCTCCGGTGGAAACTGACCATTTGTATTATTCAACGAATGCCCCGCGCAAACTGGCGATGCTGAATGTCGGCCAGGTGACGGCGCTGACGCCAGTGTTTAATCAACTCGCAGCGTTTCGCTTTGAACCTTTTGATGACGGTGAGGTTTACCGGTCGTTCAGCGTTGCGCCTTACGAGGTTAGCCAAAGTCCCCTCAAGCTGAAGGTTACCCGTGATCGAGCCGGTTTTGCGGTTGCAGTCAACCAGCCCTTCAGTATTCTAATACCGGCAGAACGTCTGATTATGGCGGCTAATCATGCCTTTCAGCTCACTCCGGCGCAAACCGGGACCCTGGATCAGCTTCTGAACCAGTTGAGTTGGGCGATTGACCAGCACACTGGCAAGGGGCCTCTGCTGCATTTTCGGCCTGATGAAATGGCCGCACTCCAGGAATTCATGCACTTTTTCGGGCAAGTGGGTCAGGTTCAAGCCGATACGATCGAGGTCCCGCAGATGGTGGCGCACTTCAACCTGACGCGGCATGATCAGCAGCTTGATCTGACCTTGCAGTATGCGTATGGCGACCAACTGCTTGCCGAAAATGCGCCAGCGAGTGGCATTGAACGTAATCCGACCCAAGAAGCCCAGGCTCAAGATTATCTGCGGAGCCTTGGTTTTTGGCCGGCCAATGGGGCGTGGCATCAGAACTTTAGTGATGGCGAGACGCTGTATCACTTTTTCACCGCAGAGTTGCCGAACCTCAAGCAAAACGGGGTGGTGACCGTTGATCCGACCTTGATGGCGTTGCAGCAAACCGGCGCTGAGTTGAATCCGCAGGTGGCAGTCAGCGAAGCCGGCGGCCTGTTAACAGTCGCTTTTAGCTTCGATGGCATTGCTCCGGCGGCAATCGATCAGGTACTGGCGCAACTGGATGGGACCAAACCATACGTAGAGCGCGGTGATGGCGGCATTGTGATGGTGGACGAGCAACTGCGCCATCTCTCTCAGGCGTTAAACCAACTGCGACATAGCACCTTGAAGGACGGTCAAATGCAGGTATCTGCTGCTCAAGCCTTGGTGGTGCAAGCCAGTCTGGGTGATCAAGCCACTTTTGATGCGCAATTCAACCAGATTGCCGCTGATTTGCGGCAGCCAGAACAGTATCCTGTGAACGTGCCGGCCTCGGTCAATGCTCACCTGCGGCCTTACCAAGTGGCAGGGGTGCAGTGGTTAGAAATGCTGGATGCGCACGGCTTCGGCGGAATTTTGGCTGATGAAATGGGCCTGGGCAAAACCCTGCAACTGTTGACGTTCTTGGCGGCCCGCCATCAACCAGGCCAGCCGGATTTGGTGGTGGCACCGGCGTCGTTGCTGTATAACTGGCGCGCCGAGTGTGAGAAGTTCACCCCAGACTTGCAAGCCGTCGTGGTGGACGGCAGCAAGGCCGAGCGGGAGGCTGTGATTGCGGCTGGGGCAGATCTTTTGATCACCAGTTATAGCAGTGCCTTGCGCGACGCAGAAACCTATGCGGCGCTAGATTTAGGGTATCTGGTGCTGGATGAGGCCCAGAACGTCAAAAACAGCAGTGCTAAGACCAACCAGGCGCTGCGGCAGCTGCAGCCCAAGAATACCTTTGCGCTATCTGGGACGCCGATTGAAAACCGACCGGAAGAGCTCTGGGCCATTTTCGCCTTAGTGATGCCTGGTCTGCTGCCAAGCAAGCGCGCCTTTAATCGGCTGACTCCGGCAGAAATCGCCCTGCGCGTTAGTCCCTTTATCCTGCGGCGCGAAAAAGCCAAGGTGTTGAAGGACCTCCCGGCCAAAAGTGAGTTCAACTTGCATAACGAAATGACTAAGGCTCAAAAGACTGTGTACCTGGCCCAGCTTCAGCAAATGCAAGTGAAGGTCAAGGGGCTGTCGCCCAGCGGCTTGGTCAAAAACAAGCTCGCAATTCTCGCCGGTTTAACCCGGCTGCGACAAATTTGTGATACCCCCGCGCTGTATCTGGACAATTATCGCGGCGGCTCGGGCAAACTCGATCAGCTTGATGATTTGATTCAGGAAGCTCTTGATGGCGGCAAACAGGTGCTGGTTTTCTCCCAGTTCACTCAGATGTTGGCCCAAATTCAGCAACGCCTAGATGCCCAGCACCAAGACTATTTCCGGCTGGCCGGCGACACTAAGCCGAAGGACCGCCTGCAGATGGTCGATGCGTTCAATGCCGGCGAGAAGTCCCTGTTTCTGATTTCGCTGAAAGCAGGCGGCACCGGCCTCAATCTGACCGGCGCCAGCGTGGTGATTCTGGTTGACCTCTGGTGGAATCCCGCGGTTGAGGATCAAGCAACCGGCCGCGCCCACCGCATTGGCCAAAAGCACGCGGTGGATGTGTATCGGCTAATCACCAAAGGAACTATTGAGGAGCAAATCGTCAAACTTCAGGCTAAAAAACGTGACCTCGTCGATCAAGTCCTTGGCGGCGTCGAGCAAAAGGCTGGGTTGAGTACTGAAGAAATCAAACTGATCTTAGGGATTTAGTTGTCAGATTCTAGACTGTGGGGGCGGTGAAGTTGGTAATGACATGAAGCTTGATTTGGCAGTTAGGTCGAGGCTACGCAGTGTGTACGTCGCCTTAAACTAGGTCCCTGATTCTTGATAATTAGCAACAAAACGTTTGGATTTACTTGAGTCGTTATTGAATGATTCGCAGCGTGCATTTTATTCCCTAACATCTCTTCAAATGTTTTGCAGTTCCTCGACTTTAACCAGTAAATTGTAAATAAATTCGCCATTCGCAAAGCTCACTGGCTTCTTTTCAGATGCTGCTCTTATCTAAGCGTGATAAAGAACTGGTACCAGAAAATTTACATCGGCCGTATTTTACCTATTTTTGAATTACTAAAAACATTTTCGTTATTTATCCCTCACCTATTGATAATGATAAAGCGCTTTAATAAAATTACTTTAAGATATAAATTGGGGGAATAAAAATGAAAAAATATTGGGGAAAGTTTGTCGAGGGAATTCAGTCTGAAATTGGCGTTTTAATTGCCACACTTGTATTCCCGCCATTGGGAATATTCCTAGTTTGGAAGACCAAACGATTTTCAAAGGAATATAGGATTGTATTCACGGTGCTAGCGGTATTGGTGTTTGTTGTTCAGTTTTCGACAGTTGCTTCCAGCTCAACCACTGCAAGTGAACTTACCCAATTAACGGATAAGTATAATCATCTTTCCAAACAAAACAAAAAGCACCTCAAGCAATATCAAGTCGCATCCTCAGATTACTCTGCTCTTTCAGATAAATACGATAGTTACCATCAAAAGATGAAACCCTATGAAGCTTTGTCTGAGGCTGACGCGAAGAAACGACAAGCTGACGCGGACGCTGCCGATAAGGTGACTAGTGCCATTGAAGGACTGCCAACAGTGGATACACTGGCTTCTAAGGATGAAGGTGCTTTAAAAGCGGCTCGAACAATGTATAATGCTTTGACTGCCAGTCAAAAAGAGTTGGTTGATGCCACCACTTTAACAGAATTGGAGCAAGCATTGCCCGGGGTAAAGAAAAAGGAGGCAGAAGATGCCGCTGCCGCTAAGGCACAAGCAGCTGCTGAAGCTGCAGCGAAAGCGAAAGCCGCCGAGGAAGAACGTAAAGGATATGAAACAGGGATTACGTATAGCCAGCTAGCAAGGACTCCGGATTCGTACGTGGGCAAAAAAGTTAAATTTTCGGGGGAAGTAGCTCAGGTAATGGAGGACGGCGATACTGTACAGGCTCGACTAGCGGTAAATGGAGATTATGACAATATGCTACTGTGTGAGTGGAGTACCAGTACTGTTAGTTCACGAGTCTTGGAGGACGATCAGATTACAATTTACGGGCTTTCAGAAGGCCTGATAACGTATGAGTCCACATTGGGTGGTGATATTACCATTCCTTCAGTTTCCGTGGATAAAATTGGTCAGTAGGTAGTAATAATCATGGAACAGCATCTCTATTCAATTGGGCATAGACAGCGATTGGTACTGACTGTTCGTGCAATCAACTGTCCAAACTCGATAGCGTAACCAAAGAGGCAGCCGCTGCAGTTCAACTTTGCGCGGCCGCCATTTTTGTTGTCATTTCTTTCTCCAATTCGTTGGTCAACAGCACTCGGTTCAACTGACGGGCAACTATTTATTCCACAATTGTGAGAATAAGCGGGAAGCAGAAGCACAAATATTTTCACGTATGATCCAGCACCCGACTGAGGAAGTTTTCGATTTCAAAAACAATGCGTCACATAATACCATATTGATATATACAAGTTGGCCAAGCGGCATCATCTCGACTAAAATAGACCTATTATCGAATGAAGAAAGCAGGAGAAAGCGCTTGGAAGCTCAAACCTTACAGCTCGTGCATCAAAATCTAACCGATATTAGTGCGCATCAAATCAGCACCGTGCTGACCTTAATGCAGGACGGCAACACGGTCCCGTTCATTGCCCGGTACCGCAAGGAAATGACCGGTAGCCTCGATGAAGTGCAAATTCAGGCCATTGAAACCGCCTATCAGCAAGTCACGGCGTTGCAGGACCGCAAAGCCGCCGTGATCAAAAGCATCACGGAGCAGGGGCAAATAACCCCGGCGCTGGCGCAAAAAATCAATGGCGCCACTAAACTGCAAGACGTGGAAGACCTCTATTTGCCGTATAAGCAAAAGCGCCAAACCAAAGCCGCCATCGCCAAAGCCCATGGGCTGCAGCCGTTAGCCGATTGGGTGTTGCAGTTTCCGCACACCAGTATCACCACGGCGGCCGAAAAGTACGTCACTGCCGAAGTGCCAACAGCGGCTGAAGCCTTAGCTGGCGTGCATGAAATCTTGGCGGAAACCTTCAGTGACCGCGCTGATTTGCGCAGCTGGATCCGCGGCTACACCACGCGCACCGGTGACATCACGGCGGCGCTGAAACCCAAAGCTGCCGCGCTCGATGAGAAAGGCGTTTACCAGCAGTACTACGACTTCAGCGAAAGCATCACCAAAATGACCGCGACTCGCACCTTAGCGCTTAACCGCGGCGAAAAAGAGAAAATCTTGACGGTGAAAGTGCAAGTGGATACAGAAGCTATCATGCACTATTTGCACTTCAAATTACTTGGCGAACAGCCTGCCACTGAAGCCACCGCTGCCATTGAATCTGCCTACCTAGATGCGTACAAGCGCTTCATCGGCCCGGCCATTGAGCGCGAAGCCCGCGGGGCGCTGACAGCGGCCGCTGAAGAACAGTCCATCAAGGTGTTTGGCCAAAATCTCTACAACCTGTTGATGCAAGCCCCAATTCGCGGCAAAGTGGTGCTGGGCTTTGATCCGGCGTACCGCACCGGCTGTAAGCTCGCCGTTGTGGATGAAAATGGTAAATTCCTTGCGAAAGCGGTGATTTATCCTCACAAGCCTGCGCCGGAAGCTAAGCGGGCGGCTGCTGCTGGTGAGTTTGTGGCGCTGCTCGAACAGTACCATGTGACCATGATTGCGATTGGGAATGGCACCGCTAGCCGCGAGTCAGAGGCTTTTGTCGCAGAAACGATCAAACAGGTGGCATGGCCGATTTATTATGTGATCGTCAATGAAGCCGGGGCGTCGGTGTACTCGGCGAGCCAGGCGGCCCGGGATGAATTTCCCGACCTGCATGTTGAACAGCGCAGCGCGATTAGCATTGCCCGCCGCCTGCAGGACCCCTTAGCCGAGTTGGTCAAAATCGATCCCGCATCAGTTGGCGTCGGTCAGTACCAACATGATTTGCCGGCCAAGGCGTTGGCCAATGAGGTCGATGCGGTGGTCGAGCGGGCCGTTAACCGCGTAGGGGTTAATCTCAATACCGCCAGCTATCAGCTGTTGGCGCGGATTTCGGGATTATCACAAACCATCGCTCAAAACATCGTTGCTTACCGCGATGAACACGGCCGCTATGAAAGTCGGACGGAACTCAAGAAGGTGCCGCGCCTTGGCCCGAAAGCCTATGAGCAGGCCGTGGGGTTCCTGCGAATCATCGGTGGTAAACAGCCGTTGGACAATACCGATATCCATCCGGAAAGTTATCCGGTGGCTAAGCAATTACTGAAAGCTGCTGGCCTGACGCCCAAAGCAGTGGGGAAGGATGAGGTGGCGCAAGTACGCCAAGTCGACCGCGCGCCATTTTTGGCCGCCGGCGTGGGCGCGGAAACGATTCAAGATATCATTACTAGCCTGCAGCATCCTGGCCGAGATTTGCGGGACAGCCTAGCCGCGCCGCTGTTGCGGCAGGATGTGCTCACGATAGAAGATTTGAAGCCGGGGATGCAGCTGCAAGGAACGGTTCGCAACGTGGTGGACTTTGGTGCCTTTGTCGATATCGGCGTCAAGCACGATGGGCTGGTGCATGTGTCCAAAATGGCGAGCCATTTTGTCCGGGATCCGAAAACTGTGGTGGCAGTGGGGGATGTTGTCGAGGTGTGGATCGAATCGGTTGATCTGCAGCGCGAACGGATTCAACTCAGCATGGTGGCCCCTAAATAAAAATCAGGCATGACCGCTGTGGTCATGCCTGATTTTTTCTGCGCTAAACGCGTGCCGCCCAGAGATTATTGCCGAGCTGCTTGTGAGCTTCCACTTGTTGCCAAAGCCGGTGTTCTTCAGGGGTGAAGGATAAACCATCCGAGAATTTCGTGACCGGCACTTGATTGAGAAATTGCTGGAAGGTGCCGGTAAAAGCCACCCCGTTGCATTGGGCGAGGCTGGTTGCGGTTTCGCTGATGAGTTTGGTTGTTGCAGCCGCTGGGGCGCGATGTTCGAGGGCCTCAGCGAGGGTTTGCATGGCAGTAACGAGTTGGGTCTGGTTGTCCATTGGTGGTTCCTCCTTCAGACTTTGTTAAAATGTTCACACACAGTATAGCACAAAAGAAAGCGCTTACGAACGGATAATAGTTAAATAATGAACAAATAATTTTTTAGGTTAGGTGAAATGATGTAGCCAGGGGATAACCGGGCAGTGACCGAAAAAATGTTTAACCTCCCTAAACCACCACCTGAATGAATTACCCAAAACAACCGGTAGATGGCGCCAGCAGTGAGTTAACGGATAAGATTAGGCTCCGCTAAAATATTTTTGACCATTTGCTCAAAAGTGATTGATTTTCTGAAAAGAGGGCGTAATATAAGTCGAGGAAAATGAATTTGAGAGTTTGCTCAGTTTTGACAAGACTCACCGAATTCCATCGCAAAGGAAAGAGGTCCTCACCATGCTCGAAAATCTCAATCACAGCCAGGCGGTCGAAGCCGATCAGGCGGTAAGTAAAAGTTTAGACGAAGTAAATGGCACCATCGAAGTGCCAAAAAACGCCGGCTTCTGGCGGACACTCAAGGCCTTCACTGGCCCTGGCGTCTTGATTGCCGTGGGCTACATGGATCCCGGTAATTGGATTACCTCGATTGCCGGTGGCGCTCAGTACAAGTATCGGCTCTTAGCCGTGGTTCTGATTTCAAGTTTGATTGCCATGATGCTCCAAGCCATGGCCGCTAAACTTGGCATTGTAACCGGTAAAGACTTGGCGCAGCTGACCCGCGAACACACCAGCAAAGTGGGCGGATTTGTGTTGTGGGTGATTGCCGAATTGGCCATCATGGCCACTGATATCGCCGAAATCATTGGCTCGGGCATTGCCATTCAACTGCTGTTCGGCATTCCGTTGATTGTCGGCATTCTGATTACGGCGCTGGATGTACTGCTACTGCTATTGCTGATGAAAATGGGTTTTCGCAAGATCGAAGCGATTGTGGCAACCCTGGTTGCGGTTATTCTGGTGGTCTTCGGTTATGAAGTATTCCTAGCTAAGCCAGACCTCGGCGGTATCGTCAACGGGTATCTGCCGACTAGTGACCTTATCACCAACCACGGCATGCTTTACTTGACCATGGGGATTGTCGGCGCCACGGTGATGCCGCATGACCTGTACTTAGGTTCTTCCATCTCTCAGACCCGGAAAGTCGACCGTAAAAATCGCGGGGAAGTCGCGCAGGCGGTGCGTTTTGCCACCATCGACTCCAACATTCAGCTGTTCATTGCCTTCATTGTTAACTCCCTGCTTTTGATTTTAGGCGCGGCGCTGTTTTTCGGTAAAAACTCCAGCATGGGCCGTTTTGCTGACTTGTTTGCTTCCTTGAACAATCCTGCCATCGTCGGCGCGATTGCCAGCCCGGCTTTGTCTATGCTGTTCGCCATTGCCTTGTTGTCTTCCGGTCAAAGCTCAACGATTACTGGCACCTTGGCCGGCCAAATCGTCATGGAAGGGTTCGTTCGCATCAAAGCCCCAATGTGGGTGCAACGCCTGATTACACGGCTGCTGTCAGTGACGCCAGTGCTGATTTTTGCCATCATCTATCATGGCAATGAAGCTAAAATCGAAGGCCTGCTAACCTTCTCCCAAGTATTCCTCAGTATTGCGCTGCCCTTTGCCGTGATTCCGCTGGTGCTGTTTGCCAGCAACAAGCAGCTGATGGGTGAATTTGCCAACAAACCTTGGATCAAGATCTGTGCCTGGGTCGCCACCGTAGTGCTAGTGGTATTGAATATCTACCTGATTTTGCAAACCATCGGTATCGTTGCCTAAGGAGGCTGCTCATGGAAAAAGGTGCGCATCAACGCGCCCATCTGATCGACGTGGCGCGGGATTTATTCGCCGCACAAGGCTATGAAGCTACCACTACTCGCGCCTTGAACCAGGCGGCGGGCACTAGCGATGGGTTGCTTTATTACTACTTTCCTCATGGGAAGCAAGATATTTTGGATACCATTGTGGAGGAAGGCCTGACCCGCCGAGCCAGCGAGTTTACTGTGGATTTCTCCCACGTTGACTCCAAAACGGCCCTAGCCGAGCAACTGGTGAGGCTGATCGATGGCGTCTGGCAAAGTCTGGCACGCGAAGATAATTATCAATCTTTCATTATTACGGTGCGTAATCGGATGCTGTTGTCCCAGGCCGGCTCAGACTGGCTGGATGGCTACACCAACGGCCTCGAACAACGAATTTTGGCTGGTCTGGCGACAGTGGGGCCAAAGCTGGGTTACAGCGAGACCCAAATTCCGGTGCTGACTTCCATTATCGCGGCGCTAGTGATTTCACCACTGTTCACGGAGCTGTTGCTGCGCAATCAGCGCACACTGGCCACTGACCAGCTGACCGAGCTGCAAGGCCAAATCGAATTTCTCCTGGCTCGATAGACGAAGCGCGCAGGCAACTGCGGGCTTTTTTCTACCATCAGTCAAGAGAAAGTTGATCTATTAGGCTTTCTCTTTTTCTTTGTCTTCCATTCTGACCTTG
>NZ_BOLV01000014.1 GCF_016861845.1 Lacticaseibacillus suilingensis
CGGTAGTGGTTAGCCTTAAACTCTTCAATCGTATCTCCCCATGCTTCCGGAATCACCGGCAGATCATCTGGCAAGGCGGCATCATATACAATATTCCACGGTGTTGTTACATTTTCGTGGTAGTTCTCGTCCTGCATTTCGATGTCCTTCACAACTAGATTCTGATATGCATTGAGTAACTTCCCGAACACGTCCCGCTTCGTCTCATTGCTCATCGTCAGTCACCTCCACACGTTCGCAGTCTTGCAGTCCGTAGTGTTCAATCTCGGCGAGGGTGAACTGCTGATTGGACTCGTTAAGACAGTCTGCACTTGCAATGTCAAGTCCATCGTTTCCGCGGCCATCTTTGAAATACATCTTCCCTGTCACATGGGGAACCCACACGCCGTACCGCTTCGGCTTCTCGACCGTCCAACCGTTGACGTAGGCGCGCATGAGGCGGTCTTCCGCTTTGCGGTCATCGTCATACTTGTCATGAGAGTTGACGAACCCGACAATTAACTCGGCGGGGTCATCATCACACTTCGCCTGCTCCAGCATCTCCGCTTCCGCCTCGCTCACCACGACCTTCGCCGGGGCCTCAATCAGCTCGACGACGTGGCCGTATCCACGACCAGCCAACCATCCGGCATCTTCACCATTCAATACACAATCTTTGTCTAAACCACCAAATAGTGGTTTTTCACCAGCCACACCATTTAAGTAATCGCCCTTGTCGTTCTTCACTGCATATAGACTCATTTCCGCGCCTCCATTTTATCTGCGATTTCACTAATCTGAATATTTGTAAGTAGTTCTAGGCTAACCAAGGCCATTAACGTGTTAAGCACTGTTCCTTGAAACGTTTTTGCAATGATTGTTGCTGCCAACGTCAGGAAAATAGTTACCGCTAGTGCTACCTTAATAATTTTCATTTCTTATCCTCCATCATCACTGAACCCCATATTGCTACCACGGCCAGGCATAAAAATATGATTGGCATTACAATGCTCATATAGAAGCCGATTTCGACAATCGCGATACCGATGAATACTATCGCTAGAATGTTAAGCATATCTATGCTCCATAGCGTTTAGCTTTGCCGTAATTGTCTTCTGGTTATATCCCAAGGCCAGTGCTATTTGACCGACTGTTTGGCTTTCCTTAGTCAATCGCTCAATCGCCACCTGCGTGTAGTCGATTGCGTTGTTGTGCTCACGCATTAACTGCTTTTCCAGCTTTAGCACGGTTGTCGCGCTTATGCCGACTTCATTGCCAATCAGCTTTGGCGAACAGCCTTTCAGGTGCAAGTTCCAGATGCGTTCGTTACGCTTTTTGCGCCTGATTTCGGCTGCGGTATGATCTATTACATCTTTTCGCCGTGGCACGATCTGCCGAATTTCGACCAGTCGTGGATCGTTGTCTTTCAAGTCAGCGATGGTCATGCCGGACATAGCAAGCTTCAGACATAGCTCATCGACTTTGATTGTCAGCAGATTGCCACTGTGTCTGGCATTGCGTAATGACGCCTTCCAGCTTTCCACAGTGCCTCTGTTATATAATCCCATTAGATTTCCTCCGGTAATTTCAGCATTTGTGACATAGTTCATCTACCTCAATTTCTACCCGCGGTGTGTCGCTGTACCACTTGCTAACATGCATCTCAACGATTTGGTTGTCGTCTACCCATACAATCCCGGTCAGCGCATCAGACACCGCTTTGTAATAGTTGTCTGTATCCGGCTTAACAGTTGGCCTAATGATGCCGTCCTGTTTTTGCCGCTTAGTAAGCTTGCTACCGGCTTTTTGAATGCCCCTGTATACTTTCACGTTTATCACGATAGAACCCGTCATAGGCTCAATATGGAGCTCCTGACGTGCAATCTGCTTAATGTATTCTTTGTAGCCACGTGACTTGGGCGGATCATACGTACTTACATACTTTCCTCGCCGAGAAAACCTAGGCCGTCCTTGAGCAACTGGTTCACCGGGAATAGTTAATTTAACTGCTGGTTGCATTTCTACTCCTAAGTTGTTCTAATTCCTTGAGTTGCTCCGCCAGCTCCGCTTTAGCGTCTGCGCTGACCTCTTGCTTAGGTGCTTTGTAGCCTTCTTGCATCCATTCTGGTGTGGCCTCCTGCCTAGCAGGCGCACGTCTTGAGGTGTATGGTCGGTTGGCCTGTGCCGCCATGGTGTCGTACTTCGATCTCAGCTTTGATGCGCTTAGGATGTTGGTTTGCCAAAACGTGTCAATCTGACACCAGTCAATCATCTTGTGGATCTTTTCAAACGGGCGATGATCCAGTTGGTTCATCTTTCTGATGTCATCAGCCCATGACTGCAAGTCTGGTTTCCGGTGTTCCGGGTTGTTGCCTTTGATCTTCTCCCAGAGGTAGGTCGCTTCGATCAGCTCCGGGGAGTCGTCGGCATATTCCCGCTTGCGGGAATGCTGACTATCTTCTTTCTTTTCATTCTTATCATTCTTTACATTCTTGTTAGTTGCCACCTGTTTGCCACCTGTTTGCCAGTTGTTTGCCTGTTGCTTTGCCACTTCTTCAACGCCATCTTGGTATTTTGCCCAATTAGCAATGGTTATAAGCCTTCCCGTCTTTGCCGATTGGTTTGCCAGAAATCCGACTTTTTGAAATTTATCCAGGGAGGAACGAACGTTCTTAATGCTCACCCCTTTGCCAGCCTCTTGCTTTATTGACTCAAGCGACGTCACCATTTGGCCAGGCTTAGCAACAAACTTTTTTCCCTGCCATATCCACTTTCGTTCCTTGTGGTTGGCCATCAATAGCAAGGTAATCATCACGACCTTCTGAACTGGTGTGCAGTCAATCCAGAGGTCGTCGTCTAGCAATACTCTGTACAGCTTGATCCAGCCTCCGTCTGCCATGCAATCACCTCAATCTAGAAGGGAAGGCCATCATCCGGCTTGTTTCCTGCTGGCTTACGCTTCGGCTCTAGCAATGAAAAGTTGCTAACGACAACTTCAGTTACAAATACTTTCTGTCCCTGGTTATTGTCGTACGTGCGCGTTTGAATATTGCCTTCAATACCAATCATGGAACCCTTGTGTGTGAAATTCGATAGGCTTTCCGCACTCTTGCGCCAAATCACACAGTTGATAAAGTCGGCCTCTTGCTCTCCTGATGCGTTCTTAAACCTGCGGTCCACAGCCAAGGTGAATTGTGCTACTGCGGTGCCGTTTTGCGTGTATTTAAGGTCTATATCACGCGTCAGCCGACCGGTTAACGAAACGTTATTAATCATCATTTGTTCCTCCCGTCAAATTCTTCGAACTGTCTCTTCGTATTAAGCCGGAGACTGATAAGGGTTTCTTCGTCTAGCTTCACCGGCTTTATCTTGTAGAAATCCATAAACCAATTGATGCCTTTTTGGTGCCGAATTGTGTGATGCACTCGGCAAAGCGGCATAAACTTGTATAGCCGGTTGTCTACGTCATTGCGGTTGCGTCCTGCTCCAAGTGGTGGCTCATGATCGATGTCCGCATGCTTGCCACAGATCACACACATCCGATGCTTAAGACACTGCATCATCAGGGGATAGTCGTCTGGTATTGAGTCCATGTGTTTGGTGCTCCATGGCAAGCCGTGGTCAAAGCCAAACGTGATAACATAGCTCAGGTACTCACTGGCCTTGCTCATCGAACAGTTGGACATTGAGAAATACTCGGAGCCAGTCTCAGCCATGTAGAACGCCTTAGTCCAGGCCTCCATCTCAAGTGGTGAATACCCCGTGTATAGCGCATAATCGTTGATCAGTGCCCATATCTTCTTACGCTGGTCAGGGCTGATACTCCGGCCGTCTTCAACCTCAACGGCGACACTTGGTTTCTTGCCATTAGCAAGTTGATGTAACCTCAGTGTGTCAGGCATTTTATTTAGCCTGACAGTAAGCTCATCACCGCTCAGCTTTTCAATGCTCCCGTTGAGTAGCAAACGATCACCCCGTAATCTTGCTGAGTGCAATCTTTAACTTACCGAGTTCAGCCTCGGATAACTCGGTGAACCTTGTTGTGACTCCCGCAGAACTGGCAATGCTCTTGTAGATATCGTTTGGCTTGGAACCGTCCTTCACCGCGAAGTCAGCCACCAATTGCTTGAACGTGGCCCTATCTTGCGCATACGCAACGGGAGCATTTGTCTTGCCTGTTGAATGTGGACTTTCGTCAGCATCTCCATCTGTTTCTTGGTCGCTAATGTTAAATAACTGCTTATAGAAGTTCTTCTGCGCAGCCGTGGCAGCCTTCATCATCGCTTTCTCAGCGGTATCTTGGCCGCTACCAAGCATTGATCCATGCAACGTTTCGTGACCGTCTGTGATGTCATAACGGCCAAGTACGTCAACATAATGGTTGCTTCCTTTACGCCCCTGCCGATCTTCCTGATTGAGCATTTCGTATGAAGGAATGATCATTAACCCGGTTGCTTCTAGCGCCGGCTTTACCGCGGCCTTAATGGCGGCTTCAGACTGAAACCGGTAGTTATTGAATGAATTCTCGCCATCTTTGGCCACAGGTTTAATCATCTTGCTTGCCATCACAAGCTTCTGGACAATATTTAGTCCCTTCTGTTCAGACATTTCTTGAGTGGCTTCCTGCTTATCTTCTGCCATCTACCGCACCCCCAGTGACACGTTTTCGACCAGCCGTGCGTTCGGTACGTCACGGCCAGATTGCAATGCTTTCTTTAAGTCGGCTTTGTTGACCGCCAACGTGGTCTTAATGAACTCCTGCGGCAGTTGGTTCGGGTCTTCTGGTGCTTGCACGCTGACTGTCCGCCGTGTGTAGATGGTGAACAGGGGCGTCTTGATGTGTTCGTGCCCGGTTTCAACCATTGCCTGCACTAGCCGTTGCTTAATCGTATTAGCATTGTTCTTGAAGCTAGATCTGCGTTCTTGCAGACGCTTGATTTCGGCGTCAATCTCTTTGACGTCCGCGTCAATTGATTTGTAAACCTTGACATAGCCGACTGCCTTGTCTTCAAAGTCACCCTCAACCATTTCCATCGTGTCAGCAATCGCTTGTGGATCAGCGTTGCCGCTTTCTGCTTGTCGTTGTAGGCTGGTCAATTTATCTGTTAGGTCGTATAATATGTTCATACCCCTTGGTTTCCTTTCTAGTCGTTGGCCTGAATGCCGGCGGCTTTTTTCGTGTCTTCAAGCAATTCACGGCGCTTGCTTTCGTTCATGTTCACAACCTGCGTATACACGCCAATCGCTTCAGAAAGCTTGCCGACTGCGTATGGATTGTTGCCATTTGACTCACCAACGTCTGCCTTAGCATTGCTGATATTGTCTAGTAGCACTTGCATGATTTCTTGCGGTGTTAAGTACACAATCATTTCGTTTCACCTTCCTTCATGGTTTCCCGCATCTTCATCCACGCTAGTTTCTCCAGCCATTCGTATCCGTTGCCGCGAATAATCGCTAGGTTCCTGATGCGGCGCAGGCGTTCATATGTGCTAAGGTTCATAGTCTGTCGCCCCCAGTTCGTCGCGTACATAGTCTTCCAGTTCGTCTAGCAGAACCAGTTCGCCGTGGAAGTCGAGATAGTCGCGGCTTTCATCGACCGGGTTGCCCTTCCAGTCTTCAAACTGTTGCGGCTCCCCTTCGGCTTCGTGCTGGCGTGATAGTTCAGCCTCGCGGAATTGATCGCGCATCATTCGAAGTACCCCCTTGGATCACGCATGAAGTACCCGATCATGAGCGCCATGATAACCGCTGGAATGGCCCGCGGGTGTGATAATACAAACTCGATTAGTTGTTGCATCATGACTTAGCCTCCTTTGCTATGTTGCGGAACTCTTTACGCATGAACTCGCTGAACGCCAGTGGCTCGAACCGCCAGCCCATCTGGCCATGGTAGTTGAATGCGAACCCGTCAAGTTGTCGTTGGAACCGCGGCTGGTTGAGGATGTGCTCGCTCAGCCAGGTTGGCGTGATGCCATAGCGTTCTTGCACTTCCTTCGCTGACCACCAGCGGCGGTAATCAGGTTCGTGCTTGAGCTGGTCAGCAACGGATCGATCCACGGCTATTTTGATTGCCTCCTGAATTAATGGCATCAGGTCTAATGTGGGTGGCATATCTGATGCCTCCTTTTTGTGAGATAATTCACCTCGGGAAGGAGGTGAAATTTAATGGCAAAAATTCCTTATTACGACAATCCGAGCGGATCTTTAGCTGTTACTGTTGAACTCCAGCACGCTGCAGATGTTTACTTGGTGGATCAAGCAAATTTCAACGTTCGACAACGTGGCGGTCGTTTCCAGTATTTTGGCGGCCACTATGACCAAACGCCTGTGACAATTCGGGTGTCTGGATCGGGACGCTGGTATCTGATTGTCGATAACGGGTCAGGCGAACAATACCGTTACACCTGGTCTAAATAGTTGCATTGTCTTGAAAGTGAGACTTCACACGAGCCACAACGGATTCGAAGTTGGCAAATGTGAAGCCTTTTTGCGCGAGCAGATCAATGACCATTTCAGTAACTTGGTCTTCGACTTCTTTGTCCTGTACCTTCTTTACCGAAGCAAGATGTTCAGCACTACGCTCACCCTTTGCATGTTCGTTCATACCTATACGGCCTCCTTAGCTGAATTAATTGCCTTTGCAATAGCCTTGACACCTTCATCGAAGTACAGCCATTGCGGTACTTCTTTGTCGCTGTGCTGTGACTTGCTGTTAGCCCATCGGCCATACTTGTTCTGGCCCGGCTGTTCAGCCTTGATGCCAATTTGATTAGCAGTGCGGCCCACCTTGTTGGCTGTGGTTCCAAGCTTCTGGGCGACCGCCGTTGCGCTGTACTCCTTCTTGAGCAACACGGGAATGGTCATCTCACCGGTGATTGCTTCCGCAGCCTTGGCCAACAGTGCCTGCTTGGACGTTTCGGACTTGGTTTGCATGGCGATACGGTAAAGCAATGTTCCCTTGCGTGTTTGTGCATTCTCGCTCATAATCTCAAGTCGCTTGGCGGAATCGATACGCGGCTGTGTTGCCTTGGCCTCCGCTCGCATGGTGAAGTAACCATCGACCAACTGGTCATATACTTCCCATGCCTTATCGTCTTCGAGAATTTTCAGAAGCTTGGAATACCCACGCTCGGAAAGCAGATATGCATTTGCGCTACGGTTCCAAGCGTTCTGGGTATAGCCAAATTCGTTATGGCTCAGACCCATCACGGATTTGAGATCAATAATGTCGATGCCATTCTTGAAGCGTTCTCGGTTGTCATTGATCCGTCGATTAATCTCGCCAAGCGGCTGGCCGTGAATCAACGCAATGTCCTTAACCAACATCGCCTTTTTGTCTTTGCCGAACCCGCCTTCGATACCAGTGAATTCAATGTGGCCGATATGCTCACGGCCAATTACTTTTAATTCGTTCATTACTATGCCTCCTTTTACACGGCTTCCTTTTGTCGCGTTAATGCGACTTTTTTGGTTAAAAAAATATCTATAGCTTCCTGATCGCTTAACGGAATGACCTCCATCATTTTGAAAATCTCCCGTGCGGTAAAGTCCTGCCCTCCGCGCTGCATTTTGCGAAATACTGTGCTTCGCGCAACACCAAGCGAATCCGCTAATTTTTCCTGGGTAATGTGTCGTTCTGTCATTAGTCCTTTTAGCCTATCGAGGTTTACATATAGCATTTGTGTTCCTCCCTTCTGTCGCGTTCCTGCGACTTTATGAACCAATCTTAATCCGTGTTGTTTGAGTTGTCAACACAAAAATCGCATTATCGCGACTTTTTTATGTTGCAATTTTGCGACAAGACATTATAATTAAAGAAAAAGGAGGTGCCATATATGAATGTTGGAGAACGTATGAGAGCTATCCGAAAGCAAAAGAAGATTAGTGCAGACACGCTCGCTGACGCGATTGGTGTCTCGAGATCAACCATTTTCAGATACGAAAAGGGAGACATAGAAAAGGTACCTATAGAAGTCGTTGCCAAAGTTGCCCTTGCTCTTGGGGTTAAACCCCAAGTTCTGATGGGTCTTAAATCTACCGGACTGGCAGAAAGCATTCACGACACCGTTGTCCAGCTCCACCCTGCCCGCCAGCAGAACGTTTACACCTACGCCGAGGGCCAGCTGAAGGAGCAGCAGAACGAGAATGTCGTCCCATTACCAGAGCAGCGTGAGATTGTTTGCGGGCGTGGTACGGCAGCCGGTGCTCCAATCGATGGCGATGCACAGGACGCTGAGGTGCGTAGGACGCGCGTCAATGTTGACGACATCCCAGCTAGTGCAGATGAAATCGTTACCGTTGAAGGCGACTCGATGGAGCCAGACTACCCGAAGTACTCGCAGATATTCGTCCGATGGCAAGACACAATAGACGATGGCGATCTGGCCGTTGTCCGTGTGGCCGACGAGGGCGTCACATTCAAGCAGGTATCCCGCGATTATCAACAAAAGAAAATTGTTCTACACTCACTGAATGACAAGTATCCCGACAGATACCTCGATCCCGAAGATGTCAGCATCATCGGTGTTGTGCTGAACTAACCCACCACAGTATCAGGCCCGTGCAACTCGGGCCGCGGGCGTTAATCTGAAAGGAGAATCGACATGAAGATCAAGAACTTATATATGTATGCAGCATGCTTGGTTTGTCTTGTAGTTGCTTTGATTTCGCTATACACCGTTGTATCTGGTATTTCATCGCTGATCTGGTTCGACAAGTCCGCACAGCCCGGTATCTACCTCTACCAGCAGCTATTCAACGGGGCAATCATGCTAATAGTGTCTTCGTTGCTATTCATATTCCACTGGCGCCACACAGATAAGTAGCACCTGCGCAACAAAACCCGTCTAGCGGCATGGTCGTGCGAGCCGACCAACGGGTGTTGAACTACTTATCCAATCAATGCCTAAAACGATTTATTGGAGGAATGCTTATGGAAAACTCTGTAATAGTTAGCATTTATAAGTTTGAGGATAAGAAGTGGACTAATTTCGAAGCCGTGCCAATAAAAAAGTACGAGTGTTCCGTCTTGCTCGATATTTCAAATTCACAAGAGTTTACTGCCAAAGAAAAAGTTGAGCTTAACAATTGTATTGTTGTATCAATAAAGAAAATCAAGAATAAAAGTAAGCTTTCTGAAATACCACAATTCATTAAGCCTGTGCATGGTCCAAAATCAAACCAATAATTTGCCATAAAGGAGGACCATATTATGAAACTCATAAAAGCTAGTATTACATCATAGCCAATGAAATTGATGTTCCAATATAGTATAGAAAAAGCGTCTACCCCACACCATGGCCGGTCGGGTAGACGCTAGGGCAAACAGCACCACGAGTGCGCTCTTTGCGTACCCCAGTATAGCACACGGAGGTGAAATCATGGCATCATTTCGGAAACGTAGCAGCAAGTGGGAATACCGAGTTTCTTACCTAGACAAAGATGGTGAGCAAAAAATCGTGTCACACGGTGGCTTCCGCACCAAGCAGCTAGCTTCCGCAGCGGCCGAAGAAGTAGAGAAAGCCAAGCGTAATGGAGGCGACCTCTCTAATCGTGACGTTACCCTAGCTGACTACTGGGATGCTTGGGTTGCCCGCTACAAGACTGGCAAGCACACTATGATAACAGAGAAGCGTTATCCCATTATTGGAAAAGAGTTGCGTGCCGGGTTCGGCAACCGGCTTCTGCGGGAAGTGAGACCTTCCGAATGGCAGGACTTCATGAACCAATTCGGTGAAACTCGCAGCCGGTCTACCGCTCAGCGGTTAAATGGCTATGTCCGATCAATGGTCAAGAACGCCATCAACGATCAACTGATTTCTGTTGACTTCACCCTAAATGTTGAGCTGTCTGGTAGTCGTGGTAAAAGTGAGGCAGATAAGTTTCTGCAAGCTGATGAACTGCAAGCTATCATGACAGATGCACTCAGCCACGCCAGCTACAATAACATCTCTAACTGCTTAATTTATCTTGGCGCGGTTAGCGGTGCCCGGTACAGCGAGCTGGTAGGGCTGACGTGGGGAGATGTTGATTGGGTCACCTCCTCAATCAACATCAACAAAACGTGGGACTATCACTTTGGCCAGGGTTTTCAGCCCACTAAGACACCATCCAGCGTGCGAACGGTCAGCCTAACTCCGGAGGCCATGATGCTACTGCACAGGATCAAGTCAGAGCAGACCGCGTACTATATTCGCACAGGGAGGCGTGATGATCTACAAATGGTGTTTCGTAATAAGCAGAACACTGTGCCGACAAATGCTGCTGCCAATAAAGCGCTCAGGGCCATTGAAGATCGGGTGGAGAAAAAAATGGACCGGCCACTGTCTGCCCGAATTACCTTTCACGGACTGCGCCATTCCCATGTGTCATTTCTGCTCAGCAGGAACGTCGATATCTACTACATCTCAAAACGGCTTGGGCATTCTGACATTACCATCACTTTGCGCGTGTATTCACACATGCTTGATGATAGTCGGGAAAAAGAGAACAATCTTGCCCTGGAGGCCTTGGAAAGTCTGGAAAACTGATTGGACGTCAGTTGGACAAAACGTGATGTAACGCCTGCTATAACTTAGTTCTGCCATGGACGTCGTCTCCATCGTGAGGTCCGGGTTGGTTGAGGTTTCAACCGACGCGGACTTTTTTCTTTTCCAGCTGATAAGAAAATTCTGCCTGACAAGTATGACTTTTCTATGCCGAATGCCTAAACATTTCTTGCGACTCGCCGAAGCGCCGCGAATTTGATTGACAATCAAGCCGGTTATTCGCATGATGGCGATAATGAAGCCTACTAGGAGAAAAAACGTGAAAAAAACTATTCTGATGTTGCTGACGGTCGTCGCCGCTGGCCTGCTTGCTGCCTGCCAAAAAGCGCCTTCCACCTCAGCTGTGTACCAGCACACCACAGCGGTCTTGGCCCAAAGTGATCAGGTTTGGCGCGAAGTGCAAACCGCCACGGCCACGCAAACCGCAAGCGCTAGTCTTGGGAGTGAAACCGCCCAGGCTGCCAGCCAGCTCAGCCCTTGGGTCACCGACGCCGGCAAATTTTATCATGGCGCCGCCCAAAGCCAAACCACCTACCAGGCGGTGAAGGCAGGCGTCTCGAAGGTCAAAAATCCCAACCCCAAAATTAAGACCAAATGGGCGACGGTGAAGCAAATCAACCGCACCCTCAAGACCTTGGGCGCCACGAAGCAAATCACCAGTCGCAATGATCTAGTTTACATTAAAGAGGCCGATGGCAGTATTGCTCAAAGTCCAGTGGGCTATTTGATTCAAGGTGATGCCCTGTACGCGGTGCAAATGGCCTACACCACCGGCGAAACCGGCGGCGTCATTAACCGCGGCAACAAGTTCACCCGCAAAATGGCTTATGCCAGCGATCAAGTGGTGAAACCCGCCGCCATTTCTGGCACCTGGCAAACCAAGGCTGGTCAAACTGCCGTCGTCAAAAATGGCCAGCTGTTCGCGGCGCAAAATGGCGCCTATACCCGCGGCCAAATTGAAAACCTCGGCCAATACAGCACCAAAACGCTTTACACCAAAATTGCCTATCAGCTGCGGCAAACCCAGCTCAGCAAGGCGCAAGTCAAGCTCAGTCACCAAAGCTTGGCCAGCGGCGACGTCTACAATAACCTTTACGTCTTTTTGACCCCAACCAAAATGGTCGCGGTCAACGCGGCGGGTCAGGCCGTGCTTTACACGAAGCAAAAAGCCAATCAGACCAGCCTCCCAAGCGCAGTCTTCACCATTTTCAGCCAGCTCGACAAGCGCTCGTCCAGCACCCTCGCTGGCTCATTGCGACCTCAAGGGGAGCATCAATACCTGGTTGGCTTGACGGTGAACCTGCATTTCATCACGCAAAACTATGCTGGTGGCGTGAACGGCACCGAACCGGTCACCATTAGCAAAGGCAAAATCAACGTCAACTAAGTCTCTGCAATGACCAGTACACCAAAAATCGCATTACCGACGCTGGCCGGTAATGCGATTTTTGGTTATGGGGTACAACACTCAGGCCTGCAGAAAATCCACGCGAATCGGCGTGAATGAATCAAGTAGCTGACTATCATCTTCTAAGGGTATGCAGCCATGGAACAGCTGGGCAGGAAAATAAATGCCATCCCCGGCTTTAACCACTTGAATATCATCATGATCGGGATATTTGATGATGAACTTGAAGGAACCTTTCAAGACATAGGTGGTTTGGACATGTGGGTGATTGTGCACTGGAATGGCCGTTTCCGGATCCAACCCCTTCTTGAAGAAAATACGGGCATTCATGAGCTGGTCACCATAGGCCAGCACCTCCCGTGAAGAATTGTCGTCTAGTTGATCAATGTGTAAATCTTTTTGTTTAAAAAACACTGCGCATCACCTTCCACCCTAACCGTTCACATTGAACGGTTAGGTTAATCATTTAAGCGTCCGTTGGCCATGACGCCTGATACTGTAACATTCATCGTCAGTGCCGCACTCAGGCCATTGAAGCGGGCCAGCACGGTGAAACGATTGTCTGTGTTGGGATTGCCAACGGTTTCCAGTAGGTAAAACGCCGCCGGCAAGGCGCTGGTAAAACTAATTGTGGCGCCACTACGGGGATCATGCAAGGTTAATTGCTGCCAATCGGTGACCCGATAGGCTTCATGCACCACCGTCGGGTCCAACTGCTGCTGGTAGAACGGCACTTCGCTTAGTGGCGTGAGCGTGGCCGCCCCCGCCGTCACCATAATTGGCACATCAAAATGCTGCACAACATCGATGGTATGGCGAACGCTGGCTTCGGCGCTACTCGTGATTTGCACCGTTTGCGCGGTCAGTTTCACTGCTTTGGCAATGGTAACGCCAGGATACTGATCGTCGGAAATCACGCGATAATCATCTGCGCCCAAACTTTCGATTTGACTATGATACATGATTTCATTATCGGATTCATCAATAATCACCGTGTTGTGCCCAAGCGGCGTGTTGTACCACCTGCGCACGAGCTCACTGCCGTACCCGACATTTGACAAATCCTTAGCCAAGCACTGGCCGTTTACGGTCAGCTCGGTGTTAAACGGGTCATAATGCGCATGCGAGCGGGAATAAACCCCGTATTTCAGGAAAACGTTAAAGGTGGCATTCTTCAGCATCAACAGATGCGCATCTGGATAATTAGCACTTTGAACCGGACGCAACTGCGGCTTGGCAACTGGAACCTGGCCAAGCAATAATCCGGTTGCCGAAGTATCGCCCCAGAAGCGCTCATCTTCAATCGGCAACGCCACTCGCGCTGCCTGCTGCGACAGCACTTCAGCATAAGCTTGCTGGATCGCAGCATTGTCAGGGTAACTAACCGCCAGTAGCTCAAAAACATTGAGATAGGTTTTGAGATTGACATTTGGCCACCCGTCATTGGGATTGGGAAAAGTCCCGTTATCAAACGCGATTTTGACACTGAATTGAGCCATTTCAGCACAGGCGGTCTCGAGTTGCTGGTCACTTTGACCATACCGGTGCAGGAAAAAACCGAGGTAACCTAAGGCCTCAAGCACGTAATGATGGTAATGAATCGAGCCCTCGTACCAGAAACCACTAGGTAGCAAACCATGCGTCAAATGCTCATGAATCCCCAAGGGCCGATCCAGGTCTTGAGAGGCATAGGTGCCCGTCATCAGTTTAAGAATCTGAATGCAGACCTCCCGCCACAGGGTAATATTATGTTCGATAAACTGCTGCTTTTCCAAAAATTGACAAGCCGGCCCGAACAGCTCGTGTTTGATGCGGGCCTGCTCCTCATCGCTAAACAGCGGCAAAACCATTTGGTAACAAAGGCTGATTCTGATTAAGGCAATGGCTTCGGATAGCCCCTGCGCCATGATTTTACCAGGGCCTTGAAAATTGATGGCGTAATCGCCAAAGGTCCAGTCCGTGGTATGCGGATCGAACGCCACCTTATGAGCGGCCAAATCCGCTTGCACCCGATCATAATCATGCATATCCGGCAACCGCTTGGCCTTAATGTGAATGGGAAACTCCCGGTAATGATCGGCATAAAAGAGAATGACCTGCCGAATAAAGCTCGCGTACCGAGCCTCCGCTTGCTGGCGATTCATAATCACCGCCAATTTCAGCATTTGCAGGGTTTTGTTGCGCATGATTGTGACCCAAGCGAAGTTCTTTTTGTCATCCGTGTAAACCCGGCCACATTCTGGGCAGGTATGGGCGTGCGGCTGCGTCGGATCGTAAATCAGGTAACTACCATCGTCATCACAAAAGTAATGGTGCCGCCAGCCAGACATCCAGCTGGCATCATCATGCCAATCGGCAATGAAGGCATCGAGCTCCTGCCTCACCGCTTGGCTATCAATCATTGTTCGTGCATTGTTCATTAATTATCATCCTTTAGGCAACAGTTTGATCAGCACTGGCTTCCGCCTGTTTTTGGGTGACCCGGTCACTGATCTTCAAGAACGGCAAGTACATGGCGGTGGCCAAGGCGATAAAGACGATTTGAATCACAACCGCCCGCCAATCACCACCAGTAGCCAGATAGCCACTAATCAACGGTGGGGTCATCCAAGGAATGAAGACCACGGTCCGTGAGACCCAGCCCATGGCAGTTAAGGCATAGCCCAAAATCGACAGCACAAACGGCACGCCGACAAATGGAATCATCATTGGCAGATTGAAGACAATGGGGAACCCATATATTAATGGCTCATTGATGTTAAATATCCCTGGTGCGAAGGACAGGGCCCCAATCCGCCGACTTGGCGTGTAGCGAGAGAAAATCAAAATCGCCAGCAATAAAGCAATGGTACACCCACTACCACCCATCTGGGCAAAAACCGTGACGAATGGCTTGGTCAAGATATTGGGTGGCAGCACGCCTTTAGCAAAAGCCGCGGCGTTTTCGTTAATATTAACAATCAGCAGTGGCTCCAGCACCGTGCCGAAAATGACGGCCTGGTGAATCCCGAAAGTAAACAGCAAATTGCCCAGCGAGAAAATCAGTAAGTATCCTGGTAGACTCGTGTTAATGCGGCGTAGCGGTTCCTGAATGAAGGTGGCAATCAAGGTAATAAGATCTTTATTTAGGAACACCAGCATTAACGCGGACAACAAGGCGCAGATACTGATGGTTAAAATCGTTGGAATCATGCCAGCAAAAGATTTGCCCACCTGAGGCGGCACATTTTCGCCCAGGTTAATTTGCAGGTGTTTATTGTTGGCCAAAGTCATAAACAGTTCTGTAACCAGCAGGCCAACAATCACCCCAGCAAACATGCTTTGCGTGCCGAGATCGGTGTACATCACGGCGCCGGCAATGCTAACAGCCTTGGTGGCGCCAGTCGGAATGATTTGGTTGGTCAGCGGCATGAAGGTGATTAAAGCACCAATCGCCACTGCAGCCGCCCCAATCGGATTGGAGAAGCCTTTATGCTGCGCCAGGGTGTAGGCACAAATCGGCGCCACTAACAGGCCGCAGATGTTGAGGGTGGCATTGTTGATCAAACCACCCCAGGTTTGAATTTGAACCAAGGTGTCGCCTTTAAAAATGACCGGAAACAGGACGCTGTTCAGCAACGTACCTAACCCAGCAAGAACAAAAAATGGCATCAAAATTGAAAAGGTATCACGCAATGACTGCAAGTGAACTTCGGCGCCAATGCGACCAGCGACACTAACAAAACGATCACTGAATTTGGGCTTGGGTGAAGTTTCCATCTGAATATCCCTCCTATACAAAAGCTATACTGTCAATAGGTAAACCGGTTTAGTTAATCTGCAGAAGATAAACCGGTCCGAATTAACTAAACCGGTTTATCTACTCTGAATAATAAAACCTGAATCTACTTTTTGCAAGCGAATTCAGGAAAATTTTTGGTCCATTTTTCAAGTGGTGGCATTCAAGTCGCGAACGGACTCGCGCACATGTAATTGCGGTTGTTTGCGGATGATTGCTGGTGCTGCTGAAGCTGGCGCCTGGATTTTAGCCAGCAGCAAGGTCGCTGCCGTGAGCCCAATTTCTGTGACCGGCTGCGCCACCGTCGTGATTGGCGGTTCGTAAAACCGGGCAAAGGACACATCATCCAAGCACACCAGTGACAACTCCTCGCCAACGTGTAGGCTCGTCGTCCGCACCCAGTTCAACGTATCCTCAAGCAACATGTCGTTCGTTAAAAACAAGGCAGTCGGTGGCTTTTTGACTGCGAACAGCCTTGTCAGGCGCGCCGCCACCTCACTGCGTTCACAACTGATGATATTGGTTTTGATCACTGGCAGCTCATGTGCCGCCAAGGTGTCGAGGTAGCCTTGCAGGCGCTCCTGCCGGGTGGTGATTTGATCACCAAGCGGCAAGGTCACAATCCCAATGCGCTGATGTCCGCGGTTAATCAACTCCTCAACGGCCAGCTGTGCCGCCAGCGGATTGTCCAGCAAGACGCTGTCGATTGACACATCAGGGAGATAGCGATCAACGAACACAATCGGAAAATCACGCTGGGCAAGCTCTTGGTAATACGCGGTGTTTTGTTTGGTGGGGAAGACGATAATGCCATCGATCTGGCGATTGATGAACGACGTGATCAGCTGCTTTTCAGTGGCGGGGTCGTCATGGGTCCGCGCAATCACGACGGTATAGCCTTGCTTTTGACAGTAGCCTTCCACTGCCGAGATGAGTTGAATTGAAAACCGCGATGACAGCGAAGCACAGACAATGGCGATAATTTTGGTGCGCTTTTGTTTCAGACTCTTCGCCACTTGGTTCGGCTGATAGTCGAGCGTCTTAATGGCCGCGGCAATCTTTTTGCGGGTGGCCGGACTCATAAAGTTATAGTGATGATTTAAATATTGGGAGACTGTGCTTTTTGAAACGCCGACATAATCGGCGACATCCTGAATCGTGGGTTTCGTCATATGCTCCTCCATCGGAAAGTGCTACCTAGGCTCAATTCTAATGGTTAACTGCCCTCAGCGCAATCAGCCGCTTCTGTATTCAGCCATAGAAAAAGACCACCACGTCGAAAAGCTGGTGGTCAATTAGCGTCGGCTTTGCACCCAAGCCAGGCCCGTTAAGGCGAACAGCCCAACCCCCGCCGCCAACGTGGCCGTGGCGGTATCACGATTGAGAAACATCAGAACAAACACAAAAGCCAAAAAGCCAATCACGTACCAGTCCCCTGCCGGAAACAGTGGCGCCGCGAAAATCTGGGCCGCCGCGTGCCGCCGATACCGCAAATGGGCAATGATGATCATCAGCCAAACAAACAAAAACGACACCGTGGCCGCACTGGAAACCAGCGTAAACACCGAGGCCGGCAGCACCGCATTCAGCCCTACCGCCAGCGCAATCACTAAGCTGGAAACCATCAGCGCCCGCACTGGCACCTGGCGCCGTGACAATTTGGTCAAGGCCTGTAGCCGTGGTTGTTTGACACTGAGTTCAAAAAGCAAGCGACCGGCACTGTACAGGCACGCCATGCAGGCGGACGCGGCTGCCGTCAAAACGACAAAATTGATCAACCCGGCCGCGCCGGGAATACCCAGACTATGAAAGACCTGCACAAACGGGCTACCAGTTTGATCGACCTCAGACCAAGGAAAAAGACTCATCAACACCACCAGGGCGCCAACATAGAGCGTCAGCACGTTGATCGGTAGCCAGTTGATCACCTTTGGCAGCGTCCGGCGCGGGTTGTGGGTTTCAGCGGCGGTCAAGCCCACTTGCTCGATGCTGGTGAAACTAAAAGTCACCATCTGAAAACTAAGTAAAAAGCCGCGCAATCCCCGAGGAAAGAAACCGCCATGCGCCGTCAAATTAGTCAAACTGGCGGTGCCACCAGCCGTCTTGACGTGACCGGCGATCAGCACGACCCCGACGCCAATCAGCGCCACAATCGCCACGACTTTGATCATGGCAAACCAGAATTCCAGCTCGCCAAAGGTGCCCACTGAAGCCAGATTAACCAGGAGCAACACCACCAACGCCACCAACCCCGGTAGCCACTGCGGTAAACTCGGCCACCAAAAACGGATGTAAACCCCAATCGCAGTTACTTGCGCCATGGCCACCGCCACCCAGCAGAACCAATAAGTCCAGCCGGCCACAAAGGCGGCTTTGGGGCCGAGATGATGCTGCAGCAAGTCCAAGAACGAGCGGTCGCCGCCATCAGCCAGCAGCAACTCCCCTAACGCCCGCAGCAGGAAAAAGCACATCAGCCCAGCCAGAAGATAGGCAAAAATCAAACTGGGGCCGGCGACATGAATCGATTGCCCCGCCCCTAAAAAAAGGCCTGTGCCAATCGTGCCGCCAATCGCCAACAGCTGCAAATGCCGACTGGTCAGATGGCGCGCCAATTCCGGCGTCTCGCGCCTCATTGCGCCGCCCCCCTTCGGTCATGCCACCAGCGGCCACAGCTCAACACCAGCATCCATACCAGCGCCAGCGCCGCCGGCAGCACCGTCGCCTTGTTCAACAGCATGATTACCCCGGTACCAGCCAAAAACAGCAGCACGAAATAATCTGCTACGGGATAAAACGGCGCCACATAGCCAGTAGGGTGCTGATTTTGCCGGCGGTACCGTAAGTGAGCCAACACAATAGCGCCCCACACAAACAAAAAACTGGTGGTAGCAACACTGGAGATCAGTTGGAACACCGCCCCTGGTAAGAATAAATTCAGCACCACGGCCAAAGCAATCAGCAGGCTGGACGCCATAATGGCGTTCGCCGGCACTTGGCGCCGGGACAGGCGGCCAAAGCGCTTGAGCAGTGGATTTTGGCTTTTGAAGGTCAAGGAAAACAGCATCCGCCCGGTTGTGAAAATGCTGGAGTTGCAGGCTGAAGCCGCTGCCGTCAGCACCACAAAGTTAATGATGTCAGCCGCTGCCTTGATGCCGACGTTATTGAACACCTGGACAAACGGACTGGTGGCCGGACTAACAGCAGACCAAGGATAGATGCACATGATCACTGCCAAGGCGCCGACGTAAAATAAAATAATGCGTAGCGGTAGCTCGTTGATGGCCTCGGGAATCACTTTTTTCGGATTGGCGGTTTCGCCGGCAGTCATCCCCACCATTTCGATACCGGCAAAGCTAAAGGTCACCATTTGAAATGAGGCCAAAAAGCCGCCCAGACCGCGGGGGAAAAAGCCGCCATCGTTCACCAGATTCATGACGCTAGCATGACCACTGCTGGTCGGGTAATGGACGGCAATCATCCAAACGCCAACGACAATCAAGCCAATAATGGCGCCGACTTTGATCAAAGCAAACCAGAACTCGGTTTCCCCGAACAACCCAACGGAAATCAAATTCAGTAGCAGTAAAATCACCAGTGCAATCAGCCCCGGTAGCCATTGCGGCAGGCCCGGCAGCCAGTAGCGAATATACATGCCAATCGCCGTCACTTCGGCCATGGCAATGGCGAGCCAGCACAGCCAATACGTCCAGCCCACCACAAAGCCGGCGCGCTCGCCGAGATAACGATGGATAAAATCAACAAAGGAATGCTGCGAGAAATCGGACATCAACAGCTCGCCCATGGCCCGCATCAGCAAAAAGCACATGCCGCCGGCCAGCAGATACGCCAAAATAATCGACGGCCCGGCCAGGTGAATCGATTGGCCGGCGCCAAGAAATAAGCCCGTGCCAATCGTGCCGCCAATGGCAATCAACTGCACATGGCGACTTTTGAGGATGCGCGCCAAGTCGGCTTGTTGGTGCTGTGTTTCCATCAAAATCCCTCCAGACATGTTATCTATTGTAGCCTTCTTGTTAGGGAACCGAAAGGCCGCCGCACCGGCGTTTGCCACGCAAAAACGCGGCCAGTTCCCACCCGGCCGCGCTTTTACTCACTTATTGAACAGATAGATGAAAATTATTCACCGCACAATGACCACGCGCTTCGGCTCCATTTTCTCGCCTAAAAAAGCGGCCACCGTCTCGGCGGACTGCCGCAACCGCAACTTGGCCACGGTCACCGTGCCCACCGTGGCTTCGAGCACACAGCCACCATCAACCGTGGTGAGTTGCACCGCGGCCAGCGTGTACAAACCGGTCACGCGTCCGACGCCGGTAATCAGCGAATCTGCCGTCACCCCGCGGCGCCACAAGGCAAACAAGGCCAGCATGCCAGCGATGAAAAAGCCACTGATATAATCTGCCAGCGTGCGACTGGTGACTAGCGTAAAGCCCCCAATCATCACTGCGGCCACGGCATAGAAGCCCACCAAAAACCGATTCGGCCGTGCCGTGAAGACCAATTGCAGGCGGACAAAAATCAAAACGCCTAGCGCCAATACAAATACTGCGAGATAAATCCAGCTCAAAAAGTCCATGGCCAGCCTCCTTAACATAAAAAAGGGCCGCAGCCCCTTTTGGTTTACTTGCCTAAGCGCATGACATCGCGGGCAATCATCAGTTCCTCATTGGTTGGCACCAACAACACCTTTACCTTTGAGTCATCACTGGAAATCAGCCGTTCTTTGGCCATGACATTGTTGCGCTCGTCATCAATCTTGGCGCCGAAGACGCTCAAGGCATCAATGATCCGCTTGCGCATCACAATGTCCCCTTCGCCCATGCCAGCCGTGAAGACCAAAGCGTCGATGCCGCCCATTTCGGCGATATAGCCAGCCACGTACTTCACGATGCGGTTGACAAAAATATCAATGGCAAGCTGAGATTCCGGCCGTTCATGGCGCGTTTGTTCCAGCTCCCGCATATCAGGCGACAACCCCGACAAGGCATAAATCCCGGATTCCTTATTTAGGATATTCACCATGTCTTCAGGATCAGTGATGTGCAGCTTTTGCATCAGGAATGCGACCAAGGAAGCGTCGATATCCCCACTGCGCGTGCTCATCGTCACCCCAGCCAGTGGGGTGAAGCCCATTGAGGTATCGAAGGACACGCCGTCTTTTTCGGCGGTGATGGAAACCCCGGAGCCTAAATGCATGGTGACCATCTTCAAATCCTTGAGGTCCTTGCCCAGCATTTCGGCAGCGCGGTGCGACACATAACGATGACTGGTCCCATGCGCGCCATACTTCCGAGCGCCGTACTTTTCATAGTATTCGGGCTTAATGGAGTACAAGTAGTTCATCTTCGGCATTGTGCTGTGGAACGAGGTATCAAAAACCCCGATTTCTGGCACGCCAGGCAGCAGCTTCATGAACGCTTTGATGCCTTCCGCTTCAGCTGGGTTATGCAACGGGGCATATTCGGCCAAGGCTTCGACTTCCTTGAGGGACTTTTCATCGAGCCGTTCGGATTCCTTAAAGCGTTCGCCACCAGCCACGATGCGATGACCGACCCCTTGGATTTCCTTGTAGTCGGTAATGATTTTCAATTCAATCAAGGCTTTCAGCAACATATCAACGGCCATTTCTGCCGTTGGAATATCTTGGTTCACGACGTATTTTTTATCGTCGCCATACTTGACCTTGAACTCGGAATTGGACAATCCCATCCGATCGACCATACCGCTGGCGATCACATGCTCTTCAGGCATTTGGAATAATTTCCACTTAAGCGTTGAACTACCGGCGTTGATTGCTAGAATTTTGGGCATTTTGACATCTCCTACGCTAAATTTTGCTTGGCCCAATCATGAACCGAAGCGATGAACTGGCGAAAAGCCGCTTGGTCGGTCAAGGCTGGGAACGCGCCTAGCAGCACTTGTTTGACCTGATGCGTCTTGGGACCAGGGTTTTGCAAAATCAACAGTGACTTTTGGGCTTTGCTATCGGCAAATAAATTTTGCGGTAGGTTCAAAAGCCCTTGAAAATGAACCGAACGCGTTAACCAGGCGGTCAAGCTCTTGGCCTCATCAGATTGGAAGACACTGCTTGGCACAAAGAACAGACCTAACCCGCCTGGCTTCAAGGCGCGCAAGCTTTGTTCAATCAGCAAATGGTGCGCATATGAATGGCCTTTAGGCGCAGCCGTTTCGAACTGTTTAGCCCGATCATCCAGCGGATAATACCCCACTGGCAAATCGGACACCACCAGATCTGCATCCTGGACCACCAATGGGCCCAACGCATCCTGATGATACAGGGCGACATCCAATTGCTGGAGCGCACTACTCATCCCGGCAAAGGCCAGCAAGGTATCGTCGTTGTCCACGCCGATGCCTTGCACCTTGACCTTCAGCGCCGCGGCCAGCTGATTCATGGCAGCAAACAGCAAGTTGCCTGAGCCCACTGCCAAGTCGGCGACCTTGACGGTTTCTTTTTGCGGCGTGATGAACACCGTGGCGATGAAGGTGGCCAGCTCGGCCATCGCATCAGGTGTCACCTGTTTGTTCGGCTCCACGCCATCAATCGTAATGGCCTTCACTAGCAGCAACTGCAGCGCTTGGCGGCATTCTTCAGCCGAAAAGGTGCTCAAATCCAGTGGCGCGAATAACGCCTCCAACTTAGCCGTGGCGTCGGCATCGGGCACGCCATCTTGGTGATTGATCATGCCAGTTTGTAAGTCTTCGCCGGCTTCAGTGGCCGCCTCGACAAAACTAGTTTTAACCTGCTTGTGTAGCAAAGTCGCGGCCTGATCTAAGGCCGAATATAACGATTCCATGTGCTCATTTGCCACGCCTGTGGACCCCCTTAGTCGTACAGAACCATTCTACCGGTGCTTAAAGGGTTATTCAAGCAAATTAATGAGCAAGCAATCGCCACCAAGCGCCGCGCTTACGGCAATGGAAGCCTTTTCCATTGATTAAAGGCTTCACGCATTGCTTGATCCTCCCTAGCCAATTGGGCCACATAATCGGCCTGCCACACCGAAATCTGATATAAACTCCCTGCCCCTACCAGCGTCGCTAGTACCAGTAGCGCTAACGCGGAGAGCAACGCACTACCTCGCCGTCGCATCGATCGCCACCCCCGTGTACTGGCTGCCACTAAGCATTGTCAGTTGATACTGCACCACGCCTGGGCGCAATAGAGTGAACCGGATCTGCAAGGCGCCGTACAGCAAAGGGCTATACCCTTTCTCACTGCCACTGGTGCCAATGGCGGAAAACTGTAAGTAATCGCGGCCATCCACTGAAGAGGCCAGCCGCTCTAAAATCCTGATTTGTTCAAGTTGCGTTCGCGGCCCAACATGTTTGACCTTGAGTTGGCTTGTCGCCACCGTCAGAATTTCACTTTCGCTCACATACCGCTCAATAGCAGCGGCGGCTTGATAATAATCCAAGTCCGCCGCTGGTGGTACGGCCACCGTCAGTTGAAGTAGCGGCCGCCACCACAGCGCCAGACTCGCCATCAGGCCCAAAGCCATCACCACTTCAGTCATCGTCATTGCCGAATGTGAACGCAAACTGCTGACCTCCTTCAAGCGCCTCCACGCCACCGTTAGTGACTGTCACCTGCCAAGTATGCTGCCCAACGCTGATGCTTTGACTGCCGATTTCACCTGGTGCAAGCAGTTGTAGCGCCACCATGGCGGCGTAGCGTGCTTCCAGCGCGCGTTGCACCTGAGCCACCTGGGTTTGGTAGGCTGTTTGCACCAACACCACCCACAGCACCACCATGGCCACCACGGCAATGGCAGCCAGATGCTCTGCTATCACACTGCCACGCCGTTTCATTTGCTTGCCTCTTCTTTCTGCCGGAACAAGCCCCACTGCATCTGAAAACTGAGCGTCACTAAGCGGCCATTGCCTCGAGTCAGCTTGATGGCGGTAACGTCAGAAAAGGCGCCGGCACTGCTATACGTGATCACGCCCAGCCCATCGGTTAATGTCATGCTGGCCGGCACGCGCAAGTATGCAAATGGGACATCTGCGAGGGTATAACTCAAAGCATCTGCTGTCACGGTCAACTTGCCTGCTTGGCCGGTTTCCTCCACCCGCCGGCGCAGAGTCGTCCAATTGACCGCCACGGCGCGCAGAAATACTTCCTCCTGCTGATGCGCCAGCACCTGCCGGCCCACCACCAGACTGCCCGCGGCCAGCAAGATCGTGACCGTTAACGCCGCCAACACTTCCATCAAGGTGAAGGCGCGCCGGGTCATGGCGCGGTGAAGGCATGCGGCTGATAACTGGCCGCGCTGAGTTGCTCGACTTGTTTTTGGGTGATGATGCCTGCCCGCACGAGGCTAGCGGTGGTGGCAAAATCGGCCTCATTGCGGCCCGTCTGGCTGTAGGCGATCTCGATTTGCGCGTTGACAGTGGCCACCATGCTTTGCAACTGGCGGGCGTTAGCCTGATCGACTTGAGTTTTGATGGTCACCACCAAGGTCAAGGTCAGCACAATAATCAGGCCCAGAGCCGCGAGCACCTCAATCAAGGTGAAAGCCCGGCGTTTTTTCATGTCAGTAACCTCCCAAGCCGCCATACAGCGGCAGTAGTAGTTCACGATACATCAAGACGATTTGACCGCCGATCAACAAAAACATCACCGGTTGCACCACTGCCAGCCACCGCGTCAAGGTTGCTTCAAAAGCCTGCAGGCGCTGGGCAGCAAACACCCGCATTCCTTCCGCTACGACTTGTTCGGACTGACCCAGGCTCATCAATTCCGCCACGGCCGGCTCAATCAGCGGCTGTCGGAGCGCCGCGCTCGCCTTGGCGCCTTGGGCCAAAGCCGTTTGCACCGCCTCAGCAGTCGCATGTAGCGGACTAGCTACCAACCGGCTCAGCTGATTGAGATAATCCGGCAAGGTCAAGCCAGCCGTCAGAAATTGCGCTAAGCCGCTGGTAAAAAGATATTGATAATACTGCCTGGCCGCCCCCTGCACGCAAGGCAAACCTAGCAGCCACTGCGCTCTTTTGGGGGCCGCGGCGCGGTGAAACCGCCAACCCATGAGGCCGCCAAACAATGCCACACCGGCCATCCCCACGGCTTCTTCCGCCAGCAGCGGTGACGGGCGTGAGCTTAACAAGGGCAGCACGCCAATCATCAACCCCACTTGCAGCACCAGCAGCAGCCCAATCAACACCGCCGGATACAAGAGCAGTAGTTGCAGTTTACGGCGACTTTGAGTTTGCACCTGCATGAATTGGCTGGCGGCGCCTAATGCGCCGGCCAAATCACCATGCCCAGTGGCTAGCGTCAGTTGCTGCACAATCACCGGATGAAAACCAATCATCGCCGTTCCTTCGGCCAACGGCGCCCCCGCCGCCAACATGGTGGTGAGCCGCTGCCAGTGCGGCTGATACCCGGGAAAATTTAAGCCAATGATGGTCAGTGCCACCCGCAACGAAAAACCGGCCATCAGAAGCTGGCGCAACTGGCTGCACACGGCCACCTGCACCGTCAGCGGAATCTTTCTGCGCGTCATGTCATCCCTCCTGTCGCACTGCCAGCGTCACCTCAGGATGCACGACTGGCGTGAAGGCCAATCTCACCGCCGCGGCGACTTGCACTGCGGCTTCGACCAACTGAGGTGCGACACCAAGCGATTGTAGCCGTAGCCGGACCAAGTCGGCGCGATCGGCATGCACTGTTGTCAACACCGTGTGGCCGCTGATGGCAGCCTCACAAGCAATCGTAGCCGTTTCTAAATCCCGAATTTCACCAATCACCAACACATCTGGCCGATGGCGCAGCGCAGCTTTGAGCAACGCCGCGTAACTCATTTGCGCCTCAGGATTGACCTGCAACTGCAAAAAAGTCGGCTGCCAAATTTCTACAGGATCTTCGATGGTCATCACCATCTGCGTTGCTGCCAACTCAGTGGCAATCTGATACAGCAAGGTCGTTTTGCCGCTGCCAGTGGGGCCGCACAGCACCAGCATGCCGGTATGCTGCAGCGCAGCCAAGAGTTGCGTCACCACTGGCCGACTCCAGGCATCTAGTGGCGGTACCCCGTAAATCAGCCGCGCCACCAAAGTCTCCTGAGCCTGAAAATCAGCCACCGTGCTCAGCCGCAGCGTCAGCTGTAAGCTCGCCACGGTCACCGCCCCCAACTGGACGCGCCGAGTTTCCGACACGTTCATCCCGGCGTCGTATTTCAATGCATTGATCCAATTGCGACCCTGGGCTGCGGCCACCATCGTTAGCAAGGTCGGACCGCTGGGCACGCGGAGCATCACCGCCAGGCCATCAGGTTTGGGCAGCAAATAAACATCACTCGCTTGCTGGGCTTTGGCCTGACGGAATATTTCAAGCAGTGCTTCGTCCATTTTGACCACCTCGTATAGATATTTCGCAAACACGTGCGTACCTATCATATGGTTAACAGTCTTCAGATCTTGATGACACCACACTGGTGCACGAAAAAAATCGGTACCGCGAGTTTTGCGTGTACCGATTGCGTTAAATGGTCTAGGAAGAATATGCAATTGTCTTGGCCGATACTTTCATTCAAAACGGTTTACTTAGCGGTTAAACCCAACCAATTCTTCGATGCTAACCAATCGGCATTTTCTCCGTTATATTGCATTGCCCCACGATGATCTGTGGGAAACTTAAAGTGTTTTGGCTTTTCTTTGAAGCGAAAGTCAATCCGCTTCTCAGTCATGGTACTTGTCACACGAAATTCGCTGATTTCAGCCATATCCATGCCCTCCGGGTGTCCTTTACGCCGACCCACCAAGGGATACACCCAGAGCTTGGCCGAGGTGAAGACAAGTAGGACCTGTCGTTCGAATAAGTCACCATAAATAGCGGGATTTGAGGTGATGAACCACAGCAAATTTGAAGCCGACGAACCCGTTGTTCTGGCCCATAAATAATTGTTTTCAGGCATAATTGAGAGGTCATTGAGAATGTTAAGTGCATCCTTTTGCGTCAATGCGACTATTCTTCGGTCTTCCTTCCACTTTATTTTTAAGCGCTCTCAACCTAGAATGGAAGCAGCGCCTACAATCATAGTGTAACGATTGTATTTTCCCGCTGGCATAAAAGTGAATATATTCATATTTTTAGGGGGCATATTCAATGGCATTAACTACACCAACGCTGGGTGCCGCGTACCACGCTGTTCGCACTCGGCGTGGGCTGGCAATTAAACAAGTTAGAGGGCAACTAGATGCATCGGCGGTCTCGCATTTTGAACGAGATAACACTGACATTCGAATGACTAATCTAATGGCATTACTGCAGCCGACTGGAATGTCCATGGCAGAATTTGCCCAGTTAATCCAAACACCCACTCCTAGCGTCGAAGCCATCATGCAAAAAATTAGCCACGCATACGACGACCTTGATTGGACAACATTAAAGCAATTTTTAGCGACGTACTCAGACGCAACATCGGCAGACTCGGTGCGCTATCTTATTCGCCTGATTTTAGCATCCTGCGTAGCAGAACTTAAAAATGAGCAAACGCAGCTGTCACTGACTGATGATAGTTTTGTGGAAAACTACCTGATGCAAGATGGTTCTTGGTATGGCCTTGAATACATAGCATTCTGCAACTTAGCGTACAGTCTTTCACCCGAAACAAATAATCGCGTGCTCAAAAGAATGTTGTCCGAATATCAGAGCTTCCACTTACCAGAGTACAGCCGCTACTTCACGGCGGCCCTGTATAATCTCGCTGTGAATCGAATTGAAGCGCATGATTTCGATGGCACGCGCCAAATGCTCAGGGCGATTTCGGCCGTCAGTGACACCAACCGTGACTTTCTCTATCTCAACCACCATCTAGCCTTTCTACGTTTACTATTGCCACAGCTGGAGCATCCGACGCCGGCTACGACCGCTGCCCTAAATCAGTTTCTGAATGTAACCAGCCTGATTGACGCAACCCTAGCCGCCAAATTTCGTGGTTGGTTCAAGCAGTTAACAGCGCAAGATTAAAAACGCAAGCATTCATAAGCTTCTATGCAAATTCGATAGCCGACACCACTCCGACTGACTCTGGGGTGGTTTTTCATTCGCCATCAGAAAAAAGCCCTGAGCTCAAGTTCAGCTCAGGGCAACCGGCCGCCGCTTATTCGGCGTCGTCAGGCCATTGCGCGGAAGTGTAGACGTTTTGCACGTCGTCATTATCTTCAAGCGCGTCAATCAGGTTCTGGAAGGTTTCAAGCTTTTCTTCGGGAATCGGCACGGTGTTTTGCGGCACCATGGTCAATTCAGAGGTGGTGAAGTGGAAGCCTTGTTCTTCCAATGAATCCCGGACTTCAGTAAAATCCTTAGGATCGGTGTAAATTTCGAATTCGTCGTCAGACGTTTGCAAATCTTCGGCCCCTGCTTCGAGTACCGCTTCAAGCATTTGGTCCTCATCCACATCGAGCCCTTCACGGTCGATCACGAAATAACCGCGCCGGTCGAACATGTAAGAAACGGCCCCAGCCGTCGCCATGGTCCCACCATGACGTGTGATCGCCACCCGCACATCGGAGGATGTGCGGTTTTTGTTGTCGGTCAAGGCTTCGACCAAAATCGCGATGCCGGCTGGCCCATAACCTTCATAGGTCACTTCATCATAACGCGTCGCATCGCCGCCATCCGCTTTATCTAAGGCGCGTTTCACGTTGTCCTTAGGCATGTTGGCAGCGCGTGCTTTATCCATGACTAACCGAAGCGAAGGGTTGTTGTTGGGGTCAGAACCACCTTGCTTTGCTGCCATGAAAAGCTCACGGGAGATTTTCTGGAAAATTTTGCCGCGCTTGGCGTCCTGAGCGTTTTTACGGCCCTGGATGTTGTGCCATTTGGAATGTCCTGACATCGTAAACCCTCTTTTCGAATGAATGTAATATGCACATAAACGCTATAGAGTATAGCAAAAAACGCTTGCCGGTTCAATCACTAACCGCCAGCGCTTACACGACCAAATGCCGATGCTTGAGCTGCGGGAACACCACACGGTCCGCCAGCCCGACAATCGCCCCTTGCGCCACCAGGGAAAACAAAGTACCAATGTTCAAAGCATACGCCTGCCGGGTCGCCAAGACACAGATGAGAATCAACGTAATCGGGGGGACAAACGACAGCGGCTGCGCCAGCGCGGCGTTGCCATGCAAAAAGTGAAATCGCAGAATCTGCATCAAGTCATCGTTGGGATGCAGCATCACATTCAGCCGCTGATAAATCGACACGGCGACCCCGGTGCAAACAATCCCGAACAAATCCAAAACCACCCGCCACATCAACGGCAGCGCGACTAACGGGGTCATGCCAATTAACTGGGCAAACCACGACACCAAAAACGAAAACGGAATCATAAAAATAAAGTTGCCAGCAATCCGCCGCCATTCCAGTCGCCGCAGCACCAAGGCGTTAAATAGCACCACCGCCACCCCTTCGGCCAGCAGCACCGTCAGCAGCGTTAAGTGCAAGGCATGGGCCAGGTTCACCGCCGAAGCCGTCCACAGCGCCGAGCCTAGATTCATCGCCACCGTGAGGCCATTACCAAACCCGTTCAGCAAAATCGAAAACACAAAATAACCGATTAATTGCCGCGAGCGTAGCGGCGCGTCATTTTTGGCCTTCATCCTCGCCGCCTCCTTGCCCGCAGCGCCTGAATGGCCACGGTCACCAAAATGCCCAACGCCGCCCCAACCGCGTCCAGCATCACATCTTGAAACAACGGCGAGCGCCCAGGCGTAAAGCCTTGATGAAATTCATCAAATGCCGCCACGCCGGTGCAGGCAAAAAACAGCAACCCCGCCCGCAGCCAGGTTGGCGTCACCGCTTTACGTAGGGCGACGGTAAGCCCCGCCCCGAGTACCAGGTAGGTGCCAAAGTGCGCCAACTTCCGCAAGAAGAATTCAATCACCACCGCTGGCCCTTTCACCTGGGTGCTGATGTGCTGATCAGCCCACCAAAAATCGACGCCAGCCAGCCACTTAGGACCATGCTGGCCCACTAGCCGGGTTAGCCACGGCACCAGGGACTGCTGGCGGTAAGTCATGCTTGAACTGATGAATAATAGAATTAAGATTCCGGCAACAATCAACCAACCTCTGCGGCGCACGCGATCCCCTCATTTCCTTTCGCTAGCATAGCACACGCCATAAGCCAGCGGTATAATGAGGAAAATTATAAGGAGGTTTTCCCATGACCTATCCCCTGAACTGGCAGCTCGACAACATTTTCCCTGGTGGCATCGATTCGCCGCAGCTCAAAGCCCGGTTGACCGATGTTTCGACCAAGTTGCCAACCTTAAGCGCCCAGATCGCCGCGTGGCAGCCGACTGAAGATGCAGACTTCGCCGCTTTCCAGACCCTATTTGCCTTGCTGGAAGACGTCGAAAATGGCCTCGGCACCGTGGGCACTTTTGCCAACATGATTCACTCCGCAGACACGAAAAACGCTCAGGCCGGCGTCGTCAGCAACCAAGTCGCCCAGTTGGCCACTGCGCTCACCGCAGCTAACAACGCCCTCACCAAGAAACTGGTGGCGATGACCGAAGCTGATTTCAAGGCTTTGATTGCGGTGCCTGCCATCGCCCCCAGCGCCTTTGGCCTCACGGAACAGCGTGAGCAAGGCCAGGAGCTGTTGGACGATGCAACGGAAGCGCTCATCAATCAGTTGGCCATTGATGGCTTCCACGGCTGGAGCGACCATTACGACACCTTATCTGCTGATTTGCATTTTGACGTGACGCTGGATGGCCAAGCCCTCAGCTTATCGGCTGGGCAGGCGCAAAACCGCTTTGAAGGCGACCCTGAGCCGGCCCACCGCGAGGCCGTCTTCAATGCTTGGGAAAACACTTGGACCCAGCATGCCCAGCCGTTTGCCGACACCCTGAATCATTTGACCGGTTTCCGGCTGGCTAATTACCAGGCGCATCATTTTGACGATTATATGCATGTGCCGCTGCAGCTCAATCGCATGCAGCAAGCCACCGTTGATCAAATGTGGGCCACGGTCAGTGCGAACAAGGCGCCATTCACTAAGTATCTGGACCAAAAGGCGCGCCTGATTGGCAAGCCGCAAATGCCATGGCATGATCAATGGGCCCCAGTGGCGCTGGGTGGTTACCAGCCGAAAACCTACACCTTCGATGAAGCGGCGGCCTTTATCATCACCAACTTCCGCCAGTTTTCCCCGAAAATGGCTGATTTTGCGCAGCATGCCTTTGAAAATGGCTGGATTGAAGCCGAAGATCGCCCTGGTAAAATTGCCGGCGGCTACATGACCGAAGTGCCTGACGCCAAGGAAAGTCGCATTTTCATGACCTTTGATGGCTCCGCTGCCGGTGTGTCCACCATCGCCCATGAACTCGGCCATGCCTTCCATGCCAGCATTCTCAAGGACTATCCGCGAATGCGCCGGGAATACGCCATGAACGTCGCCGAAACCGCCTCGACTTTCGCCGAGCTGATCATCGCCGATGCCACGGTCAAGCAAGCGACCAGCGTGGAAGAACGTCTGAACTTGCTCGATGCCAAAATGAGCAATCCGCTGGCGATGCTGCTGAACATTCACGCGCGCTACTTGTTCGAACGCAGCTTCTACGATGCCCGCACCGAAGGCACAGTGACTGTGGCACAGCTGCAAACCTTGATGCAAGAGGCGCAGGCTAAAGCCTATGCCGGCGCCCTGAGCAGCTATGACCCAATGTACTGGGCGGACAAACTCCACTTCTTCATTGATGATGTGCCGTTCTACAACTTCCCGTACACCTTTGGCTACCTGTTCTCCAGCGGCATTTATGCCAAGGCCCAAACCCAAGGCGGAAACTTCGAAGATCATTACATTGCCTTGCTTAAGGACACGGCCAACATGACCACCGAGGCCTTAGCACAAAAGCACCTCGGCGTCGATTTGACCAAACCGGATTTCTGGCAGCAAGGCATTGACCTGGCCGCCAAAGATGCGCAAACCTTTATCGACTTAAGCCAGCCATTTTGGGCCTAAAGCGTGACCTGAAGTCGCCAAAAACACGCCTACCATCCCTCAGCTGAGGGATGGTAGGCGTGTTTTTTTGCTTTGGCTTAAACCCGCTTTTGGGTTGACTGCAGCCTTATTCCACAGTCACAGATTTAGCCAAGTTGCGGGGCCGATCGACGTCATAGCCGCGATCCAAGCTGGTGTAATACGCCAGCAGCTGCGCCGGGACAATCGTCAAAAGCGGCGACAACAGCGGGTTCAGCGCCGGGACAATCAAGTCATCGCCAGGTTCAGCCAATGACTCAGCGACAATGCGCAGTACTTTGCCGCCGCGCGCTTCGACTTCCTCGGCATTGCTGCGGGTGCGAGCCGCAGTGGTGGGATCGGTAATGATGGCCACCACCGGCGTGCCGGGTTCAATCAAGGCAATCGTGCCATGTTTGAGCTCGCCGGCGGCAAACCCTTCTGCTTGCACGTAGGAAATTTCTTTGAGCTTCAGCGCCGATTCCAAACTGACATAGTAATCCGTGCCGCGGCCAATGAAAAAGGCATTACGCGTGGTGGCAAACATTTCCTTGGCCAGCTCATGAATGGCGCTTTGCTGATCAATCAAGGCTTGCTGGCCAGTAGCAGCCAAGCTCAGCTCATGTTCGACGTCAAAGGCCTTGGCCGCCGCTTGACCTTTGGCTGCCCCTAAGGCTTTGGCCAGCAGGGCCTCCAAGGCGACCTGCGCCGTGTAGGCTTTGGTCGAGGCCACAGCGATTTCCGACCCCGCCGCCAAATCTAAAGCAAAGGTGGCTTCCCGCGCCAGCGTTGCCGTCAGCACATTGGTCATGGTCAAACTCGGCAAGTTTTTGGCGTTGATTTGCACCAACACCTGCCGTAGATCGGCGGTTTCGCCGCTTTGCGTCAAGAAAATGAAAAACGGTTTTTGACTGAGCAACGGCTGGTGATAAGCAAACTCAGAAGCCAGAAACGCCGTGGTGCGCACGCCGGCCAACTGTTCGAACAGTGCTTGGCCTACCAGTCCGGCATGATAGCTGGTTCCGGCGGCGACAATGTAGAGTTGGTCTGCATCCTTCAGCGCCGCCAGCAGCTTGACATCAAACTGCAGCGAGGCGCCCTTGGTGTAGCGCCTGAGCAGCCGCCGCATCACTGCTGGCTGTTCACTGACCTCCTTGAGCATGTAATAGGGATAGGCGCCTTTTTCCGTCTCTTGGGCATCCAATTCAATGGTAATCGGGTCACGCTTCACGGGCGTGCCGGCGGCATCTTCAATGGTCACCGCCTGCGCGGTTAAGGTCACCAGTTCCCCATCATTCAATTCGAGGAACTGATGGGTTTGATCGATCATCGCCATGGCATCGGAAGCAATCACATTGAAGCCATTGCCCAGACCCACCAGCAGCGGGCTTTGTTTCTTTGCCGCGTACAAAATATCTGGCGCCGTGCGGTCAGCTAGCGCAAAGGCGTAAGAGCCCTCCAGCAAGCTCAAGGTTTTACGTAAGGCAGCCTTGGCAGAAAGCCCCTCCTGGGCAAACAAGGCGATCAGTTGCACCACCACTTCGGTATCGGTTTGACTCGCCAACGTCACGTTTTGCAGGTAGGTTTGCTTCAGCTTGGCGGCGTTGGTAATCACGCCGTTGTGCACCAGGTAGAACCGGCCATCTTGCGACTGGTGCGGGTGAGCGTTGGCCACGGTCGGCTCGCCATTGGTCGCCCAGCGGGTATGCCCGATGCCCATGGTGCCTTGCACCTCTGGCCCGACTGCGTCCTTGAGCGCCTGAATGCGGCCGACGCGTTTGACCAGGTAATCTTGGCCGGCGCCATTCACATACAAGCCAGCTGAATCATAACCGCGATATTCCAACTTACTCAAGCCATGCAGTAACACCGTACTTGCATCTTCGCGCCCAATGACGCCAACGATTCCACACATATTGCCACGTCCTCTATATTTTATTGGTATACATCATTAATTGATATTGGTATGCCGTTAACGATTTCAAATATAGCGCCGTAGTTAGTCCTTGTCAACGAAAAATAGATAGTGGTATAGATATTCTTAATAATATTGGTATATGTCAATTTCAACGGAACCGGTTTCATTTTTGGTATAAAAAAACGTCATCGCCGAAGCCATGACGTTCATGCAACGATTAGGCGTTAGCCCCCATTTGTTCTTCAACAACGGCAACGATTTGATCCACGTACTGGTTGACCAAAGCTTCCGTTTTGGCTTCCGCCATCACCCGCAACAGCGGTTCGGTGCCGCTAGGGCGAACCAAGACGCGGCCATCGCCGGCCATTTCTTTTTCCACGGTATCAATGGCATCCTGGATGGCAGGGTAACTTTGCCAATTGTTCTTATCGGCCACTTTGACATTGACCAGTTTTTGCGGATAGGTTTGCACTGGCGACGCCAGTTCAGACAGCGGCTTCCCGGTTTGCTTCATGACATTCAAGAGCTGAATCCCGGTCAGCATCCCATCCCCAGTATTGTGATAGTCAAACAAAATCACGTGGCCGGATTGCTCGCCGCCGATGTTGTAGCCATGGGCGCGCATTTCTTCGGACACATGCCGGTCGCCCACTGCAGTTTGCACCGACTTCATGCCGTTAGCTTCCAGCGCCTTGTACATGCCAAGATTGCTCATCACCGTGGTCACCACGGTATCTTGCTTCAGGCGGCCATGTTCTTTCATGTAGTTGCCCAAAATGAACATGATCTTGTCGCCATCAACGATTTGACCCTTTTCATCCACGGCGATGCAGCGATCGCCATCACCATCAAAGGCTAAGCCAGCCTGGGCGCCTTTTTCCACCACAAACTTGGCTAAAGCTTCTGGATGGGTGGAACCCACATTTTTGTTGATGTTCAGGCCATCAGGATGGGTCGCCATGGTGTCGAACTCGGTATCCAAGTCTGCAAACAAGCGCGCGACCAAATTGCTGGTGGCGCCGTTAGCCGCATCCAGGCACACATGCAGGCCAGTCAGGTCGTCAGATAAGGTCTGTTCCAAGAACTGGGTGTACTTTAAAGCGCCTTCTGGATAATCATTCACTCGGCCCAAGCCTTCTGCCGCTGGGCGTGGCAAGGTGTCTTCTGGGGCATCCAGCAACGCTTCAATTTCTTCTTCGGTGGCATCAGACAGCTTGTAGCCATCTGGGCCGAAGAACTTGATGCCATTGTCGGCTGCCGGGTTGTGACTGGCGGAAATTTGAATGCCGGCATCCGCACTTTGCACCTTGATCAGGTAGGCCACTGCTGGCGTGGTGATGACGCCTAAAGATAAGACTTCAATCCCGACAGATAGCAGGCCAGAAATCAGCGATTCCGCCAACATTTCACCGGAGGCGCGGGTATCGCGTGCTACCAGCACCAACGGCTTTTTGGCGGCATCTTTGGCATGCTGGGTCAGCACATACCCTCCGCAGCGACCTAGGCGAAACGCCAGCTCCGGCGTTAATTCCTGATTAGCAATGCCCCGCACCCCATCGGTACCAAAATACTTCGTCATGAAAATTTCCTCGTTTCTGTTTTTAGATTACAAATTGGCTTAATCGTTGCTCGAACCGCTACTACTACTGCTGGTTTCAGCACTACTGCTGGTCTCACCTGCCGCCGCTGCGGCATCGGTGGTCATGTTGATCGTCACCTTAACGGTCTTGGGATCACTGGAGACAATGCCATCCACTACATCCGTCAGGCGCACGGTTTGCGTGGTGGTTTGCGTCAGTTTGGAGACATCCACCGGAATGGTGACACTGTCCAATTTCTTAAGCACTGCCGAACTGCCATACACCGTCACGGAGTCCGTACTGGTCTTAAAGCTGTAGCTCTGGCCACGAATACCAGTGCCGCTTTGTTTAACCGTCACGGGTAATTTTTTACTTGGCAGCGTGATCGGTAGCCGCACATGCACCGTGGCTGGTGACAGCACCACGTTCAACGTGCTCCCGTCTTCCGCCAAGGCTTGCAGCAAGACTTCCTGATCGATGGTTGTTTTAGTATTGCGGCTCATCACCACATTGGCCACCACTTGATAAACCCGATTGATTTCGCCTTTACCGCCAGTGACATCGACGGTTTCGCTGCTCAGCGTCGGATCGCCGGCGCTGTAGCCAGGCGCCAGCGAGTCATGATTGTACTTCACTTGGATCGGCATCCGCTTGGATTTGCGATCCTGAATGGTGACCTTGATAGTTTTTGGTTTGATTGCATAGGTCAAATCCTTATTGAGTCCTTGCTGTTTCAAGGTGACCGTGTGCGTCCCGACCCCCAGGCCACTTAAATCAGCCACCACGCGGAAGTTCAAGGTGTTCGCGGTGACCGTCACCAGGCTACTACTGCCTTCGACTTCAACGGTCACATGCTGGGGATAACCCGTGATGAAGTACTTGTCCGTGTCGGCTTTGAGTTCCAGCGGCACCTTGAGCGAACGACTGGTGGTGGCGGTGATCGCCGTGTCGTTGCTGCCGCTATTACGGTTGCGGTTCAAGTCTTCCATATTCACATAAGCGAACAACGCCACCGCTAAAATCAACGCCAGGAGGCAATAAAACCATTTGCTATCCCAAATTTGATTGAATTTGAATTTCATCGCTTGTCTCCTCCTTTGTGGGTCAGATCAAAGAAGAAGTTCGCCACCGGATTACGCTTGGTTTCCTCTTTGGGAATCAGCTGCGCCCGGAATAACTTGAGATAATCTTCCCGCGTCAAGTCGCGAATCAGATGATTATTCATCGTGATGGTCACACCGCCAGTTTCTTCCGAAATGACCAACGTTAAGGCATCTGTGACTTCACTGATCCCGACCGCCGCGCGGTGGCGGGTGCCCAGTTCTTTGGGAATCAGGCTACTTTCAGACAACGGCAAATAGGCGGCGGCTACGGCAATCCGGTTATCGCGGATAATGACTGCCCCATCATGCAACGGCGTATTGGGGATGAAAATATTGATCAGCAATTCCCCAGACACATCAGCGTCGATCGGAATCCCGGTTTCAATATAATCTTCCAAACCGGTATTTTGCTGAATGGTAATCAATGCCCCAATGCGGCGCTTGCTCATGTATTGAATGGCTTTATCCAGCTCTTTGACCAAGCGCTCCTCGGCCTGATGCGCATCATTGCGCGCCCATGGAAGCACCGAGCCGCGACCCAAGTGTTCGAGGCCGCGCCGAATTTCCGGCTGAAAGATGATGACTAAAGCCGGCACTGACCAAGTGATGACCAAATCGACTAAGTAGCCCACGGTATGCAGCTGTAAATACAAAGACACCACTTTGATCACCACAATCACAAAGATGCCTTTGAGCAGTTGCACGGCCTTGGTGCCCCGCACCAACATGATCAGGCGATAAATCACATACCAAACCACGAGAATGTCGATCAGATTCGTCAACGTTGACCAATGGAAGAAATTACTCAGTAAATCCTGCATATCCGATCCTCCCAAATGTTATCGACTTATTATACCACGTGGACGGCTGGCGTTGGGACCGCGCTCAAGGACGCAATGGCGAGGCTGTGCCGTGAAAATATTTTTCTGTACCAATCTTGTCGGCATGTATCCGCCATCATTTTCAAGAAATTTTCGTGAAAAAATGTACAAAGGCCTACCGACGCACCTGTTTGCTCATCGTGCATTCACCTGCTTTGCACACCAATCAAAGCCTGTTACAGCACGCTTTCACGGTATTTACAACCAGACAGGAGTTCGTTACGCTAGCCCTGTAATCTATGAATGGAGATGGCAATGATGGCTCAAGTCACAGTCCTTAAACAACCCGTTGCCGCGGCAGACCCCGCGGCGGAGGTCGATGCTCTCGTCAACCAGGCGGAGCACGCCTTCAATCTTTATCAAAACTTCACCCAAGCGCAAGTGGATCACATCACGCATGCGGTGGTCGCCGCCGCCAGGGCGCACGCCAAAGACCTGGCGTTTTTAGCCTGGAAGGAAACCGGCCGCGGCAATGCCGAAGACAAGGCCATTAAAAATATTTACGCTAGCCAATACATTTGGAATGCGATTAAGACGACGAAGACCGTAGGCAAAATCAGTGAAGACCCGGCCAACGGGCTCACGCAATATGCCGAACCCCTCGGCATTCTGGCTGGCATTACGCCAGTGACCAATCCCACGTCAACCGTCATTTTTAAAGCGATTTTGGCTTTGAAGACGCGCAACGCGATTATCTTCGGCTTGCATCCCCAAGCGCAGCAATGCGGTAGCGCCGCGGTGAAAATCATGGAAGACGCTGCCACCGCTGCCGGCGCACCAGCCGGCCTCATTCAATGCATCGCCCACCCCAGCATCGAGGCTTCCAGTGCCTTGATGAATCACGACCGGGTGGCTTTGGTGTTAGCCACCGGCGGCCCTGGCATGGTGAAGGCGGCCTACTCCACCGGCAAGCCCGCGCTTGGCGTTGGCCCAGGCAACGCGCCCGCTTACATTGAAAAAACTGCCGACATCGCCGCTGCCGTACAGGATATTCTACTCAGCAAATCCTTCGATAATTCGATGATTTGCGCCTCTGAAAACAGCATTGTGGTCGACCGCAGCATTTATCCGGCTGTCAAAGCGGCCTTCCAAGCCGGCGGCGCCTATTTTGTTCCTGACCAAGAGGTCGCCAAGTTGACCGCGGCAGTGATTGATCCGCAGCGCCGCACCGTCCGCGGTCCGGTGGCCGGGCAAAGCGCCGAGAAAATCGCTAAACTGGCGGGCTTAACCGTCCCTAAAGGCACCAAACTACTGATTGCCAAACTCGACGGCATTGGCAAAAACTTCCTATTATCTGGGGAAAAATTGTGTCCCGTGCTGTCATTGTATCTGGCCAACGACCATGCCTCAGCTTTCGACTTATGCCAGTCACTGCTCCACTATGGCGGCTTAGGCCATACCGCAGCGATTCACACCACCGACCAAACCGTGATTGACGCCTTTGGAGAAGCGATGCCAGCTTGCCGCATTCTGGTGAACAGCCCGGCCAGTTTAGGCGGGATTGGCGGCTTGTTCAATCGCCTCACCCCTTCCTTGACGCTTGGGACTGGGTCTTACGGGAAGAACTCGATTTCCCACAATCTGACCGTGATGGATCTGCTGAATATCAAAACCGTGGCCCGTGCCACGCGCCATCCCAATGCTTTGATTGGCGAACTACGCGACCTCATCCACGAAAATTAGCATTTTCTCATATTCTTTTGGCCAGTCTGCGCAGCAAAACCGCGTTGGCTGGCCTTTTTGGTGGTGGCCGATTTGGTTTTGCGAATTTTACCGAGAAAAGGTGTTCAATTAAGTGCAAAGCGTTAGAATAGCTCTATATACTGGAACCATGCAAGGCTCTAGGGGGAATGGCCTGCGTCAGCAGGCCGATCTTTGATTGAGGCGACTCAATCATGTGGAGGTTAGAAAGATGACTGCAACAGATAAGCGGACGCAATATGCGACCCAGACGTCGGCAGAAGTGCTGAAGGATCTTGACAGCACGAACACCGGCATTACTGAGGCTGAGGCGCAAAAGCGTTTAGCTCAATACGGGGAAAACACGATTACCCACACCCAAGGGGAATCGCAATTTAAGGCCTTTATCAAAAACTTTGGGAGCCTGATGGCGATTTTGCTTTGGGTGTCAGGGCTGGTCGCGATGATCAGTGGCACCATGGAGCTAGGGATTGCCATTTGGCTCGTGAACATCATTAATGGGGTCTTCAGTTTCTGGCAGCAATTCCAAGCCAAAAAAGCCACCGACTCCTTAATGGCGATGTTGCCCACTTACACGCAGGTTTATCGCGATGGTAAGGTGCAACAAAAAGACGCCACGGCCTTGGTGCCAGGTGATGTCTTCCTGTTGCAAGCCGGTAACGCCATTCCGGTCGATGCACGCTTGCTTGAAGCGACTTCCATGCAAGTCGATCAAAGTGCGCTGACCGGTGAATCCGTCCCAGAATCCAAAGAAGTGAAATACGACCCGGGCGAAGGCCAATTCGCCGAGTCCAACCTGATTTATGCCGGTACCACCATCGGCGCCGGCACCGGCAAAGCGGTCGCGATTGCCACCGGCATGAACACCGAGTTCGGGAAAATCGCTGCTTTGACCCAGCAGCAAAAGAAGGTCAAGAGTCCCCTCGCCATTGAGCTGGATCACCTGACCCGGCAGATTTCTATGATTGCCATTGCCATTGGGATTGCCTTTTTCATCTCGGCGATTTTCTTTGTCCACTATCCAGCTGCCAAGGCGTTCATTTTCGCCTTAGGGATGATCGTCGCGTTCATTCCTGAAGGCCTCCTGCCAACTGTCACCTTGAGTTTAGCCCAAGGCGTCACCCGCATGGCCAAAAAGCATGCACTGGTGAAGGATCTGAATTCCGTTGAAACCCTGGGCGAAACCACGGTGATCTGCTCGGATAAGACTGGGACCCTGACGCAAAACCAAATGACCGTCAATCACGTTTGGACTCGGAGTAAGGAATACAAAATCACCGGCCAAGGCTATGTGAACAACGGCCACATCGAACTGGATGGCAAGCGCGTTGACCCGACCACCGAGCCGGAATTGGCTCTGCTGGTACGGGTGGCTTCGCTGAATAACGATACCCAGGTGCAGCAAGACAAAGACAGTGGTAAGCCGAAAATTCTCGGCACACCAACCGAAGCCGCTTTGGTGATTTTAGCCGAAAAAGCCGGCTTTGATCTCGCGGCCGCTACCGCCAAAACTCCGCGGCTGAAAGAGTTTCCTTTTGACTCCGACCGTAAGCGCATGAGTACGGTGCACCGCCTCGATGATCAAACCCTGATGCTGTGCGTCAAAGGCTCATTAAGCGACACGGTGCACCAGTGCGACACGATTCAAGTCGATGGTAAAGTGCGGCCGATCACCGAAGATGACCGCCGCGCGATCAACGCTGCCAACAACAAGTACGCGAAGTTAGGCTTACGTAGCCTGGCTGCCGCCTACCGTGAGTTCCCCGCTGAAGCCGATACCGCCAGTCAGCTGGACAAAATGACCATCGAAGACGCCGAAAACCATTTGACCTTCGTCGGCTTGACCGTCATGGCTGACCCACCGCGCCCAGAAATCTACGAAGCGGTGCGCAAGTGCCACGAAGCCAACATTAAGATCATCATGGTGACTGGGGACTCCACGTTAACAGCGAAGTCCATCGCCGTTAAAATTGGCCTGACCTCGGACCAAGCCCGCGTCGTTACCGGCACCGAATTGGATGCCATGACTGAAGACCAGTTGCAAGACACCTTGAAAGGCGAAATCATTTTCGCCCGGGTTGCCCCTGAACAGAAGTACAAGATCGTTTCCACCTTGCAAAAGAACGGTGAAATCGTTGCTTCCACTGGTGATGGCGTCAACGATGCCCCCGCCCTCAAAAAGGCCGATATCGGCGTTGCCATGGGTGTGACCGGGACCGACGTGGCGAAGGATGCGGCGGATATGATTTTGACCGATGACAACTTCGCCTCGATCGTGGCCGCGATTGAAGAAGGCCGCACGGTGTACGCCAACTTGCAGAAGTTCCTGACCTACATTTTGACCTCCAACGTGCCTGAAGCCATTCCTTCTGCGCTGTTCCTGTTCTCTGGTGGGCTGATTCCGCTGCCTATGACGGTGATGCAGATTTTGACTGTCGACTTAGGGACGGACATGCTGCCAGCGCTGGGGCTGGGTTCTGAAAAAGCGGAGCCTGGCATCATGCACCAGCCGCCGCGCGCCAAAAACGCGCACCTCTTGAGTAAGCGGGTCATCTGGAAGGCCTTTGCCTGGTATGGCTTGATCTCCAGTGTGATTTCCACCGCCGCCTACTTCTTCGTCAACTACCAAAACGGTTGGCCTAACGTGGCCCTGGCTGCCAGCGGCAATGTCTATGCGCGGGCGACCACCATGGTCCTTGGCGCGATTGTCTTCTCCCAGATCGCCAATGCCTTGAACTGCCGGACCAACATGGCTTCAGTGTTCAAAGTGGGGTTGTTCAGCAACCGGCGCGTCTGGTATGGGATTGCCTTTGAAATCGTCTTGTTTGCCTTCCTGACCGTGACGCCTGGGGTGCAAGAATTGTTCAATACCACGGTCCTCAACCCTGGTGATTGGCTGTTCCTGTTCATCATTCCGTTCCCGATTGTGTTAATCGAGGAAATTCGCAAACGCTTAGCGCGGCGCAATGATCCGCTTGCCGACGCCGCCGATTAAGTCTAGCAAACGAAAAAACCCAGCCAAAGTGGCTGGGTTTTTGTCTGCCCTCAGTACCGCCGGTCAAACGCGGCACTAGTGGAGCGTAATTGAAATTGGTCAGGAGTCAGGGTCAAGGCATGCTGCAAGCGCACCTTCAAGCTGGTCGGGCCCAGTAATGAATTGAACCGATAGCCATCTTGATAGCGCCGTAGATAAGTGACCACAGGATCGAGCGCCAGCCGCACCGAGCGTTCTGCTGGCGCGGCCGTGAAGGTCAAAAGATAATCCACGCCCAAAGCCGTTGGGGTCGAAATTGGATCTGTTGCCATGTTCTCGCCTCCTCTACTGCTCAAAGTGTAAAACGTTGAGCAAGGGAAAACAAGGTTCAACCCTTCACTTTAATTTGCCTGTTCGGCAATGTGAAATTGAATCGGTGAGAAATCATCCGCTTCGTGGGCCGCCACATACTTGGTAGCCTCGCGGTTGATGGCAGCCAGGTCGATGCCTTGCGCCTTGGCCGCAAACAAACAGCCGCAATAGCACTGGCGATAGACATTGTAGTCCTTGCACATCTGCACCGATCGGGCATAGCCGCCACGCTTTTTGAAGTCACTCGGCAGGTAAGCCACATTGTACAGATGCTGAATTTCCAGCCCGCCTTCGTTGATCCACTGCGCATTCTTGTTCGGCGAAATGGTCAGCGTGCTACCAAAGTAGTCAAAGCCCAATTCCTGCGCCTTGGCCGCCACCGCATCCAGCCGAAAATCATAGCAGACGCGGCAGCGCGCGCCGCCTTCTGGTTCATTCTTCAGCGTCTTGGTTTGCGCCAGCCAATCGCTGGGCTTGTAGTCGGCGCTGATAAACTGAACCTGGTTGTGCGTCCGGGCGTTAAAATCAAGAATAAACTGCTGTTGCACTAGCTTACGCCGCTCATACTCCATCCGCGGATGAATATTGGGGTTGAAGAAGAAGATCGTCACATCAGCAAACTGGGTGAGATATTCCAGCGTGTAGGTGCTACAAGGCGCGCAACAAGCGTGCATCAACAGGCGCGGACGCAGCTTTTGTTCCTGCCAGCCCTTGATGACCTCTTGCAAAATCAGGTCAAAATTGATTTTTTGGTCTTTTTCGAATTGACTGGCAATTTCTGCGTATTCCAACATCCGTCTCGCCTCCGTGGCCTAAGTATACAAAAACTCAGTCGCGAAGACAATTTGCGGGCAAGCAAAAACCGAGGACGACTGGCGCCGCACCTCGGCATTTGACACTACTTCCGGTACATTTTAAATTCCAAGTATAGATCGTTGTACAGCCCTACTGTCTTCGGGGCTAAGTCACTATACACTTCAGACTTCTTGATAACATCCTCATCTGGATAGAACTGCTTATCGTTACGCACCGCTTTGGGTAGCAACTTCAGCGCCGCTACATTGGGGGTAGAATACCCGACGTAATCCGCGTTCTGCGCCGCATTTTTGGCATTCGTGAGGAAATTCAAGAACGCATAAATGGCCTTGAAGTGCTTCGCAGTCTTAGGGATGACCAAATTGTCAAACCACAAGTTCGAGCCTTCACTCGGCACCACATAGTGCAGATGCGAGTTATTGGCCATCATATCCGCCGCTTCCCCTGACCAGTCCACCGCCAGCGCCGATTCATCGGCGGCCATGTACATCTTGATTTCATCGGCCACCACGGCTTTAACATTCGGTGACATCTGATCAAGCTTCGCCTTGGCCAAGGCCAGGGTGTTCGGATCCGTGGTGTTCATCGACTTACCCATCGACCGCAGGGAAAAGCCCATGATGTCGCGCGCCGAGTCAATCAGCATGATGTTGTCGCGATATTTACTCTTCCACAAGTCATTCCAGTGTTGGATTTCACCAGGCTTAACAAACTTGTCGTTGTAAATGATCCCCAAGGTGCCCCAGAAATACGGCAGGCTGTACTTATTGCCGGGATCAAAGGAGCGGTTCATGTACAACGCGCCGAAATTACTGAGGTCTTTGAGTTTGCTCTTATCCAGTGGCACCAGCATCTTGGCGTTACGCATTTTTTCGACCATGTATTCAGAAGGCACCGTCAAATCATAGGAAGTCCCGCCTTGCTGAATCTTGGTGTACATCGCCTCGTTCGAGTCAAAGGTTTCCAAATTGACATGGTAGCCCGTTTGCTTTTCAAACTTTTTAATCAAAGCCGGGTCGATGTAATCGCCCCAGTTCGCCAGGTTCAACGTGTTATCGCCGGTGGCGCCTTGCGCTTTGGCCAAAGAGTGGCTCCAGAAGGCCAAGCCGAGCACCGCAGCCAAGATAATGGCGGCCATGCTAATGAGTCGCTTCATTGGTGACTGCCCCCTTTGCTTTTAGCTTCGCCTTATGCGACTTGGTGCCGCGCTGGATGAAGTAGTACCCCACTACCAGCACCAAGGAGAACAGGAACATCACGCCAGACAGCGCATTGATTTCCAGGCTGATGCCTTGACGCGCCCGGGCATAGATTTCAACGGACAGGGTTTCAAAGCCGTTGCCGGTGACGAAGAAGGTGACGGCAAAATCATCTAGCGAGTAAGTGAAGGCCATGAAGAAGCCGCTTAAAATCCCAGGCGTGATGAACGGCATGATGACGCGGGTCAACACCTGCAAGTTGGTGGAGCCCAAATCACGGGCTGCATCCAGCATCGTGTTGCTCATTTCCTGCAGCCGCGGCAGCACCATCAGCACCACAATCGGAATGGAAAAGGCGATATGGCTCAGCAGGACGGACAAGAACCCTAGCGGAATGTGCAGCGCGGTGAAGAAAATCAGAAAACTGGCGCCGATGATGACATCCGGCGACACCATCAGAATGTTGTTCAGCGAGAGAATCGAGTTTTTGACCACTGGCCGACTGGTACGGCTAATCGCCAGCGCCCCTAGCGTGCCAACAATCGTCGCAATCAGGCTGGAGAGCAAGGCCAGCATCAACGTATCCACCACAATTTGAATCATCCGGGTGTCAGCGAACAGTTCCTGGTAATGGGTCCAGGTGAAGCCATGAAAGTTGCTCATGGTATCCCCTGCCGAAAACGAGTAGAAAATCAGGTAAGCAATTGGGACATACAACATGATGAAGACAAAAATCAAATAGAGATTAGTCCATTTCCATTTTTTCAGTGACTTCATGCCCGGCGGCCTCCTTTCTTCTTCCGTTCACCAGTCAGGAACATGATCACGACCATCGCAATGATCAAGATGACCCCGATGGTTGAGCCCATCCCCCAGTTCATGGTGGTCAGGAAGTGTTCTTCAATCGCGGTCCCCAAGGTGATGACCCGATTACCGCCAATCAAGCGGGTGAGCATGAATAAGCTCAGACTTGGAATGAACACGGCCTGGACCCCGCTTTTGACGCCACTCATGGTCAGCGGCAAAATCACGCGGGTGAAAGTCTGCCACCACTTGGCCCCCAGGTCGCGACTGGCGTTGACCAAACCTTCATTCAGTTCCTCAATCCCATTAAAAATCGGCAAAATCATAAACGGAATTTCGATGTAACTCGCCACGAAAATGAAGGAGAAATCCGTGAACAAGAACTGGTGCGTGCCCAGCCCCATCATCTGGAGGAAGGTATTGATGCCGCCATCCTGGCTGAAAATGCCAATAAAGGCATAAGCTTTCAGCAACAAGTTGATCCAGGTCGGCAAAATGATCAACAGCAACCACAGCTCTTTATGCTTCGCGTAGTGCAGCAGGTAAGCCGCCGGATAGGAAATCACCAACGTCAGCGCGGTAATCAGGAAGGCATACCACACCGAGTTGATGGTCATCATGATGTAGGTGCTGGAATGAAAATAAGTCGCATAATTGCTGAAGGTGAACTGACCTTCAATGTTAAAGAAGGATTGATAAACAATCAGCAGCATCGGCGCAATGACAAACAGTAAAATCCAGAGGATATATGGCACATAGAAGGCCAGATTGGTGGTTTTTTTCATCAGCGGCCCCCTATTCCCCTTCGTAGCTTTCCAGTCGGGCGTCGAAGTCCTCCTCCGATTCGTTCAGGCGCATCACGTGAATGTCTTCCGGATCAAAGGTCAAGTCGACGCGTTCACCATCTTTGGCCGGGTTGGTGGAGTGAATCAACCATTCATTTTTAGCATCATCGTAGGCCACGATTTCATAGTAATCACCACGGAATAACTGCGTGTCCACATCCACCGTCACCTTGCCGCCGCCAAGGGCCGTGATGTCGAGGTCTTCCGGCCGGAGCACGACCTCAACGGATTCGTTGGGGCGCATGCCGGCATCGGCACATTCAAACTGCTTGCCGTTGAATTCCACCAAGTAGTCCTGCACCATGTGACCAGCCACGATATTACTTTCGCCAATAAAGTCGGCGACAAAGTGGTTGACCGGTTCATCGTAAATGTCCACCGGGGTGCCGGATTGCTGCACTTCGCCGTCATTCATCACGAAGATTTCGTCGGACAGCGCCAGCGCCTCTTCTTGGTCATGCGTCACGAACAAGAACGTGATGCCGAGGCGCTGCTGCAATTCGCGCAATTCATATTGCATATCCTTGCGCAGCTTGGCATCCAGCGCTGACAGTGGCTCGTCCAGCAGGAGCACCTCTGGTTCCAGGACAATGGCGCGGGCTATGGCGACCCGCTGTTGCTGGCCACCAGATAATTCAGAGATTTCTCGATCCGCTAAGCCATTGAGCCGGACCATTTTCAACGCCGCATCCACGCGCGTTTCGATGTCGGCCTTGGCGATTTTTTGGACCCGCAAGCCGTATGCCACGTTTTCAAACACATTCAAATGCGGGAACAGTGCATAGTCCTGGAACACGGTGTTCACTTTGCGCTCGTTAGCCGGGATATCATTGATGCGCTGACCATTGAACAGCACATCCCCTTTGGTCGGATCCAAAAAGCCGGCAATCGCCCGCAGAATCGTGGTTTTACCGGAGCCACTCGGGCCCAGTAAGGTATAAAACTTGCCTTGTTCGATTTCGATATTGATATCTTTTAAAACTTCAGTGTCACCATATTGCTTGCTGACATGTTGCAGTTCGATGATGGTATTGCTCAATCTGATTCCCCCTAATCCTCGATGCATCCCCTGACGTGTGCTGGCGACGGACTAAAAGCGTCCCGCTCCACAGCTTCTAGTTGCGCTCCGCAGGACAACGCTCGAGCAAATAGCTACGCTTCAGGCTTCGCCGCCAAAATTCAGCGGCAATGCCTAAAGCTAGGCTATTTGTCGAGCTAAAACCGTCCCCGCTCCGCAGCCTTCATAGTTGCGCTCCGCAGCCTGTTATAAATACGACGCGGTTGCGACCAGCAGAATCGTCGACGGGCCTTTGGCGGCGTTGACGATGCGGTGCTGCTGGGTGGCGTGAAAGTAGATGGTCTCTCCTCGCTTGGCGCTGTACGTGTGGTGACCTAGCTGGAGCGTGACGCGCCCTTTCATGACATAAATAAAAGTTTCCGCCGGCGAAGGTTCGAAGGTTTTGAATTCTCCGCCTTCGTTGAATTCAATGCGCACCGGCTCCATTTCGTTTTCATTGGATTCCGGGACCAGCCAGCGCAATAAATAGCCGCGCTCTTCGTCCTCATATTCAACCTGATCACCCACTGGATACACCAGCTGCTGAGTTTGGTCTTCGGTGAAAAATTCAGCCGGCGTTTGACCCAAGACGTTTAATAAGTCGAAGAAGGTTTCCATCGACGGTGAGCTTTGATTATGTTCCAACTGGGAGATGTACCCCTTAGTTAAATCAGTGCGCTCGCCTAGTTCTTCTTGAGTCAAATTCTTCTGAATTCGCAGATCCCGGATTTTTTGGCCTATATCCATCTAGTCACCTCCACAACGCAAGTTTCGTTAAACTAAACTAAAAGTTTAGTACGCTTTGCTAATTATACTGGGTATGAAGCGAATTTCAAGCGGCAGTGCCAACTTTTTACAAGAAAAATTGTGACCGGTTTCACATGTTCAAGTCACCATACAAAAAAACACCGCTTCACCTTGCTAGCATGAGCCAGGTGAAGCGGTGCGGGATGAAACCCTACGAAGCGTGCGGATACTTAGTCACGCCAGCGACTAGGCGCTGCAACCCATCATCCAACATTTGCGGCGGGCAGGCCAGATTTAGCCGCAGGAAGTGAGCACCATTACCGTGGTAGGCGTCCCCTGCGGCCAAGATCAGGCCGGTTTCCGCTCGGAGCCACTGGCAAAAAGCCGCACTATCCGCACTCACCTGACTGATATCGAGCCAGGCCAAGTAGGTGGCATTCTCTGAGGCCAACCGCACACTTGGGAGCTGCGTAGCCAGACAGGTGGCCAGCGTCTGGCGATTAGTGGTCAGTTGCGCTTTCAAGGCATCGAGCCACTGGCCGCCTTGGGTGTAGGCGGCGATGGTCGCCGTCGTGGCCAAAGCGTTGGGCTCGGCCACTTGCGCCGTGGCCAGCGCCCGGTCCACCTGGGCATGCAAGGCGGCATCTGGCACCATCACCGTGGCCGCGTGAATACCAGCCAAGTTGAAGGTTTTGGACGGCGAAACACAGACGATGCTGTTGGCCCGCAGCTCATCAGGCAAGCTGAAGACCGGCGTGTACGCCGGCTCCCCGAAGACCAAATCACCGTGAATTTCATCGGCAATCAGCCGGACGTGATGCTTCACGCACAGCGTGGCAATCTGAGTAAGGTCGGCCTTGGACCATGCTTTACCGATTGGATTATGCGGATTGCACAGCAGCATCAGTGTGCTCGCTGGCTGGGCCAACACCGACTCGAGCCGGTCAAAGTCAATCGCATAGCGCGCCGTTTGCGGATTATAGCTTAAGTCCGCCGAGGCAGCGGTGCGGCCATTGACAGCAATGGTCGAGAAAAACATATTGTACACAGGGGCCTGCACCACGATTTGATCGCCGGGCTGAGTCAGCTGGCGAATCATCGCCCCAATCGCTGGCATCACCCCGCTGGCAAAACTCATCCAAGCCGGGTCCGGACGCTGGTGGTCACGCTGCTCATACCAATCAGCGACAGCCGTGAAATACGCCGCCGGCACCTCTTCATAGCCAAAAACGCCGCTGTTAACTTTGGCTTTCATCGCCGCGACCACCGCTGGCGCCGTGGCAAAATCCATATCGGCAATCCACATCGGCAATTCGCCTGGTTGTACCTGCCACTTGATTGAATTGCTCCCACGACGGTTGATGATTTCGTCAAACATGCCTGCATTCCTCCTTATGAATCTTCCAGTTCAGCCATGGCGGCCGCATTCTCCGTATAATTCACGCCTTGAATCAGACGCTGGGCTAAGCTGGTATTGATATAGCCTTGTTCCCGCAATTCATGAATCGCCGCGCGTTCCGCCGCCAAAGCCAGCGTCCGCAAACGCGCCATTTCCTTTTCATACTGCATACTTTTATGCGTGGTCTTGGCTTTCACCGTGGCAATTCGGCTACGATACTGCACAATCAAGGCATAAATCACCTGACGATTGTAGTGATGCGCCCGGTTTTCCGGTCGCCGGAGGAAAGCACTCACGGCCTTCAAACCGCCTTTGGCCAGCGCTTTTTCCACCGCCAGCCGCTCATGGTAGCGTGCTGGCTGCTTAACGCGCGTCGCCAGCAGCTGCTGCCACCAGGTGGCGAGGGTAAAACGAATGCGGTCCCAAACAATATGGCTGGTCACCGTGCCTTGCTTCGCAGTCATGCTTTGCAAATCGCGCTGTTTGGCTTGCAAGCGGCGCTGAAAGCGCTGATAGGTACCGGGCTGAATGGCGTCGGCTTGTTTCAAGGCCTCTAGTGCATCAAGTTCGCCCGCTAATCCGACCAACCGCAGATCAACCTCGTCTTGCACAAACGGCGGCAACCCTTCACTATCATCAGCTTGCAAGTCAATGCGCCGAATCAGGTGTTGATACTCGGTGATCAAATCCAGCACCGGCTTTTGGTTATCCTCCCGGCGTTCACTTTCCAGTTTACGCACTGCCATTTGGTAGAGGTAACGCTGCGCCTGCGGCAAAGTAATTAGGCGCACCGACTCGGTGGCCGTTGCGGGCTCCTCGCTGACGCTAGAACCCCGCAACTTCAGCGGCGCCCGGTTCTTGGTCATGATTGGCAAGAGCACTGTCGCCACCACCATGCTCAAAATGATATACCCCGCGGCGATAAACAACATCAAACTGCGCTCAGGAAAAGCCTGACCATTGGCAAGCACCACTGGTACTGCCAGCACGCCGACCAAACTAATCGCCCCGCGCACGCCAGCAATCCCATTCAGCAAGGCCAACTTCAAACTTGGCGCTTCCGCATTGGGGCGGTGTGCCGTCGCCAGCATGTAACCATAGGTCCACAAAGTTCTGATCACCAGCATCACCAGGTAGACCAGCACCACATCCAGCACGGCCTGCCAAGTCGACACTTCACGACTTTCGATGGTCATCCGCATCGCCACCGGCAGCTCCAGCCCCAAAATCAAGAAAATCAGCCCATTGAGTACATACACTAGGAGCTCCCATGATTTTTCCGCCACAATCCGCAGCTCAGGCAACGCCGAAATGTACCGATTACCGACGACATTGGTCAATAGGCCAGCAACCACAACGGCAATCACACCGCTCGCGCCGAGGCCATCATCCACCACTAGGTAAATGACAAACGGCGTGATTAATTGGAGCACCGTATGCAAAATCGTATCGTTAATGCCTTGCTGCAACAACCACAGCCGCAGTAGGTTGATCAGCCCCATCAGCGCCGCCCCAGCCAGGGCCCCAATGATGGCAATATACAGAAAGTCGCCCACCGCTTGCGTCAGCACAAAACTCCCAGTCATGGCGGCGGCAATCCCGTATTTGAACCCAATCAAACCGCTAGCGTCGTTAATCAAGCTTTCCCCGCTGATCAAATGGAGCAAGCCGCTGGGCAAATGCACCCGCTGCGCCAACGACTGAACCGCAATCGGATCTGTTGGCGCCATAATCGCCGCCAACGCAAAGCTGGCCGCTAACGGCATTTTCGGCACCAACCAGTGCAGGAAAAAGCCGCCCAGGAACGTAATGACAAACACCAGCACAATGGCATTGCCAATAATCGGCCCTCGCAGATTCCACAACTCCCGCCGCGGGAACCGTCGGCCATCGTTGTACAGCAGTGGCGCTGTGAACAGCACCATGAACCAGCTGGTTTGCATATCTAGCGTGACATGAAACAACAAAGCCGCGCCTAACCCCAGCGCGGCTTGAATCAGGGAGACTGGCACAGCCACTAAATAATGGCTGATGACATTCGAGACCACGACCAAACTAATCAGTAACAGTCCAGCTTCAACTAGATGCACGAATGCGCCACTCCTTTCTGGTTATGAGGCAGTTTCACCAATGATTCGCACTTCCGGCTCCAGATGCACCCCGAACTTAGCAAACACATTAGTTTGAACATATTTAATCATGTTCATGTAATCCGTCGCTGTGGCCTGGGCAATATTGACGATAAACCCGGCATGCTTCATCGAAATCTGGGCCCCGCCAATCGTATGCCCTTGCAGCCCGGCCTGCTGAATCATGGGGCCGACATAATGCCCCACTGGCCGCTTGAACACCGAACCACATGAAGGATATTCCAGTGGCTGTTTGCTAGCGCGGCGGGCATTGAGCTTGTCCATCCGGGCCCGGATATCAGGCTTAGGCGCTGGTATCAATGAGAAGGTGGCACTGAGCACCACTTCGCCAGTTTCCTGCACCAAACTATGCCGATAACTGAAATTCATCGCCGTATTGTCGTAGGTTTTGATTTTACCGGCCTTCGTCAGCACTATCGCCGACGTTAGCACGTCTTTGATTTCGCCGCCATACGCCCCAGCGTTCATGTACACGGCCCCGCCGATACTCCCGGGAATCCCGCAGGCGAATTCAAACCCAGATAAGCCACCACGATAAGCGGCTTCAGTGGTATCAATCAGCCGCGCGCCCGCTTGCGCCGTGACGGTAGTGCCGTTGACTTCGATAGCCGCCATCTCAGTTAAAATCAAGGTCAGCCCGCGAATACCACCATCCCGCACGATTAAATTTGAGGCGTTACCAATCACCGTCAGCGGCCAACCGTGTTCCTCAGCCGCCACGACCAACCGCTGCACTTCCGCCACCGACTTAGGAAAGGCCAGCTGATCCGCGGGCCCGCCGGTGCGGGTAAAGGTATACCGGCTAAGCGGTTCGTTCGTTAAAATTCGAATACCATCAAGGGTTTCTGCCATGGTTAGCCTCCGCAAAAAGTTTACAGGTCTAGTTTAGCATACCCTCACCGAATCCGGTTGAAATGTCGGGCCGGGCAACCTCCGTTGGCATGGGCTGGAACGTGGTGGCCAGCGCTTTGAGCCTCTGCGAGTCTCAAAGTCGCGGCTTGTTCTAAGCCAACCAGTTGGCAAAGAACAATTTCACCACTGAGCCCATGCCAGCTCCGGTCGCCCTGCCCTACGGTGGTTGTTCACTGCAGTATCTAAATCGCCGTATACATTTGTGGGCCATGGAACAGTCCGACCCCCATGCTTACATCCACCCTCAAATACGCCATCTAAAGTAGCATTCAGCACACACATAAAGAAGGTACCTTCACCAGATGTTGAATTATCACAGCACTAGACAAGAGCCGATTACCTTCCCAGTGACTTAAGAGCCCAACCGTGATTTGAGCAGACCACCCTTTTCTTATATACTAGGGGCAAATACCGAAGAAGGAAGTTGAGCTCATGAAACTCATTTCTTGGAACGTCAACGGGCTGCGCGCCGTGTTGAAACACGATTTTATGACGAGCTTCAATGACTTGGATGCTGATTGGTTCTGCATCCAGGAAACCAAGATGCAGGAAGGCCAAGCCAGCTTGGACCTGCCGGGCTACCACCAATACTTCAACTACGCCGAGCGCAAAGGCTACTCTGGCACCGCCATTTTCACCAAGCACGAACCACTGGCGGTGACTTACGGCATCGGCCAGCCTGAGTTTGATGATGAAGGCCGCGTCATCACGTTGGAATATCCGAAATTTTACCTGATCACGGTTTACACGCCGAATTCAGGAAGCGAATTGAAGCGCCTCGATTATCGGCAGGCCTGGGACCAAGCCTTTCTGGCCTACACCAAGGCGCTGGCCGCCAAGAAGCCGTTGGTTTACTGCGGTGATTTGAATGTCGCCCATCATGAAATTGATTTGAAAAACCCGAGTTCCAATCACCATAACGCCGGCTTCACCGACGAAGAACGCAACGACTTCACCACCCAGCTGGAAGCAGGGTTCACTGACACCTTTCGCCATTTCTATCCGAACCTTGAAGACGTGTATTCTTGGTGGAGCTATCGCTTCAGCGCTCGCTCCCGCAATGCCGGCTGGCGCATCGACTATTTCGTCGCCAGCGACAATTTCGTACCGTTCATCAAGGATGCCAAGATTCACAATGAAGTGCTCGGCTCTGACCACTGCCCAGTTGAGCTGGAAACCGTTGATTTATTAGGAGAATAAAATGGATTTTATCGCAATGGATTTTGAAACGGCTAACCGCCAGCGTGCCAGTGCCTGCTCCTTGGCCTTAGTGGTGGTGCGGCAAAGCCAAGTGGTGGATAGCTTCTACACCTTGATTGACCCAGAGGTGCCCTTCGAAAGCCAAAATGTGCGGATCCATGGCATCACGGAAGCCCAAGTCGCCGGTGAGCCGACTTTTCCGCAGGTCTGGCCGCATATCGCCAGCTTCTTCGCTCCTACCCGCCTAGTCACAGCGCACAATTCGCCCTTCGACGTGTCGGTGCTCAAACGGACGCTGGAGCGCTATGACATGGCTGTTCCGCGCTATCAGGTGATTGACACCGCGCGCACGGCTAAGCGCCTGATGCCTGAGCTGCCCAATCACCGCCTGGACACCGTGTCCGCAGCGCTGCACATCCCCCTGGCGCATCACCACAATGCGTTGCAGGACAGTTACGCCTGCGCCCGCATCCTGCTCGCTCAGGAACAACAATTCGGCGATGCGACCTTAGCTAGCATGCTGAAAATCACCGCTTAACGGATTCAAAAACGTGCTCCTCCCAACAGCGTGAGGAGCACGTTTTTGAATTATGCCTGAATGGTTGCCAGCAGCGCTTTGGCGCGGGGCCCCACGGCTTCAAAGGTCAAGGTGCGTTTGTGATCGTCATCAGGATCTTTGAGGAAGTGAATGAGCAGGTAGTCCTCAGGCGTGGCTTCACCCAGAAAATCAGGCCATTCCACGACTGACACGCCATCGCCTTCAAAATATTCCTCTAAGCCCAGATCGCCAGCCCCACCATTTTCCAGCCGGTACAGATCCATGTGGTACAGCGGCAAAGTGCCATCTGGATACTCGCGGATAATGGTGAAGGTGGGACTTTTGATGTAATCCGCGATGCCAAGTCCGCGCGCTAGCCCCTTAGTAAAACTGGTTTTGCCGGCGCCCAGGTCACCATCCAGCAGCAGAATGTCCCCTGCTTGCAAGTGCGGCGCTAGGCTTTGGGCAAAGGCTTGTAAACTTGCTTCATCGCTAAATTCCATCCAATCACGACTCCTTAGTTGATCAAATTCTGCGCCGCCGTAATGATGGCGACTTTGTACACATCCTCTTCATTCGCGCCGCGTGACAGGTCAGAGACTGGCTTGTTCAGGCCTTGCAAAATCGGCCCCATCGCTTCAAAGCCGCCGAGGCGTTGGGCAATCTTGTAACCAATATTACCAGATTGCAGGTCGGGGAAGATAAAGACGTTCGCATAACCTGCCACCTTTGAATCAGGCGCCTTGAGCTTCGCCACCGTTGGGACAAAGGCCGCGTCAAACTGCAATTCACCATCCAAAGCCAAATCTGGGGCCAGTTCATGGGCCAGCTTGGTCGCCTCAATCACTTTGTCCACTTGCGGTGCCTTAGCCGAACCCTTGGTGGAGAAGGACAACATGGCCACTTTTGGGTCAATGTCGAACAGTTTAGCCGTTTTGGCCGATTCAACGGCGGTTTCGGCTAGGGTCTGGGCATCAGGATCGATGTTAATGGCATTGTCGGCGAACAGATAGCGTTCGTCGCGGCCGCGCTGCATGATGAAGGCGCCACTGGTTCGAGAAACACCAGGGCGGGTCTTGATGATTTGCAAAGCAGGCCGCACGGTATCCGCCGTGGAGTGCACGGCGCCAGACACCATCCCGTCTGCCTTGCCCATGTACACGAGCATCGTGCCGAAGTAATTCGGATCTTTGACCATGGCTTGGGCCTGTTCTTCGGTGGCCTTACCATTGCGCCGTTCGAAAAAGGCCTGCGCCATTTCTGGCAAAATAGCATCGGTTTGCGGATCACGCAGTTCCAGCTTGCTGATGTCCAACCCTTTCGCTTCAGCCACGGCGGCAATCTCGCTGGTGGTGCCCAGCAGGACTGGCTTAATCAGCCCTTCTGCGGCCAAGCGCACCGCTGCGCCTAAAATCCGTGCGTCGTTGCCTTCAGGAAAGACAATCGACAAGTTTTTGCCCGTAATCTTTTGCTCTAAGCTTTCAAATAAATCCAAGATGATCCCTCCAAATTGCGAATTGTTAGCGCCTTCAACGCTCGCCCTCTATCATATCAGTCCTCTTTACCGCTTGCACTCATAAATTACTGGTTGCTCAGGTCTGGCTGCGCCGGGAGCTGCCAATTGATGGGCCTCTCCCCCATTTGCGTCAGCAGCGCGTTCGTTTTGGAAAACGGCTTGCTGCCAAAAAAGCCGCGGTAAGCCGACAAGGGACTGGGGTGCGGCGACGTGATAATGGCGTTTTTGCTCTGGTCGATCAAGCTGGTTTTAGCCCGCGCCGAGCTGCCCCACAGGATGAACACCACCCGGCCGCGATCTGACAGCGCCGCAATGGCAGCGTCAGTCAACTCTTCCCAGCCTTGGCCCCGGTGCGAATTTGCCTGCCCGGCGCGCACCGTCAGCACCGCGTTGAGGAGTAAGACCCCTTGCTGCGCCCAGCTTTTCAGATAGCCATGCGTCACTGGCGGATAACCGAGGTCGCTTTGCAGCTCTTTGTAGATATTTTGCAGCGACGGCGGCAAGGCGATGCCTGGCGCCACGGCAAAGCTGGCCCCGACGGCCTGGTTAGGTCCATGGTACGGATCCTGACCCAAAATCACCACCTTGACGGCTTCAAATGGGGTCCATTCAAAGGCCTGAAAAATATGATGCATTTCAGGATAAATGGTTTGCGTCTGATATTCCTGCTTGAGGAACTGGTGCAACCGCGCATAGGTGGGACCTTCAAATACCGGCGCGAGCACGGTCTGCCAATCATTATGAATCAGTGTTTTCATAAGCGACCTCCGCCTTCTAGTGTACTCAAAGCCTCCAGCCTTTGCATCCGCTTTTATGCTAAAATTGAGCCTGAATGGAGGTTTTTGCATGATCAAACTGATTGCGTCCGATATGGACGGCACCTTGCTCAACGATAAAATTGAAGTGTCTGCCAAAAACGCCGCGGCCATTCGCCAGGCGCAAGCCGCCGGCATCGAGTTCATTGTCGCCACGGGCCGCAACCTACCCCAAGCCCAAGTCGAGCTGCTCGCCCATGACCTGCACCCAGCTTATATCACGATTAATGGCGCGTTGGTCTATGACGAAGCGGAAACCATTACTGTCCAAGTGCCGCTCACCAACGCCAAACTGCAAGCCTTGTTTGACGTGCTTGATGCCAGCGGCCTCTACTATGAACTGGAAGCCGCTGATGGTGTCATCTCTAATGCCAAGGCCGGGCGCATTGCCAATTTGATGGCGATGTATCGCGGCCAGGATGCCACCATGAGCGTCGCCACGGCCCGGCAAAAAGCCGAAGCCCGCACTCAGCAAATCAAAACCACTTACGTTGCTGATTACCGCGAAGTGTTCACGGACCCCGCGCTAGAAGCCTACAAGGTGATTGTGTTCTCCGATGATGAGCAAGCGGGCCTAGCCCCAGTCAAAGCTCGCGTCGAAGCACTTGGCGGTTTGGTCGTCACTTCCAGCGGCGCGCGCAACATTGAGATCAATGATCTCAAGGCGCAAAAAGGCCCGGCCCTCGCCGCTTATGCCCAAAAGCGCGGCTACACCATGGATGAGGTCATGGCCATCGGCGATAACCTCAATGATGAATCCATGATCAGGCAAGCCAAATACAGCGTCGCAATGGGTAACGCCATCCCGCTGATCAAAGAACTGGCATGGCACACGACGTTGACCAACCGCGAAGACGGCGTGGCCAAGGCCATCCAACGCGCCATTGCTCTCAACCAAGCGGAAAGCCAAGGTGAGCGCAATGATTTACTACATTGATGCGCAATCGCTCCATGATACCGGCGTGACGGTGGTCAAAGACCACCACAATCAGCCGGCTTACATTCTTAATGGTAAGCACGGCCTCGCTAATGACCGCATCAACTTGCACACGATTGCCGGTCAGGAGCTGGGCGACATTCGCCAGCGCAGCGTCGGCATGTCGCCGCGTTATGATTTGACCCTGAATGGCCATAAAGCCGGTAGCGTCAAAAAGCTGTTCGGCGTCTGGCATGAGTTTGTCTTTGTGTCTGATTTGAACTGGCTGATTTTCGGTAATCTGTTAGCCAATGAATATCACATCTACCACGGCGTCAAAACCGTCACCACCATTGCGGCAGTCGGTGCTGCCACCAGCCGCACGTTCCAAATCGATATTTTGGATCCGCGTAACGTCCCGGCCGGCCTGCTCGTCGCCGCGATTCTGGACCGCTGGCGCTTCGTCCATCAAACGAACCCGCTTAGCCGGCGCAATCCTGCATACGGCTTAGGCTAAAACAAGCCACCTCTTGCGCTCGGCATGAGGTGGCTTGTTTATATGTTCGTTAAATGGCTTTGGTCATATGGTTGTAGCGATGCGAGCCAATCATCAGTTCGCGGGTTTTCTTGAAGCCCTGCCGGCGGTACAGCTGTTCGGCACGCGGATTGGTTTGATCCACATTCAGCGACAGTAGCTTTTCGCCACGGGCTTTCACAATCGGCTCGATGCCGGTTAACAGTGCGGTACCCACGCCATGATCTTGGGCACTTGCCGCCACCGCCAAGGTATCGATATACCATTCGCCAGGGTCGGTTTCGACGTCTGGGAACAATTCATGGTCGACAGGCAAGCCGACACTGGGCAAAAGCGGCTTGAACGCGTCATCGGTGGTGGCTTCTTGGGCGTGGGAATAACCCACCAAAATGCCATCGACCCCATTTGGGCCTTCATGGACAATGGTTTGCGGATACCCGTAGCGATAGTCTGGCAGTAGGAAAGCTTGCTCGAACACCCGATACAAATCGGGCTTAGCCATTTTCATCAGCTGCGGGACTTCCATTTCTTCAAACACCAAGTCGATTAACGGCACGACTTGAGCAGCATCTTCAGGGTGACTTTGACGAATCATAATCAGTTGCGGTCTGAGCCCGCCAAAACGGTGCGACCGCAACTATTCCCTCCTCAGGCGCCGTTTCGGTTCGGGTTAGGTCTAGTATATCAAAGTTTCAGGCCAAACCCTATTCCACCCTAAGCGCAAAACTATCCTTTAAACGCCGAAGATTCGCGACTTAGATGAGAATAAAGCAGGAATTTATCTTTAAATCCTGTTTCTCGCTTTAATAGCAAGTATAAGCAAAGCGCATCATTATTGGTGCACACCCATTGTAGCCACGATTGACGCGCGCTACAAAAACGTCACACATTTGTAATGAAGAAACCGGCAATGGATTGAGTATGTTGCATGGTTTGTAGAGGCTGTTCAAGGATAAAAGCGATAAGAAGCGCCTTAACCAGCAATATGGCCCATATTTTGGGAGTGGAATCAGCGCCACTACTGCATCTTGTGGGATTTTGTCATTTTTGCTAACATTAGCACTGACGACACTTCTCGGTAACCAGTGTCGCCAGAATACAGTTGAAGGAGCGTTAAGGGTGAAAGTAACGTTTAAGGACGTCACTTTGTCCTACGATGGGAAAAAAGATACGCTGAAGAATCTGAACTTTACGATTCCGGATGGCGCCCTAGTTTCTCTCTTGGGGCCAAGCGGCGGGGGCAAAACAACAACGCTGAATTTGATTTCAGGGTTGCTTCCTGCCACGAGTGGTCACATCTATTTTGGGGATGAAGATGTCACCAAGAAAGATGCGCTCGCGCGCAAAGTTGGCATGGTGTTTCAGAACTACTCACTTTATCCGCACCTGACCGTGCGTGATAACATCGCCTTTCCGCTGAAGATGCAAAAGGTGAGCAAAGCCGAACGCTACAAGCGGGCCGAAGAACTAGCCAAACTGGTTCATGTCGACGATCAGCTCGACAAAAAACCAGCGGGGCTCTCTGGTGGTCAGCAGCAGCGGGTCGCGATTGCGCGCGCTTTGGCGAAATCGCCTTCCCTGCTCCTACTGGATGAACCGTTGTCCAACTTGGACGCACGGCTGCGCATTGAGATGCGGCAAGAAATTCGCCGGATTCAGCAAGAAACTGGCGTGACGACGATTTTCGTCACGCATGACCAAGATGAGGCCTTGCATATTTCTGACCACATCATGGTGCTCAGTTTCGGCTCAATTCAGCAATTCTCCACCCCAGCGGAGCTTTACGAACGGCCAAGCAATCTGTTTGTCGCTAAGTTCATCGGCGAGCCTGTGATCAATTCAGTGCCCGCTGATGTCTTGCGGGCAGATTTGGTTGAGTCAGTGCCGGCTAGTGTGCTGGCGCAAGCGCACACCGTTGGCATTCGCAGTGAGGCCATTGTGCCGTTTGACAATGGCCAAGGCATGGTCGCGAAGATTCATGCCACCTTGCAGCAATCACAGAAGTACGGCCGCGAGTCCACCGCCTACCTCACCTACAATGGTCAGCAATTGCTGTCGACCGAGTTGGCGGGGCTGCCGGCATCACAAACGGAGGGTGACTTCTTCCTGACAAAAGCTGGCTTCTTCCTCTTTAATGAGCAAGGCGCCTTGATCTTTGGCGGTGAAGCCCATGATAAATGAGAAACCCACCCTTAAGTCTTCACTGAAGGCTTACCTGTACCTGCTGCCTATGTTGGTGATTTCGCTGACGTTCAATATTTGGCCGATCATCTCATCATTTTTGATGAGCTTGTACACCAAATACAACTTCTACACCGACAAAGTCGACGCCATGGGGTTTGACAACTTTGTCTACCTCTGGAATGATCCAGACTTTCACCTAGCCGTGCGCAACACGTTGGTCTTTGTGGCTGGCGTGGTGCCGGTCACCGTGATTTTGTCGCTGATCATTGCGCTGCTTCTCAACCAGGTCAAATGGCTGTCTGGGTTCTTCCGCACAGTGTACTTCCTGCCGTTTGTGACATCAACGGTGGCGATTGCCATGGTGTGGAACTGGATTTACCATTCTGACTACGGGCTGATGAACTACTTCATGGGCCTGGTGGGGCTGCATCCGATTAATTGGTTGACCGACCCGCATTGGTCACTGCTCGCCTTGATCATTATGTCCATTTGGAAAAACCTGGGCTTCAACATCATTTTGTTCCTCGTAGGGCTGAACAACATCGACAAAGGCTACTACCAAGCCGCCGAAATCGATGGGGCGAATGCCTGGCAACGGTTCTGGAATGTAACGATTCCCATGATTTCTCCGATCACCTTCTTGGTGTCAGTCAATGGCGTCATTGGCTCGTTCAAAGTGTTCGACCAGATTTTTGCCTTGTTCCAAGGCCAGCCTGGCCCGGCAAACGCGGATTTGACCATCGTGTATTACTTGTATCAAAAGTTCTACACGGAATACAAATACCCCATCGCCGCCGCCAGCGGTGTGATCTTGTTCTTCTTGATCTTACTGGTCACGTTGGTGCAGCTGTGGTACTCGCGCAAGCACGTGCACTATTAGGAGGCAACCATGGCAAAAAAAATCAGTCGGATATTGTTGTATGTGATTGTGACGTTAGGCGCAATCACGATGCTGATTCCATTTTTGTGGATGGTGTCAACATCCCTTAAAACCAGTCCGGAAACCATCAAGATTCCCCCGGTTTGGATTCCAAAAGTCTTGCAGTGGCACAACTATGTCGAGGCCTTTAACGCCGCGCCATTCGCCCGCTACTTCATCAACAGTGTCATCGTGACGGTGGTCACCACCGTGGGCCAATTGTTCACCAGTATTCTGGCGGCTTTTGCCTTCTCACGGTTACACTTTTGGGGCAAGAACCTGCTCTTCATGTTGTTCTTAGGCACGATGATGATCCCCGGCGAAATGCTGATCATCCCGAATTTCGTTACCTTGTCTAAGATTGGCTTGATTGATCACTACGGGGCCTTGATTGTACCCTGGCTGGCCAGTTTCTTCACTGTCTTCACTTTGCGTCAGGCCTTTCAGTCCACGCCTGAGCAAATTTACTACGCCGCCAAAATGGACGGTGCGACGGACTGGAAATATTTGTGGACGGTGCTGGTGCCAATGAGTAAGTCCACCATCACCGCGGTTACCGTGTTATCCGTCATTGGGAGTTGGAATTCCTTCATGTGGCCGCTGATTGTCACGAACAGCGAAAACATGCGCACCTTGCCGGTTGGGCTGCAAGCCTTCACCACTGATGCCGGGACCCAATACCAATTGCTGATGGCAGCATCAACTTTCGTCATCATCCCAATGGTGATTGTTTATATCTTCTTGCAAAAATACATTATTGCTGGCATATCCAAAGCTGGATTGAAAGGATGAGTTCAACTCATGAAAAAGAGTGTTTGGGGTAAATCATTACTTGGGGCAGCCGCTGTTGTGCTGGGCCTAGGCCTGGCCGCATGTGGCAACTCCTCTTCTGATAAGAGTAGTGATAGTGGCAAAAAAGTGACCATTACTTTCTGGCACGGGATGAATGGCCCGTACCAAAAAGCCTTAAACGGCATTATCAGCGATTTCAACAAGTCCCAGGATAAGTATGTGGTTAAAGGCACAGCGCAAGGCAACTACACGGCCCTGCAGCAAAAGATCATGGCGGCAGCTAAGTCCAAGAAGCTGCCAACGATTGCCCAGACAACCTACACCACCGTTCCTGACTATGTTTCCAACGGTTTCATCACCCCGCTGGATCCATACATGCTCAAAGGCTCTGACAAGCTGAGCCAAAGCAGTTTGGACGATATTTACCCAGCGTTCATCACCAGTTCCAAGTATGAAGGCAAGTACTACTCCATGCCATTTTCCAAGTCAACGCGGATTATGTACTACAACCCAACTTTGATGAAGAAGCTTGGCGTGGACATGCCAAAGAGCTGGGAAGATCTTGAAGCCCTCGGGCCAAAGCTGAAAGCTCAAGGCGTGATGGTTATGGGCTTTGACTCCAGCTTTGATATGGAGCTTGAAGGCTTGGCCCGCCAAGCCGGCAACCCATTTGTTTCCAAGGACCTGAAGGCTAACTTGGACTCCAAGAAGACCCTCAAAGTCACGAACATGATTTACAACATGATTCAAAAAGGCGAAGCTAAGACCGCCGGCGAAGACTTCTATGGCGACAAGAGCTTCACTTCTGGTAAGACGCTGTTCTACTTCGGTTCTTCAGCTGGTATCTCTTCCATGAAGCAAAACGCGCCTAAAGGCTTCACCTGGGGCACCGCACCGCTTCCAACCTACAATGGCAAAAAAGCCACTGAATTGGCCGGCAACGACATTGTGATGTTCAAGTCTGCATCAACCGACGAACAAAAAGGCGCTTGGGCCTTCATGAAGTACCTGACCTCGAAGAAAGAAACCATCAAGTGGGCTGAAGCCACCGGCTATGTGCCGCTGCGTAAGTCTGCCGTTAAGGATGCTTCCTTCCAAGCTTATCTGAAGAAGAACCCAACCTCCAAGGCTGCGGTTGACTCCCTGAGCTTTGGGTTCCAGTCCACGGCGTTCAAGGGCTTCACTGAATACCGTAACGACCTGCTCGATGCTGTCGACAACATGACGACCAAGGGCACCAAGCCTGAAACTGCCATGGCCGACCTGCAGAAGAAGACAGAAGTCATCTTAAAGGATGCCAAATAAGCAACTTGTATTTTTGAACCGTCGCCTCGCGCGGCGGTTTTTTTGATCTCTGCAGTTTCGCGTTTAGACTTGGTCAGTTAGAATAAAGGCAAAGCAATCATGGAGGTGGCGCCCATGCCTAAAACCATTCAGGAAATGCCCTTCAACCAAATCTACCCGCTGTACGTCAACAAAGTGACCCGCAAAGGCCGCACCCAAGCCGAGCTCGACGCTGTGCTCACCTGGCTCACCGGCTATCCTGCAGAGCAACTGGCAACCAGCACGCTCCCATTGAGCGCCTTTTTCGCCCAAGCCACCATGGCAAATACTGCCAACCAAATCACCGGCGTCATTTGCGGCGTGCGGGTGGAAACCATTGAAGACCCCCTGCTGCAGAAAATCCGGCAGATGGATAAAGTCGTTGATGAACTCGCCAAAGGTAAATCAGTCGCAAAAATTGAACGGAAGACCTTGTAAGCCTCCTGACAAGTGAACATCATCTCGTCGCTTATCACCGAAGGACTGCCTTGGAGAAACTGTCATATCAATGTAGTCTCTGCGGCGTTAACGATCAAACCTGCTGGCTCTGCGTATGAGTCTGAATGCTATGTAGGTCAGACCAACCGGAGCAGGCATGGGCTCAGTGGTGAAATTGTTCTTAGCCAGTGAATTTCTGGCTTAGAACAAGCCGCGACTTTGAGACTCGGGCTTCGAGGCTCAAAGCGCTGGCCACCACGTTCCAGCCCATGTCTGCGGAGGCTGGCCTGACCGAACCGGGCAGCTAGTGTAGTTGCACTCAGCATGGGCCTGATGACTTTTCCCGCTTTCAGGCGTACAATAATGAACTACGCTAATTTAGGAGGCTAATATGACTGAAATCAGGTTTTTGAATGGACTGCAAACCATCGGCGGGAATATCGTTGAGTTCTCGCAAGGCACCAGCCGGGTCATCATGGACTTTGGGGTGGCGGCAGATTTAACCGACGAGACGCCGGCTTCGGCCATCGCCAATGGTAAATTACCGAATGTCCCAGAATTATTTGGCTTGGCTGAGGATCACTTTGAGCATGAGGCGATTTTCATTTCGCATCTGCACATCGATCACATGGGCGCCTTGCAGTATCTAACCAAAGACATCCCCATTTACCTGTCCGCACCGAGTTTCAAGTTATATCAGACCTTGATTCAGTTGGGCATTGAAGCGCCAGTGCCAAACCTGCATCCGCTTGCGTTTGAACAGCCGCTGACGATGGGTACTTTTACGGTTGAAGGCTTTGCCTCCGACCATGACGAACCTGGGGTGATGGCCCTGCTGGTGGGCGATGGTCAGCACTTCTATGCGCACTCCGGCGATGTTCGGCTCAATGGCCCGCATCGGGAGCGGGTCGATCACTGGGCGCAGGTGTTCCATGACAAGGGGCTTTCGATGTTGATGCTGGAAGGCACGACTTTTTCCTTCGATACCCCGGCCCCAGTGGAGGATCAAGCGCACCCGAGCGCCCCACTAACCGAGGCCACCATGCAAGCAAAACTGGCCGCCTTGCTCAAGACCTCCTCGCAGTTGGTAGTCATTAACCCTTACATTCGCAACTACGAACGGCTGGCGGCCATTCAACAAACCGCTCACGAAGCCGGCCGGGTCATGGTGTGGGAACAGCCTGAAGCCATGGTGCTAACGGCGATGACCGGTGAGCAGCCTGACGCTGTGATCGGCCAGACTGTGACCTTAACCGACCTCAGGGCCAACCCAAGCCATTATCTGTGGCAAAACGCCTTTGATCACCTGGATCAATTATCCGGGCTGCCAGTTTCCGCCTACGTGCACACGAATGGTGAACCGCTGGGTGATTATGATCCTCGTTTCAACCAGCTCAAACAGTTCCTCGCCGACCATGCCATCCCGCTCCATTTCCTCTCCTGCTCAGGCCACGCGCTGCGAGAAGATCTCGTGACGCTAGCGCAAATGGTTGCGCCTAAGGTCATTGTGCCATGGCATAGTTTCCATCCTGAGCGTGAAGCCGCGGTACTCGATGAACAAACCAGAGCCGAAATTCTTTTGCCGGAAAAAGACCTTTACTACACTTTGGACGAACCTGACCAAGACTAGACAATATTAATGTTTTTCTGAAAACCCCATTAACCAACTCATCTGTCAATGTGACAAGTTGTTGATTAATGGGGATTTTTTGAGCTTTTTGCTTACATTTGGCACGTCAAAACGCGTAAGCTAGAGATGTTATCTTTGGCATAGGAGGTCAAACATGCTCGAAAAACAATTCTATGATCAACTCTTCGCCCATTCCTTCAACATCCCGCTCACCGTCGATTACGGCGAGCAGCAGAAGCAGTACGGCGAAGGCAAAAGCCAACTCACCATTCACATGCACAAGCTCATTCCAGTGAAGGACCTGCTAAAAAACGCCTCCCTGGCGCTGGGTGAAGCCTACATGCGCGGCGATATCGAAGTGACCGGTGGCGGTCCTTTCGCCTTGCAGCGCCTGTTAACGGCGGCTTATGAAAGCAGCGGCAGCTTTATGCGCAATCCGAAGTTGATGCGCTTCATCCCCAAACAATCGCATTCTGAAAAAAAGAGCAAGCAAGACATCCAAGCGCATTACGACCTAGGCAACGACTTCTATAAACTGTGGTTGGACAAAACCATGACCTATTCTTGCGCCTACTTCGACGACTGGGATCAGGACCTCACTTCCGCTCAGCAAAACAAAGTCGACCACATTCTGCGCAAGCTCGACCCCCAGCCCGACCGGCGCCTGCTGGATATCGGTTGCGGCTGGGGCACTTTGATGCTCACTGCCGCCAAGCGTTACCACGTCAACGTCACGGGCATCACGTTATCGCAGGAACAGTATGATTTCGTCACTGCCCGCATCAATGAACTTGGTTTGCAGGACCATGCGCGGGTGCTCCTACGGGACTACCGCGAACTCGATGACGGGCCTTATGACTATGTCACCTCAGTCGGCATGTTCGAACATGTCGGCAAGGAAAACCTGGGCCTTTACTTCCAAGACGTGGCCAAGCTCATGGCCCCCAATGGCTCAGCTTTGATTCACGGCATCACCCGGCAACAAGGCGGCGCCAATAACGCCTGGCTGAACAAGTACATTTTCCCTGGTGGCTACATTCCCGGCCTCAGCGAAAACATTGACCACGTCATCGCCGCCGGCTTGCAAGTTTCCGATTTGGAGCCGCTGCGCCGCCACTATCAGCGCACCCTGGAGCTGTGGGACACCAACTTCAACGCCAAGCGCAATGTCATCCAAAAGCAGTTCGGCTTCGATTTCACCCGCATGTGGGATCTTTACTTACAAGCGGCCGCCGCGTCGTTTGAATCCGGCAACATTGACGTCATGCAGTTTCTCGTCACCAAAGCCCCGTCCGGCACTGGGCTGCCGCTAACGCGGGATTATATTTACAGCTAAATGCAAACAAGCTGATTCGCTTACCGCGAGTCAGCTTGTTTTTGATTCGGCACCGCCAGGCAAAAAAAGCCGCCTCCGAGGAAGCGACTAGGTTAATATCGTTCTTTCATCGCGCGGGCAATGTCACGTTTTTGGTCCTTTTGCTTCAGACTTTCGCGCTTATCATACAACTTTTTCCCTTGGGCGACGCCGACCAGCACTTTGGCATAGCCGTGCTTCAGGTACATCTTCAGTGGCACCGCGGTCAGGCCTTGCTGCGTCAAAGCCTCTAGCAGCTTGCGAATTTCCTTCTTGTGCAGCAGGAGCTTACGATTACGTAGCGGATCCACGTTGAACTGATTGCCCTCTTTGTAGGGGCTAATGTGGACGTTGACCAGCCAAGCTTCGTCATTGGTAATGCGAACGAAGCCGTCACGCAAGTTGGTTTTGCCATCCCGAACCGATTTGATTTCGGTGCCGGTCAGGGCAATCCCCGCCTCATAGGTATCTAAAATGTTGTAGTCGTGCCGGGCTTTTTTGTTCTGCGCCAGCACATTGTCCGCCTTGGGTTTCATCTTTTTGGCCATTGGTTCACCTTCTTTGGTTAACTAATGTTTGCGACCTTGATTGTGGGACCGCACTTGGTTACCGATGGAATTGCGGAACGGCTTGGCCTGGCCAGTGGGGCGCTTAGCATTATGGCGCTTGCCCCGCTCCGTCGGCTGATGGTCGTTCTTCGGGCCGCGGTTATTGTCGCGGCGCGGCGCCCGACTCGGCTGTTTCGGCACCTCAAGGTCAGTGGTAGGCGTGTTGTCACTTGGCACCAAGGAAAAATCAACTTGGCGCTGTTCAACATCGACATTTTCCAACTTCACCCGCACGGTTTGACCAATGCGGAAAATGTGGTGCGTCCGTTCGCCAATCAAGGCCATTTGGCTTTCGAGGAAGCCATAGTAATCGTCGGTCATGCGGCTAATGTGCACGAGTCCTTCCACCGTGTTCGGCAGGGCCACGAACATCCCAAAGCCGGCCACACCGGAAACCACGCCGTCGAATTCTTCACCGACTTTATCAGCCATGAATTCGGCTTTCTTCAGGTCATCTACGGCGCGTTCGGCATCGATACTGTGCCGTTCGCGGGTCGAGGCTTGAACCGCGATGTCAGGCAGCTTTTCGGCCCACTTGGTTTGCACGGCATCATCGGTGCCTTGGGTCGCGTAGGTCCGAATCAGGCGGTGCACAATCAGGTCAGGATACCGCCGAATCGGACTGGTGAAGTGGCAGTAATACTTAGCCGCAATCCCAAAGTGACCGAGCGGTTCGTCTGAGTACCGGGCCTGCTTAAGGCTCCGCAACATCTTGACGTTGACCATCATCTCTTCTGGGGTGCCTGAGACCTCCGTGTTGACGTTTTGGAGCATCTTCGGGGTGATTGGCTGGCCTTTTTTAATCGGCACGTGCAGGCCAAAGGTGGCCATGAAATCGATGAAGTCCTTGATGCGATCTTCATCTGGAGTTTCGTGCACCCGGTACAAAAATGGCAGATGCTGGCGGTTGTAATGTTCCGCCACGGTTTCGTTCGCCTGCAGCATGAAGCTTTCAATCATGCGTTCGGAAATGCCGCGTTCCCGCAGCACAATATCGGTTGGGTGGCCTTCGTCATCAACAATGATTTTGGCTTCATTTTCTTCGAAGTCAATGGCCCCACGGTGATGGCGCATCGCATAGAGAATCTTGTGCATTTCGGCCATCAGTTCGAGCATGGGCACCAAGTCGCCGTATTCAGCCCGCGCCTCCGCATCTCCTGCCAGCACTTGGTTCACTTTGTTGTAAGTCAGCCGGCCGTGAGAACGAATGACGGACTGATAGATTTCATGGTTGACGACATGGCCTGCCGGATCGATTTCCATATCGCAGGACATCGCCAACCGATCGACATCAGGGTTGAGTGAGCAAATCCCGTTGGACAACCGGAAGGGCAGCATCGGAATGACGCGGTCAACTAAGTACGTGGAAGTGCCACGCTTGTAGGTTTCCTTATCCAGCGCTGAGCCTTCCGTGACGTAATAGGACACGTCAGCAATGTGAACCCCCAGGTGGAAGTTCCCGTTCGGCAAACGCCAGGCCACGACCGCGTCATCAAAGTCCTTACTATCGTCGCCATCAATCGTGACCACCGGTTGGTCCGTGATATCACGGCGGCCCAGCCGGTCTTCGGCGGTGACGTGATCAGGCGTGTCATTGGCCTGTTTCATCGCATCGTCAGGGTAATCGACATAAATGTCATTGGCCAGCACCAAGGACATCACATCGACGCCTGGGGTGTTTTTGTTGCCCAAGTTTTGGACCAACAAGCCCACCATACTGCCAGGCCGCTCCTGACTCGGATACTCGGTGATTTCGGCCATGATCATGTCGCCAAGCTCTGGGACGGTGCCATTGTCCTTGATGAAAATGGGGTACCGGGCGAGCTTCTTTTCGTGGCTGGTGACCGTGCCGATAAACCCAGTGCGGGCATGCTCGCCATCAGATAGCGGGGCATACTCTCCGACCAGGCGGGTATTCTTATGTTCAACGATGCGGGTGACCGCCGCTTCTGGGCCGCGGGAATCACCAGGCCGCGCTTGGCGCACAATCGTCACTTCAACGGTATCGCCATCCAGCGCAAACTTCGTGTTCGGCGGCGCGATAAACATGTCGTTATCTTGGCCTTCCACGGCGACAAAGCCGAAGCCCTTTTCGTTGCCATGAAAAACCCCAATCAATTGCTGAGGTTTGCCGCCTAACATGTAGCGGGATTCATCATTTTGGTGAATCAAATCATCGTTTTCTAGTCCGCTCAGCGCCTGCACCAAAAGTTTAAAGTCCTGGGCGTCGGTGAGTTTCAACGCGCGATTCAGTGATTGGACAGAAAATCCGATTTTGGGATTCCGCCGAAAAGTCGCGAGTAGTTCATTACGCAAGTGGCCGACTGTGGTCATAATTGTCCCTCATATTCTTTCATTAAAAATTGTTCAATATCATGTTCAAGCTGGTGATGTGCCGCATTGACAGTCAGCACATGATCAGCGGCATAACCCTTAAAGGTCACCGGCGCTTGTTTCAGCGCCGCCTGCAAAGCGATGGTGCGCTGCGGATCGATCATCGTATCCTGCAGCGCAGCGGCGATGAAAACCGGTTTGGTCAAGCCCGCCAGCAACGGCTGGGTACCAGCATTAAACTGTTCAATCGCAACCAGCTGCTGGGTTAACGCCGCTTGTTCCGCCGCAGTTGGCGAAAGGGGCAGGTGCTGACGGCGCCGCATCGCTTTAAACCAGCGCCAAAAATTAACCGGCACGTTGCTGGCACCAGACATCACTGGACTGGCAATGACGCCGCCTAACGTCACCTGAGGCATCACCGCAAGCGCCCGCATGGCAAAAATACCGCCAAGCGAAAGCCCGAAAACGGCCACCTGCTCGGTTTGATTAGCCATTGCCGCCACTGTCGCTTCAACTTGGTCCCACCAAATCAAAGGCGACTGCCGCAGCAGCTCATCCGGGTCATTGTTTTCATGCCCGGCAAATACCGGTGCCACCACGGGATAGCCTTGGCGGTTCAACGCATGCGCCAGCAGATTGATATCCGCCGGCCCGCCGGTATACGCATGGAGCAGCACCACCCCGAGGGCGTTAGCGCCAGGTAAGTGTAAGGCTGCTTTCATGCCCTCACCTCCAAAAAAAGGCCCCTGTTCACCAGGAGACCTTCGTTAGTGGGCGCCAATATACACTAAGACGAGCGAAAAGGCGAAGAATAAAACGCCGAGGACCACGGTGACTTTTTCCATAAAAGCTTCGAAGCCTCGCGATTTTTGTTTGCCGAACAAGTCGGTGGCGCCACCAGATAAGGCGCTCAACGCATCTTGCTGTTTGCTTGGTTGCATCAAGGTCGCAATCACAATCAGAATTGAATCGATGATGAGTAAGGTTGTAAATAAACTCTGCAAGTTTTTCCCTCCCTTGCATAAAGTTACTAGCACTAGGTTATCACAAACGACCCGTCAAGGCTAGTCATCACAAGGAAAAACGCCGAGTCGCCACCGCTATTCTTGACCGGATTTTTCCTCTTGGGTGGAAAGTTTGGCCGCCAATTTTTCAATCTGCTGGCGGACCTGCGCCCGCTTTTGACTGTCGGTCAACAGCACCAAGGTGTCCCCGGCATGAATCACGGTATCGCCATGCGGAATAATCGTGTTTTCTCCGCGGCGAATCGACATCAACAGCGTCTGCTTGGGCCAGGCAAAATCACGCACCTGCATTCCCTCCAGCACACCGCCTTCATAAATCGGTAGCTCGAGGCGATCCATGCGATGAATTGATTCGATTTGCTTGGGTACCGTCATTCGGCGCAGCAAGGATTCGTAAATCGGCGCCCCGCCCAGCAAATCAACCACCAGATAGGCGACCAGCGACAGCACCGCCATCGCCATCAAATTGGTTAAGTTACCGACCATTTCGGTGATGAGTAAAATGGCGGTGAAAGGGGCTTTCCCAATCCCAGCGAAATACCCCGCCATGGCAAAGATGATCAGATTCATGACATACTCTTGCGGCAATAGCCCCACATTGGCCATGAACACGGCGTATACCGCCCCAATCACCGCCCCCAAGGACAGAATCGGCAAGAAGATCCCGCCTGGCAGGCCGGAGCCATAGGACACCATCGAGAAAATGAACCGCACGGCGAAAATGGCAACCAAAATGCCCAGCGCCGGAATGGCATGGTTAAAGCCAGTGATGAGACCGTTGCCCCCGCCCAAAATATTCGGGGCGACCACCCCAATGGGAATCACCAGCAAAAACGGCACTAGGCCTTGATACGCCCGCGGAATCTTAGTGAACCGATACAGCTTAGGCATCGCCAGCAGGACCTGCTGGTATAAAAAGCCCAGTAGCCCCAGCACGACGCCTAACAGCAGCAGATGCCAATACAGCGCCAGCGGCAGCGGCCGATCATACACCAAATGGAGCACCGGCACTTCGCCAAACACATTCAGTGAGATGAAGTTCGCCCCCACCGCGCTGGCCAAACTGGTGAGCCAAACCAGCGGACTGAAATTGTGATACACCTCTTCCAGCACGAACATCGTGCCCGCTATCGGCGCATTAAATGCCGCCGCTAAGCCGCCAGCCGCACCGGCCGCGATCATGATGCGCCGATCACTGCCGCTGCGCTTGAAGCCATGGGCCACGCCTTGTCCGACTGCCGCGCCCAGCTGAATTGAAGGCCCTTCACGCCCCAGAAACAGCCCGGGACCGATACTCAAAACCCCAGCCACAAACTTCTTCCAGAGAATCGACCACCAGTTGAAGTCCATTTCCCCGGCTAGCTGGCCTTCAACTTGGGGAATCCCAGAACCAGCAATATTCGGCTCGCTTTTCAGTAGCCGCGCGACAATGACGCCCAGCAGAATGCTCGCCAGCCCAATCAGTAGCAGTTTGCCACTGGTCGGTTGGCGATAAAGCTGCTGCATCAGCTGCAAAATATGTTCAATCGCCCAACGAAACGTGGCCACCACGCCGCCGGTCAGCACCCCGACCAGCAGGCCAAAGCCCACAAAGCGCAGGCGTGTGGGATCTAAATGTTGACGTATTGCCTCAAGCACAACCTAACCTCCCCAACTCTGTTTCCTTGCTTAGTATACACCGGTGCTCACCCGCAAAAAAAGCTTCACCTCGCCGCCGCGAATCAAAGCCTCTTATGCGTTTTGATGCCGCAGCGAGGGTTCTGTGAACCACAGCATGGCAAAATTAATCAGCAGTAGCAAAGCCGTGGTGATGAACACCACATTGTAATCGAACAACCCGGCCAGCGTCCCACCAAGCAGCGCGCCAAACATGTTCCCCAGCGCCTGGAAGGACTGGTTCCAGGAAAAAATCGCACTGGTGGCGCTGGAAGGCGAGTTTTTGGTAAGCAGTGTTTGAATGGTTGGGAATAAAGCCCCATCGGAGATGCCGACCAAAAACCGTAACCCACCTAGGACCACCACTGAGGTGACAAAGCCTTGCGGCAGGTAAACCAGCACCGCAAACAAGTACCCTGCCACCAACACGCGGCCTGAGCCATGGCGGTCGCCGTAAGCCCCCAGCCGCGGGGCCGACAGAATGTTAGAAATCCCAGGCAGCGCCGCGATGATGCCGGCCACCAAAGCATACAGGCCCTGGCTATGCATCAGTTCCTTGACGTACAAACTGATGATGGGCGCGATTGAGGCATTCCCCAACTGCACAAACATCGTGGACAGGAGGAGCACAATAATCAACCGCGGATCGCGGAACTGACCAAGCAAACCGGCCAAACCACTTTTCCCATCTTTTTTGTGTTCCACTGGCACAAACGCCTCAGTGACAAATAAACCCGAAATAATACCCGCCAGCAGCAGCAAACCCGCCGTGATAAAGAAGGTCACGCGAATCGACACCAGCTGGGCCAAAACGCCGCCAATCACCGGCCCCATCAGCATGCCGGAAGTCGAGCCGGTGACCAAGGTGCCTAGGGCTTTGCCGGCATTTTTACGTGGCGCCTGCGAGGCAATCAGCGCCTGGGCATTAGACACGAAGCCCGAAAACAACCCCTGGAGCGCCCGCAAGGCAATGAGCTGCCAGACATTGGTGACTAGGCCCATCAAAAACATCGCCACCGCCATGCCGAGACTGGCCCGAATCAGCATGATTTTCCGGCCTTTGCGGTCCGCCAAGGCGCCCCAAATTGGCGACACAATCGCCGTCACAAAGAAGGTCGCCGCATAGACCACCCCTGAGTAAAAGGAAATCTGATTTTTGGTAAAATCCCCCAATTGGGCAACGTATAGGGACATAAATGGCGTAATTTCTGAAAACGCGATTCCCGCCACAAACGTGCAGCCCCACAAAACAGAGAGGTTCCGCCGCCAAGGGCTCTGCTCCCGTTGCTTTTCGTCCACGATCTTTCCGCCTTTCTGAAAACACTAGTCTCTTAAGCATGGACGAAAATTGTGAATTTTTTGTGAATTTTTGGGTTTTGGGCCTGAAAGGCGGCCTGCTAGCCCACAAAAACTGACTAACATTAGTGGTGAACCATGATTCGACGGAATCGTGGTCCACCACTTTTTCGTTTCTGTAAAAGTGGTAGCGAAGTTGACATGTCGTAGGGCTTTTTGGCGCTTGACGCCGCAACAAAAAACGGCAACTTCACTTGA
>NZ_BOLV01000015.1 GCF_016861845.1 Lacticaseibacillus suilingensis
CCAGCATTGACGGCAACTTGATATGCAGATAGTCCTTGTTCGCCTTGTTTTCCTGGGTCCCCTTTTTCACCGGTCTTACCAGTGTCACCTTTGATACCTTGTGAACCGCTTAAGTCGGCAATATAAGTGAAACTGGTGCCGTTCCAAACGTAAAGCTTGCCATCATCTGGATCATTGACATCACTAGCAATCATTGTGAAATCGCCATCAGAGAAGCCATCACCATTCATTTCAGCGATGGACGGGAACGTTTTCACGATTTTGAAGTCTTTCCCTGCATCGCCTTTATCGCCTTTATCACCTTTAGCTCCAACAAGAGAGACAAGCCATTCCGTTTGTGAGCCTTGATAGCCGTTAATTACCGCGATTTGGTAAGCGGATAGACCATCGTCACCCTTATCACCTTTCAAACCATTGGCAACAGCATCTGCAACTTCTTTTTTTAGTTGCTGACTAAGGTCGCTGAACTGCTGAATGAAGTCATCAACCGTGATGCTGCTGACGAGTCCCCCAGAAAGTCCGGTGACGTTCTCATTGATTTGAAGTGCCAAAAATCCATCACTAGGATAGATTGCAGTGCCGCCGTCTACGGTGTCCCACAGCTCAAGCAGATAGCTTCCGACTGGCAATTGAGCCAACTGTCCGCTAGTAATAACGGCGTGATTATTCGTGATACTGGCACTTATACCCATCAAATATCCGGAATCATTTTTGATTCTTACCTTTGCATCTGCTGTTAGGGTTGCTGCGCTGCCATCATCGAACGCATTCAAATGTATTTCAGTTGTGGTGTCGGCAAATTTAAACTGCTTATCGCCGTTGCCAAGATATAGCTTTCTCATAAAGAATCATCTCCTCTCAGTTTTTGATTTGAAGTTGTAAAACCTTGTTGTACAGTGCTTCACCCGTTCCATTTCCGCCTAATGCTTTGTAGCTGCGGAAAAGGTAGTTCAAATCGTCTAAGTCATCCGTGCTGATATAACCAGTTTCGATATGGTGGTTGCACAGCATGTAAACCTCATGATGAAGCAATCCGACTAGCCCCGCATCTATCGCCTTTCCGTGCTTTCGATGCGTCTGCCACTGGCTTAAAAACCAACCAAACAAAGCCCCACCGCCCAACTCTACAAAAATGTCTAACCAACTCTTAAAATCCACATCTTCATACTTCCTTTCACAAAAATACCGCTAGGCTTTTGCCCCAGCGGCGTAGTCCTGACCGGTAATCTGTTTGTACTCGTCAGGCGTTATCATCAGCGCCACGTACGGCTTGATGTCGATGCCCCACGCGTATAACTGCGCACACATATCGTAGTCCGTCATGAGCTCGCCTCCAGTTTTGCAACCCGCAGCATCACGGCCGCCATCATCTGCTGTTCAGCGCTGGGCTGAACAATGCCGACCGGGCCTGCCGGTTCGGTGTAGCCTTCATCGAGCACGATTTGGCCATCAATCAGCGCCGCGTGGTTCTCGACTAATTGACTCATGTCCTGCTGTTCAATCACCAATAGGTCGCCTATCTTTTCGCCAACTTCGCGATTATCGTTGGCATTGCCCCACGCAATTAAACGGTTGTTTGTGTCTAACTGAATTTTGATTTTCAATACTTAACATCTCCGTATGGGTAGTCATCAAGCGTCGTGTATGATACCGCTCCTTGATAGGTGCCCTTGCCTTGACCTGCCGTTGGCAACAGTCGCCAGCCTTGTGAGTTGAAGTAAATGCCACAACGCCAGCCCAGATATGAAGTTGATATAAGGTCAGTGGATACGTACCAACTTTCGGGCTTATAACCGGCCGGCGGCATTTCTAGCCCAACCCAACCCGTTTCTGATAGAAGGTCAAAGTGGAATGTTGCAGTAACTTGATTGCCACGGCGCGCGTATTCGATGAACGCATTTGTGAAGTTCGCGGTCGCCGGAACGGTTTCTCGCTTGAAGTAGTGAGCTGCCGCTCCCGCATCAAACACGGAACTGACATAGCTCTTATTTGCTCCACTACCTGCGTATGCTAGTTGTAAATCCAACTCACCTTTAATCAACGTTGCCATCTGGTTTGGGTGTGCCAAGTCACCGTCTGCTCCAGTGATGATGCTTGAAAAACCAGAAGCAGACATCTGAACCTCAAACTTTTGCGTTCCGCCGTCAATCGTGCCATCCAACGTCAGCTTTGGCCCATCCAGCGTCATTGTGCCAGAGCCAAGCGTATTCTCGCTATCAATCACCATGTGCTCGAATGGCACCTTGATCAGTGGCGAGTTTAGCGAACCAGAGTTGATTGTTACTGCATTCAACTCTTTGATGTTCAGCACCGATTGAGCGATGCTGTCGGCCACCCACTGTGTGCCGTCCCAGCGCTTCATAGCCGTTACGGTTGCGAGCGTATCGCCAACCCACCAGATTGAGCCTTTGACCGGTGTTCCGGTTGGCTGTGCAGTCTGGACATATGTCATCGGCACGTCCTTACTGCCAGCTTCCCCCGTGTCGCCCTTATCGCCTTTATCTCCTTTAGCGCCGTCTGCTCCCTTAATCAAAGCCCATGTATAGTCTGATGCCACGGTGCTGTCGGTCTCGGAGAAGTCGCTGTACGTGCCGATGTACGCCTTGCCTTCGGGTGACTGCGACAATCCGTTGCCACTCACATCGTCCGCATAGGCTGTATGGAAGTAGCTTGTTTTCCCGTCATCACCTTTCGGCCCGGGTTTGCCGACACCATCGTCACCCTTGACCTTCTGCCACTTTCCAGCGTAGTCGGCCGGATCATCACTGGGTACGGCGTTCTCACTCCAGACGATCGCCATGTAGCTCTTGCCGTCAGGATTAGCCGAGATGCCGGAGCCTTCGTCATCGTCTGCGTAGCGCATCCAGGGGTACCACTGACGCGATGCCGCCAGCGTCTTCATCTGGTCGGCCAGCTCCTTCAGGGCCGGGTCAATCTGGCTCGCCTCAATCAGGTAGTCGCCCAGCGTGGCTTCGTGCGTGTCGTTTGCATAGCTATCTTTCAGCTCCAATAGCCGCGCCGACAGGTTCAGCCCTTGAGCTTCGTCCACCAGGTGCACAGTGTCGCCCACAGAAACGCCGTCTGGCAGGTCTGAAATGTCTACGGTGTAGTTTATCGCCGCGTGGTTGTACTGCTTCAAATCGGCCAGCACAGACTGCAGGAGCGTAGCTTGCGTGGTCGCCTCGTATGACTTCACCCTCTGAATGTGGTGAGCGTTCGGGTTGGGGTTGTCATTGGATAGCGTGCGGCTCCAGAGCTGCACCGCCACAGTGTCTCGCAGAACACCATCACCGCCCAGCACATATCGACCGTCCGGGTCAGTCCAGTGGTAGCCCACCAAGCTGATTGGCGTATCGCTTCCCTCAGCCGCCGCACCAGTACCATTGATTGACGTGCACAGGTCGTAGATGTTGCCAGTGGTCGTGATTTTGTTGAGCTGTGTGTTCACTTCCAGCCGCTGACCGTTGTCCAAGCCCATGTGCTTGTATATGTCGATGTACCGGTGAACCACCTGCATGCCATCGACCTCAAACCGGAAGTCCAACTCGGCGTTGTCAAACTGGGTGGCAACTGACTCAATGCGCTTGAGCGCCGTGTCTTCGTTACCTTCCCACTTCAGCGTCCGGGTCTGGCCCGCCAGCTCGTTGATGCCAATCTCAAAACCGCTGTCTGCCGTGAACCGCTTGATGTAGTCCGCAATCGAGTACGCCTTGTCGGCCGTATACGCGCCTACGGTTTCGTTGATGAGGTCAACCCCACCATTCTCCGCCGAGAAACTCAGCTCGCCAGCTTGCGGGTCATACTCCGTCCACTCCATAATTGTCGCGAAGACGTACTGCCCGCGCGGGTCCTTGTACAGCAGGAAGTTTCCCAGCGCGGCCATAGTCGCCAGCTTCCCAGCGTCCTTCGGGTCAGTGACCAGCGTGGCCGCATAGGTCCGCCCGACTGCCTGCGGCCGCATCTGGTCGTCAGTGTCGGCGTCAATTTGAATAGGCGCAGCCCCCGTAGAAGCCACGCCCAGCGTATTGAATTTTCTGTCTGTGAAATAGAAATCCATCAGAGCCATGCCTCCCTATACTCGATCGTGGCATCGAACGGGGTCGCCCAGCTCGATGCCACAGGCATGATTGTGTTTCTGCCAGGCTGGATCCAGAACGAATCCCACATGTTGCCGATTGCGTGCAGAGTATTGTCCTGCACACCATTGACGTAGATGGTCTTCGTGGCTATATCAGCCACGACCTCATCGCCCGCCGAGAAACGGTTGGCAAGGTCGTTCCATTGGTCAACATCGGTCCACTTCGCCTGGAAGTCGGTTACGCTCATGCTGGAAGCCTCATTGTCTTGCCATCGGCAGAACCAGAAGCTAACGCTGTCAATTGGCTCAGCTTTTGCTAAGTCAAAGCTCTTCAAGATTGGCGCAGCAACCTCGGCCTTGTTATCTACCACTTTCGCGACTGGAGCAAGCTGGAAGTTAATCTTAGAGCCAAAGCGCCACATCCGCAGCTCATACATCTGACCATTCTTGAACTTCCTGCGGTCAAGCGTGGTGCTGACCAGCCACTGCCCGTTGTAGAAGCACTCCCAGACAATCTGGTCTTGCGAGTCTGCGCTATCGCGCAGAACCGACTCGAAGACTGTCTTGTCGCCATTGTTCAGTGCAATCTCCATCCGTCCCATCTGACGCACTTTGGTGTCGAAATAGAGTCGCGTATAAGTCACGATGTTTCCTGCGTTGTCATCATCCGAGTTCTTTGGAATTGGTAGCTTCTTGCTTGGTCCATTCCAATAATCAGATTTGGCTCCAAAGCTCGGCATCATCGCCGTAGAGCCATACAGGCCCGCACCGTAATTCATTGTGCCTGATTGGACGTTCGGCTGACCTTCCACGTTGCCGTAGTTTGGGTAATTGGTTGGCGCATCGTTGTTCGTGCCGCCGGGGTCGCTGTCGAAGCCTTCTACTAATGCCTGTTCTGGTGCCTTGGTAGTCACGCCGTCAACCTCGCCAGGGTCGCCAAATTGGAGCACGGCGCCTTGGTCGTTCGTCCACGCCACCAGCCCGTTGTCAGCCGTCATGGTTGCGGTCAGCACAGGCGCAGACGGTGCCGTGCCGGCGTTGGTGAGCGCGATGTCGGTGCCGGACTGACCGGTGACGGTCGTTATGTCGTTTGAATGCGCCACACCATCGGGGACGATGAACGTTACCTCACCATTACCATGTCGAAACTTCTCCGAGAGGCTGATTTGGTCGTCTGCGATTGCTAGATAATACTTGTCAGGTTCATCACCGAAAATCAGCTGTTGTGGCTCATTCGAGGACAACAGCCCCGCAATCTCTCGGCGCTTGGCCACCATATCTCTCCTAATCAGGAAAGACACAGTCACCTTGCCTTCATCCGCAGAGGTGTATTTGAATCTCTTACCCGATGAAACTCCGAGCTTCTTGAGGTTTGCCTTACGGTTCTGACCAATATTGCGTTCAACACTGTTCGTCTCGAGGTACTTGCTCATATCCTGACCATTAAACCACCATTGGAAGGCCACCTATATCACACCCTTTCTGCGATTGCTTGTACGTTGCATGCGGTCAATCTCAATCTTGACCGGCTCAGCTATCTCGCGAGACAATTCCCGCTTGTCGATGTTGGCACTGACGTGAACCTCGATGACTTGAGGCTGCGTCTCGCCCACGTTCGTTGTTGTGCTGTAATTGTTAATGATTTGGCTGCTAGGAATGGCAGTATAGCGACTGCCGGCGAGCACCTCAGGCTGGACAGCACTTGATAGGCCCACGGTGGCAGTAACCATCGCAGCATCCGACAACTGGCCCGCCATCGAGCCAACCGTATTCTTGACTGCCACGAAGGACTTCTGCAGTCCGTTGTTCAAGCCTTCCATGATTGCGTGCCCAGCTGGTACAAGCAGACGGGCATCATATTGGATAGGCCCTTTGTGCTTCTTAATCCAATCGGCAATGCCGCCAACGAACTTCTTGCCTTTTTCCCAGACGGCTTTCAAACCGCCAACGAAGCCATCCATGATAGCCCGGCCGGCCTTGCCTAGGTCAATGTGACCAAGTCCAGTAAAGATACTCTTAATGGCGCCGATGACACCAGAGATAGTCGCTTTTGCGGTTCGTACCGCGCCAACAATTCCAGACCAAGCAGCAGACAAAGCTGATTTCAGACCAGAGCCGGCCGACCCCAGCGACTTGAAGACACTGGAGACAATGGACACGACTGCACGAACACCCTCACCAGCGGTTTGGATTGCTGATTTGATGCCATTCCATGCGTTTGAAATGGCCGCCTTAAGTGATTGGGCGGTGCCACCGAAGTTGCTGAAGACGCCGGAGAGCTTCCCAATCCAACCTGCCACAACCGTGATTGCAGGCGATAGAGCTCGGAAACCAGCAGCTAAAAAGTCAAGAAGCGGTTGAATAAACCTCAGCACAGCAGCCACAACATTAAAGGCCGTTGACACACCAGACAGCACGCTCGAGAATACGCCGCCCAAGTAAGCTCCAAGAACCTGAAATACCGGAACAAGAACGGATGCAATTGTAGATACCACTGGTTGCGCTGCGTTCCACAAATTACCAAAGGCAGTAACAACGCTGTTAATGGCCGGGCCAGCAACAGCCATAAAGGACTGAAACCCTGCAGTTATAGCCGGGATTATTTGACCAGCTAAAGCCTGAATCCCGCTAAAATCCAGACCAGATAGAGTGGTCTTAATAGTTGTCGCAATTCCTTGTACTGGAGCAAACAGAGCAGAAAAATCTAGGTTAGCAAACGAGTTAAAGAACGGCTGAATTGCATTGCTGGCATTCCCCAGTGCAGTTACCAAACCACTACCGACTGGCGCCCATACCTTAGACCAGTTAGTAGCATATGACGAAAATTGCGAGCCAAGTGAGGACAGCGCCGTATTGACGCCGCTTAGATCAAGATGAGATGCCGTATCTTGAATGGTCTTCCAAGTTGACTGGAATGGCAGCAGAATTGAATCCCACTGAATGTTTTGGAACTGAGAGACAATCTTAGGACCAAGGTTGGCCTTGCTGGCGAGACTTCCGATACCGCTCAATGCACCAGAAAGCCCGGTGGCAATCTTCGGCACCGCGTTTGCGATGTCAGTGATGCCTTGTGTGATGGGCGCCTTGAACTTGTTCAGAAAGTCGGTGCCAGCAGTGACAAAGGCGGCTTGCAGGTTGCCAATAGCACCTTCAAAGGTCTGGGTGCTAGTAGCGGCATCCTTAGCGGCCTTGGTCATGCCGAGCTGCTCGATTGCCTTGTTAAACTCATCCGCAGATATTTGACCCTTCTCCATCGCGTCACGGAAATTCCCGGTGTAGGCACCGTTCTTCTTCATGGCCTCCTGCAACTTGCCAGAAGCGCCGGGAATGGCATCAGTGAGTTGGTTCCAGTTTTCGGTGGTCAGCTTGCCAGCCCCGGCGGTTTGCGTCAGGACCATGGCTACAGACTTGAAGGTGTCGGCGTTACCGCCGGCGACCGCGTTCAGGTTACCAGCAGCCTGGGTTAAGCCAGTGTAGTTTTTGACCCCGTTGGCCGCCAACTGGGCGGTGGTATTGAGCACCGTGTTGAGGTCGTATACGGTCTTGTCGGCGTATACCTTGGCTGATTTGGTTGCCTCGGAGGTCTGCTTCTTCGTGAATCCAGCGAAGTCCATCGTTGATTTGAATTTGTCGATGGCATCGCTCGCATCAATAATCTGGCTGCCTAGATTTCCTAGGCCCCCGATTAGTGATTCAATGCCTTTCTGTGCCAGGCCCATGACGGCGCCGAGCGAAAGCTTGTCTTTGAGCCCGCCGAAGACCTTCCCTGCGCTTTCGCCAGGCGCAATCAGGCCCTTCATCGCGCTCTTGAGCTTGTCCATCGTGCCGACCGCTTCGTTGCCGCCATCGGCTTTAATGTCAATTACAACCGTGCCGTCAGCTGCCATAGCTGTCACCTCCTTCTTCTTTGTTTTCGTCATCAGGCAACGCTAGTTCGCGCTGCTGCCTTCTGACGGCGTCTCTCTGTTTCTTATCTTTGATGTCGCCAAGTCTGGTTGACCGGATATGCCTGATCCGCACGAACGCCGTGTCGTCCGGCAGCGCATCGAATAGCGCCACAAAGCTCAGCCAGTGCATCCGGCCCTGCTCTTTGACCAGGTCGATGCCATACGTCTGGCGGAATGCCGCATAGATGTAAGATGCGTCGAAGTCAAAGTCATAGTCGGCCTTGATGTGTTCGCCTTCACCCTTCGGCTCAATAGGGTCGCCATTGATGTCGTACCGTGTCGGCTTCTGCTTGGCGGTGGTAATCAGGTCGATGATGGCGTTGTGCACGTCTACCCAATCGGCCACCGGCGGAATGTCCTGCTTGATGACCAACTGCAGGAAAGTCTCGCAGCGGTCCATCATGGTCATGCCTTCATCACCACGGGCTTTGAGCGCATAGAGCACATTGTCGAAGCTAAGGTCTAGCCGGTAAGTGTGCTGATTGACAGTCACCTCGTTTGGCCATGGATCATATAGATTCATGCCTCATCACCGCCTTAGCGCCGCTTGCGGTTCTTGAGGTAGCGTGCTTTGCGGTTCTCCGACTTGCGCTGAATGTTGGCGAGCTTGTTCTCCAGCTTGTCGGACACGATTTGGTCGATACGCTGATACAACACCAGCAAGTTGATGAAGCTGTTGCCACCGCCAGCATTAGCCAGCTGATCATAGGTGCCTTCCCCAAAGTCGGTATCGAAGGCCACCTGCAACGTCTTACTCATAGCCTCAAGAGCCCGCTTGACGTTGTCGTCGGTAATCTCATCGCCTGCGACATCCGCATACTCCTCTTCGAGCTGGGAGATTTTCTGCTTACGTAGTTCAGCCTTGGCCTTTTCGGCAATCAAAGCTTCGTCTGAAAAGTCGACTTCGAGCAAGACCTCCGTGGTTTTGCCATCATTCTTGTGCTCAATCTCAATGGGGAGCTTAATCACCGACGACTCAAGAACTAGTTTTTCCATGTTTTTCCTCCTAAAAAAGGCGGAGGGAGCAAGCTACTGCCACCCCCTCCGCCATTCAGCTACTAGTGATTCGCCGCCCGGTTGCCCGTACTGTGTCTTTCTTAGGCGACGATTTGCTCAATTAGCCTTCTGCTGCAGCCGTTACTTCAACCGTGGACTTTGCAGTCTTGCTGCCATCCTTTGTGGTAACGGTGATGTCAGCACTGCCGGCGGCCACGCCCGTTACCAGGCCATGATCGTCTACTTTTGCAATACCATCATCGCTGGACGCGAAGGTCGTCCCGGTTTCAGTCGCATCATCAGGTGCAACTGTAGCGGTCAGCTGAACGGTCTTACCGACTTCAACGCTTACCGAGGTCGGTGCCAAAGCCACCCCTGACACCGCTACGATTTTGGGACAGCAGGTGTCACTTTCGGAGCTTGAACGAAGTCAAGATGGCCCTCGAAGTCTTCGTAGTCCGTAGCGTCACCGCCACCTGCCTTGATTTCCATGGCCTTCGCAACACCAATAACGGTGTCACCATTGGTCTCCACAATCTTGTGCCAAATCTTTCGCTCGTCGTCGTTAGTCTTGCGACGAAGCCCGGCCAGCAATTCTTGAGCGGGGTCTTCTGGATCGTAGAAGCCCGAGAAGTTCCAGACTTCTGAACGGCCATTCAGCACGGTTTCGGTATTACCGTCACCGTCATAGAAGCCCTGATCGTCCGTGTCCTCTTTGGTGTCATCCTCAATGGTCTGGATGAAGTGCGCCAAAGGCAGCCAGCCATCCTCAGCTGGTTGTGCATCATCGCTCGTGTATGGGGCGATGTAGTGCAGACGTTTTGCGTTCTTTTTACGCATAATGTTCCTCCTCACTTAAATGTTGTCAGGTTCGCGGTAAAGTCCACGACCCAATAGAAAAAGCCCGGCTCCTCAGCTTGAGAGAACGCAGGCTTACTTGTGATGCTGATGCCGCCGAATTGGTAGCTGCCATCCTGGCTGTCTAGGTCAGACAAGGTCTCAAGGTAGTTCTGGACCTGCCAGAGTTGGTCATTAGCCGCCTCTTGGTCTTGAGAGTGAATGACGTACTCATAGGCGAGTGCGACATCCTTCTCCCCATCCATGTACTCTCTTGTTACCTGTCCTCCTGGCATTGCATAGAATGACGCCGACTCGGCTGTGCCTGGCAACCCGATACTTGTCGGGAGCGGCATCTTCTGGCTGTTGATGGCCTCCTTGAGACGGTCGTTGAAATCCATTAGAGCTGTGCCCCCTTCACGAATGCGTGCTGCCATTTGCTCATGTACAAGCCCTTAGCCCGTTCATCCCACTTCGGACCGGTGCCTGGTGTGGTGTAGTGCCAGCCAACACCGCCAACCCACTGATAGTGAGCGTAAGGCTCGATGAAATGGATGCGCGAACCATCAGAAGCCACGACCGAGCTACTGCGGAGGTGGTTGTTCTTCTTCGGTACAAACTGGTTCATGTCAGCAGCAGCTTGGTTGGCCATCACGACCATGCCACGCTGAAAGCCTTGGCGGCTGAGCTTACGCTTTAGGCCGCGGTCATTGATCTGTACTGAGAAGCCCATCAGATCACCTTCAATTCGATGCTGAACGGGGCGCTGCTGTCAGGCTCCTTATGACTCGACCAGTCGACCACTTTGTACGGGTGACCATTGAACGTGAGCCGTGCTTGCAGCCAACTGTCGTCGATGGCGTCCGGATATCCGGCAGTGTATGCAGCAAATAAAAAGACCGTAGCATTCGCCACGATCGTTCGATTTGCGCCCACGCCAGAGAAGTCCTTGGTCAGGTCAACGCGCACAGGTGCCAGCGTTATTGCCTTGTCGTAGGTCGGCTTGTTGTAGTCGCCTTCACCGAGGAACCGCTCGACCGTCACTGTGTCATTGAGCCACGCACGGTCCGTTTGGATTACGCTCATAGGTGCATCACTCCCCTGTATAGCAAGCCGGTGCCTGACAGCGAACGTAGCGCATCATCGCAAACAATCGTGCCAGACACATTAGCAGCCGCATCACCAAGCGTCTTGGAGACGGTAGTAGAACCAATAGATTGGCTGACCGTTTGAGCCTGAGCCGCCTTGTACTGAGTGCTCGACTTTATACCAGTGTCGGCCATGTACTTGATCTGCAGCATGACAGCTCGCTTGAACCGCGTTACACGCAAATCAAACGGATCATCATCAATGGTGTGTGTCTGATAGTAGTTGTTGGTGATTTCGTCCAAGTACATTCCGGCGAGCGCCGACAATCCGTCAAAGTCATCGGGTAACTCCGTGACGTGCATCGCCTGAATGTAGTCTTCCGCTCCAACGTATAGTGTATTGGTCATCTAATCACCGCCTAGGAAGCAGCAGCCACGGTCACCTTGACGGACGCCGTGAAGCTGCCGCTCGTAGCGGTAATGTTCGCCGTGCCCGCAGCTACAGCCGTAATGGTGCCATCAGCAGCCACCGTCGCGATGGCTTCGTTATCGGAAGCATACGTGATAGCGCCGTTGATTGCAGCCGCATCACTTGCGTTAGCTGGTTCAGCAGCAGCCGTTACCTGCTTAGTATCGCCGACCTTCATGCTGGCCGTCTGCTGGCTCATCTTGAGCCCCGTGGCCGGAGTCGGCGCTACGCTTTTGGGACCGCACTCACGTAGATGGCCTTCTTGGCGTTGTCAAAGACGATGGCATCGTAGTAGTCGAGGCCCTTAATGGTGTCGCGGTAGCCGGAACGATCTTGCGCAGCAGGAACAGTGTCCACCGTGCCAAACTTGACGATTGGCGCAATGGCGGTTAATGGGGTCAGGATGAACTGGATGGTGTCATCAATAGTCAGGCCCTGAATGCGGTCTTTTGCTACCTTGATGATTGGCACCCCACCATCGAGTTGCGCAACGTTGCGGTTGATGCCGGCAATCTGCATCTGGTTGGTCGTGAAGGACTTGTTCACACCGGTGGCGTTCTTGAGCATCCGGTAGAATGCCGCGGAGACGAACATCACGTAACCGCCAGGCACTTCGTTGTCGGTCATGTATTCTTCCGCAGCGTCATACAGCTTGAGCACGTTGTCTTCGGTCACCACGGTCGCGTCCTTGTTGCCGGCGTTGTCGTACAGTGCCTGGATTGCGACTTGATCACGGTGCGGCACGGTGATCAGACGGCGGTGTTCAGTGACGATGTTGTTAATAGTGAGCGCAGCAGATTCGGATTCATCAAGCTGGTCAACGTCATAGCCGAACCAGTCTTCGTGGGTCAGCTTAACCGTTTCCTTCTCGATGCTAATCTGGTTGCGAGCATTTTCGCCGTTGCGCTTGTACTGCGTGGCATCCACGAAGCCGCTCATTTTGTTGATGCGCACTTCATTAGCACCAACGAAATCGGCTGCAGTCACGGACTTGGCGCCCTGCGTCAGTACGTCCCACACTTGAGAGTCCGCCTTGAACTCCTTGTCAATGGTGGCAAGGTCTTTACTGTCTAATACTAATGGCATAATTGATACACTCCTTTATGATTGTTTGCCGGATAGGCGAGCAGCAATCTTGTCGACCATGCTCGTGCCGCCGGCTGGGTCCGCGTTAGGGTTGCCCGATGGGATAATCTGTGGGCTGTTTGGCTTTGCTGGTTCTTGATCGGCGGCCTTGAACAGGAACTTGCTGTCATCGGCTTCCTTGAGTGCCTTGAGCTGGTCGTCGAGACCAGTCAGGTTACCCTTTTCGTCCAATTTGAGCACATCTTTGTTAATCAGGGCGTTGACCGCTTTGGTGTTAAGTGCCCCAGACTGGATCAGTGCCAGATTGGTGGCACTGTCTAGCTTTACTTGGGACAACTGCGCCGCTGCGTCCTTCTCGGCCTGTGAGTTGGCTTCTTTGAGCTTGTCAATCTCGGCTTTGAGGTCGCTGTCGCTCTTGTGGTCCTTCTGCAACTGGTCAAGCTGGCCTGTGACTGTGGTCACCTGTTCCTTGGCCGCATCGCGTTCAGATGTCAAAGTGTTCACCTGCTCCTTGAGCGGGTTCAAGTCTTGACCATACAAAACCATCGCGCCTTTGACTTGGTCATCGTTCAGTCCTAATGCTTTCAATGCTTCTGGGTTCATGTCTTCTCCTAAGCAGTTGTTGAGCGGGTCTGCTCCCGCATGGATTTGGACACAATAAAAGAGCAGTTTAGCGACTTACTCAGGTCGTGTGTCTATGCTTCTGTGAGATATGCCTCTCCGAGGTCCTTAGTGCGCTTGCTAAAGCAATAGCAGCGGCCGAAAATGTTCAGCTGCAGCCAGGCTTCTGCCTTCCAACGACCGCCTTCTCGGTATGTGGTCATGTAGTGATGTAGCATGATAAGCCTCCTCAGTATGAATGTGTGAATACTTTTTCTCGTGCATAGTCGCGATGTAGATAGTCAAAATCACTCATCAGCTTGCGTAATGCCGCTTGGTTGCGACGAACTAGTAACTGGTTGCGCATCACGCCATCAGTATCGCTCATTTTCTCCGCCAAAGCTTGCTTTTGCTTGTATGCTCGAATGCGACGCTCTAGTTCGCGTTGTTTGGCTACCATATCCCCCTTGGCGATTGCCTCAGCTGGATCATACTGCGGCTGGTTGTTTGAGCTTGCACCTGGCACGTATAGCCACTTGAGATGGTGGCAGTTGATGCCGAATGTACCTGACGGCGTGCCGTAGCCGTGATCGTACAGACTGATAAAGTGCTCACCTGTGTTGGCATCAGTGAAGCTCTCTGGCCGGGTGGTCACCAGCTTGCCCTGAATGGGCGCGCAGGCAGCACGGCTGGCCTCGTGGCTGCTCATAACGAAGGTATCAACGCCTACGTCATCGGCTGCCTGGTCGCGTACCGCTTGAAAGGCACGGCGGCTGGTATTGTCCACGACTAGTCGGGCATAACTCTCTAGGCTCCATCTATGGCCGCCTTTGTCGACTAGTCCGAGGTCGATGCCTTTGTCGCGCCAGCGGTAGATGGTGGCCTTAAGCGCCTGATCAGGTGTTCTAAGGCCAGCAAGCACATCAGCGGTCGTTTCTTTGACTATCTGCTGATAAGTCTTGGTGGCCGCGTTAGTGCCGTAATTTGTGCTTAGCAGTGTCTGGTTGACATTGTTTTCAAGCGCTTGGAAGGTTTGCTTGAGATAGCCATCTAGCACTTGCTTGGTCGTGTTGACCTGCATGGAGCTCACTTGCCTTCCTGTGGCTTTGGTGGCCCGATTGTACTCTTGGTCGACTACCTTGTAGCCCTGGTGCTGGAATAGCTCGACTAGCTTGGCACGGGCAATACCAGTCGCTTTTGATGCCTCGTTGATTACGTCGGAGTTGACTAGGTGCAGGTCGTTCATGACCTCCATCTGCCACTGCAACACGTTGGTCTGGTCGACGTCTTCAATGCCATGTTGCTGCAGTCGGTTCACGAAGTCCTCAAAGAGCTGTTGCTCCAGATGCTGATAGACGTCGATGATTGATGACTCGGTGACGTCCATCTGGTGCTGCGTGACCTTTGGCATTAATCATCACCGCCTTCTCCAGCGTTGTCATCCCCATTACCGCCAAATAGTCCTGCTATCGGGTCTGTGGCGTTGTCGGCAGTATCTCCGGCAATCTCGGCCGCAATGCTACGTGCCTGGTCTTCGGTAACGCCTTGGACGTGCATGATGGCCTGCCAGTCGGCGCACAGGCCAGCAGCCTGCAACTTGATCCAATAATCAGCTGTTGCAGCCTTATCGGTGAAAATACCATCGTCGAAGTCCACAGCCACCTGGTCAATGGTCGGGATTGGACCGTTGTAGATGCTACCGCCATTGATTACCGTCGCACGGCCAAGCTCACAAATGGACACCACCAGCTCTTGAATGGCACGCTCGACCATCGTTAAGTGGCTATTGCGCGTCTGGTAAGTCATGCTGTTCTCGCTGACCACTTCAGTCGCCGTCTTGACTGACTGGCCATCGAAGCTAAAGGTGCCAGCAGATAAGCCCACCTGCATCTCCAGCGTCTTCAAGAACTGGTTCATGCTCGTCACATAGTCGCTGGCACGAATAGGCGTGGTGAGATCTGTGACGCTCATCTTGTCTGGATCACCTGGCACGGTGACAAAGACGTTCTGGTCTGGGTCAAAGGCCTGCTTAGCCTTCTCAGTGCCACCCTTGACGAACTTCACATCGGTCATGCTTTCCGACACAGCGATGCGCCGCTGTCCATTTCTGACTTCCCAGTTGAACTGATCATAGGTGTCATTGAGCTGCTTGAGCGTGCTAAGAGCGTTGTCACATATGCCGATGCCAAGCGGGCTGTTGAGACTCTTGTTGTTGAAGCCAGCAGGTTTGAGGTATACGAACAACGGACGCGAGAAGCCTGGCATGTTGACCGTGTCGGCTAGGTCTGGGTACAGCATGCTTAATGGCACACGATTGCCCACTTGGTCCTTCATCTCACTGCGGTACAGCTCATTGGTGACTGTGTAGCCCAGCGGTGACCACTCATGAAACTCAAGCAGCGTGTAGTACGCTGTCTTCCCGCTCTCGGTGCGAATGGTAGGCGTAGCGATAGCAGCCTCGGTTATGTCGTTGGTGTTGGCCCGCAGCGGGAAGAAGTTGGGCGCCTGAATCCACGCCAGCTTGATTTGACCCGTTTGGGTGTCAACATATGGCCGAATTGCCAAGCCACCCATGGCTAGGCACGACTCCAAGTAGCGCTCAAAGTTCTTGCCGAAGTCGTTGGCGTTGAGCACCTGCTGCACGAACTTATTAGCCTCATCGTCATGGGGCGTAGCGTCGCCCGTGTCGGCTTCTGACGGCTCCCGGGTATCAACGGACACCTTACTCTGTTCGTTGTACAGGAGGCTTGCTAGACGCCTGCAGACGACCTGCATCATGTTGAGGCTGACATAGGGCCGCTCCATTTGGTCACCATACGTGTTGGAGTATTTGACAGTGGGGAACATGCCTTTGAAGTACAGCTTGTCTCGGTCGATGCGATCATACTCGCGTTCATCGCCGTTGATTTTCGGGTGGTCGGTTATCTTGCTCAAATTCTCGACTAGGCCCATGGCTGCGCCTCCTTTCCTGAACCAGTTTTTGATTGTGTCGATGAAGCTCACAGGCGTCACCTCCTAGCGTTTGAGACCTAACCGGCGGCGGTTGTCCAAGCACATGTACTTGAAGTTGTCGCAGGTGTGGTCGTTTTCCTTGATGACTTTGGGGTCATCGCTTTGAATGGTCTTTTCGTCCCATTGGTACTGCTGATGTTGTTCTAAGAAGATGTCGTTGCCCTCTGTCTCCAAAACAAAAACCCGCCCTTGTGCGAGCAGGTCTTGAACAACGTCTATCATGTCGGCTTCTTTAAGCTTGGCCACTGGGTGCCAGTTGTCGTGGTACTCGTATGCATACTGGTTGCGGATAGCACCTTCCGCCGAGTCGATGGTCTTGCTGACTATCTGAGCGGCCGGGTATTGCTTGCTCATCGTCATGATGAAGGCGTGCATGTCCTTGACCAGCTCACTCGGCGGCTTCTTGTTGACCTGGTGTGCCGGCGAGTAGTAATAGGTGTCGAGTACATACACATTACCCTTGGCGCTGAACCCATAGACTGTGAGCGCCGTGGCTGACTGCATGTGCCCGGTATCGATCGAAAAGGCCAGGGCCATAATCTCATCGTCAGCAGGCACCTGCTGCAACTTGTGGAACAGCGCCATGTTGTATATGTTCGTGCCAAGGCCAATAATCTCGCCGAGGTACATCCAGCGGTAGTAGTCCAAATCGTTGTCATGGTAGCGCTGAATCTTCCGCAGCAATTGCTTCGAGTTGTAGTGACGCTTGTCGTCCAGGTATGTCGAGTGATGGATGTAGTAATCGGGATCGCTTCGGTGCGAGTCAACATACTCATTAATCCAAGCCCAAGGATTCTTTGGTGGATTCCAGGAACCATACACCCCAACCTCCAGGCCTTCTGGCAAATCCTCACGGATGAAGGAGTCCTCAATTGTGTCGATCTCGGCCGGCCCATCGAAGGCATCCATTTCTTCAAACCATAGGTCTTTGACGTACCCGACCGGTATCTTGAATGACTTGAGCTTTTCTGGGTCGTCTGCACCGCTGAAGTAGAAGCCCGTACCCCATTCCTTATGAATGATTTCCAGTGGGTTGGTAGTGAAGTTAAACTGCTCGGCCACGCCAGACTGAATTAGCGCCCATTTGATTTGTGAGTACACCGACTTACGAAGCGTGTTGGCCACCTTTCTCAGAGCCACCACGTTCCCATCAGGGTAGCGCATCTTATCCTGAACCAACTTGAGGCTTATTACCGAAGATTTAGTGGACGAACGGCCGCCCTTGGCCAACTTGTGAGACTGAGGTGCCAACCAGAACGGGTAGAACACCGGGTTTATCTGCTTGAACGGATCATTCACCTGTGTGCTCATACTCATCAGGATGTTCCTCCATGTACTGACGCATGGCCTCTTCTGAGTCGATAAATACGACTCTGCTTTGCCCGCGCTCGGCGGTGACCTGGCTCGCCCTGGCCTCTGAAATATCGGCCTCGGCCTTCGACTTTCTTGCATCAGCTTTCAGTTTGGCAATCTGTTGATCTTCTAGTTCCTTGCTTGAGTTCCTGAGCATACCCTTATACTTCAAATACAATTCAAGAGCTTCAACCTGCTGCTTAGGCCCTGGCGAATATTTCATTGTCGTGTCTTCTAGCATCGTCTTTTTAATGTTGTCATATGTCGAGCTTCTGGCAGTGATCTCACGGCCCATGCCAATGTCAAGCAAGTGGATAATTGCCTTATCAACATCGAGATCAGCCTTGCGTTCAATCGGTTGCAGGCGCCGTTTCATGTAAGCTTGAATTTTAGGGTTTTTTAGGGTTTTCGCTGCGTTAGCCCCAATGTTGTGTGGCGAATATCCAGCGGCTCTCGCAGCCTCTGTAGCGTTGCCTCCGTTGGTAAGATAGGCATCAGCGAATGCTTTCTGCCGCTTGCTTAGTTTCATCACATATCACCACACCTCCCGCGCTTCTTCTTGTCATCCTTAGTCTTCTTCTGAGCTTCCTCTTTGGCGAGTTTCCCGATGATTGAGGCCTCAACCTTTGACATGTAGCCGCACTTTGTCATCATCATTGACATACGATCACCCCACGAACAGCGAGTCTTGCATCTTGGCCTTGAGGCCCTGCATGGCCTGAAGCTCGGCTTGTGCTTCATCGGCCTTATCGTCAACCGCCCGCACCATCTTCACAATGGCGTCCTGCGTGTCCCCGTTATGCAGGTCAATGGGGAAGTTGGCCAGCTCATGCTCCTGAACGTTGAGGCCCGTCGCATATATCCGCATAAACTCTGCGGCGTTCATCTGCATCACAATGTTGAAGTAACGCGGGTTGATGCCTGCCTGCGGGATAATCACTGCGTCTTTAGCTGGCACGGTTCCGGGCTTTTCGAGATACCCGACTTTCCCTCTGGTCGCGGAGATTTGGAATGTGCTGGCGCCGTGCGGATAGATGTGTCCCGCCTTGGCACGCCCAAACTCTGCAACATCGCCAAGCCTGACGCGTTCCCATGAGTTGAAATCAATCATAATAGCGTCAGTTGCTCCTCTCTGTGTTGCTTAGCGCGCTTACCGAAGAATTGAACGAACCTGTCGAGTTCGGCCTGTGCCTCTGGCGTGCTAGCCACTAGCTGGGCAAACTGGTCGGCTAGGTCTTGCTCGTTGTGTGTAATCTGCGCGTCAATCTCAGTCATGTTATTCATGATTTCCGTTAATGACGGCACGGGTTCAGGCTCGAACGTGTCAACGTAGCGCGTAATATTGAGGTTGAAGTCGTTCTCCCGCATTTCATCAAGTGTGGCTACGTGAGCGTACTTGTCTATTTCTTTGCGTGCATGGTAGGCTTCAACAACTCGCCTAACGTGTTCAGGCTTGAGAACGTTCTTGTTCTTCCCCTTCTCAAATTCATTGCTAGCATCAATGAATAGAGTGTCCGTATCCGTCCGATGCTTCTTGAGCACCAGCAGACAAACCGGAATGCCAGTCACATCGAACAGCTTGTCTGGTAGACCTATCACGGCGTCCAAGTGTCCTTCTTCGATAACTCGTTGCCGAATTTTTCCTTCTGATGCTCCACGGAACAGAACTCCATGTGGTAGCACGTAGACTGCGGTGCCGTTGTCATTGAGCTGGTCGATGCCTTCCAGCACGAACTGCCAGTCTGCTTTCGACTTTGGAGCTAGCGGGTAGCCATCAATGGTAAGCGACTTGTCCATGCTCCAATCGAGTGAGTACGGTGGGTTTGAAATCACAGCATCATAGCTCATCAACCCACCCCCTAAGTTCGTATTCTTTGAGCGTATCAGGCGTTTTCGGAAGCATGCGGAGAGAATTACCTTCTACCTGATAAACGGCCTTGGCGGTACGCTCTAGGCTGTCACCGTTGACCACGGTCGCATTAATCTCACGCGCCAACATGTTCAGTAGCAGAAACGGCAGTGAAGCACTGCTGATTTCCTCCACAACGTAGGTACCCTTGTGGTTCGCTCCCCACTGGTGGATAGTTAGTCCACCGATACCGCCAGCAATATCTAGCACTTGATCACGTTGGCCAAGAATGCCGGTGATGATTTCGCCAATCGCGTCTGGTGTGTAGTCCTGTTTGTCGCCTTTGCGGTCGGACTGGTTATCCATGAAGTACTCACGTAGATGCTCATGCTCAAGGTCCGGGAGACTGTCGCGGTAATCTTGCACGAAGGCGGGCCGCTGTTCGTTATCAAGTAGCACCTTCATGAGCGCTGTCGGTGCCTGGTATGACTCGCGAACCCCAAGCATTGCATTAATGTCCATGCATAAACCTCCAACTAAAAAAAGACGCCACGGCGTCTTCTAAACTGGTCGCACAGGTAGCGAACCCACAAGGCGCCAAGCGTCACGACCAACATCAAGTTTTTAAGCCGCACAAGAGAGGAGCTTCACCTCTCTTCTTTGGTTTATTTTTGCTTATGGTTGCTACCGAACCACCACTTGCATGTTATCAATATAGCGCGTTGTTCATCGTTGTGGTGTCGCTTCTTCATCGCCGTTGTTTCGCTCTTGCATCGTTCTCGTGTCGTTATTTCGGTTCAGCCGCACTCATCTGGACGATATTCTCCAGCTTGACCGCCAGCCACTTGCCATCATCGACCGTGAGCACCGCGCCGCCCTTATCGCCAGCGATCCAGCGTTTGAAGTCGCTCCGCTTTATGACTACATTCACCATGTTGTAAGTGTCCACGTTTTCTTCTTCCGGCTGCCAGAGCATAGCGTAGACGGTAAGGTACTCGCCTTCAGTCACGGTCGCTCACCGTCCTGTATACCAGTAGCTCGCTCGGTACTGGTGGCCACACTTCCGCGAACGCCACCAGCGCTTCCTCTTTGGCGTGGTAGTACGCCGTGTTGCTCATGGCTAGGCGCTCCATCAGAGCCTCTGCGGTTAGTGGCCGCCCTATGTACAGCCCGCACAGGATCACCTTGGCCTCATCGCTCTCGATGCACTCAATCGCGCGCCGCACCCGCTCGGTGAACTCTTTGTCGCTTAGGTGCTCGACAATGCGCCCTTCTGCGGTGTTTTCGACCGTGTCATTGCGCGGCATGCCATCTAGTGACGGAGATGCCAGCCCCAGCACGTCCGCCCGCTTTGCCTTCTGTTCGCGGTGCCTAAAATCGCCCAGCAGCCGCTCCGCATTCTTGGCTGTGGCCTCGCGATCAAGCCGCCTGAAATATGATTGGACCAAACGCCCCATGCCCTGCACTCCCTTTGTGGTAGAATTGAATTGTCGAGATCCAATCAGCGTGCCGGTGGTGCGCTATTTTTTTGCACTATTTTTGTGGCTGCATAGCGTGCTTGAGCTCATCGGCAAATCGTGTGAATACGACCGTTGCGCCTTTGCATACCTTCCCGAATGCCGTCAGATATGCCCGGAGCTCACGGTTCAAGCGTCTGCGCTCGGCTGCCGCCTGCTGTTTCCTCAGCTTCTGCACACGGCGATGTCGGTCATTCATTGGCGTTCCTCCAGCTTGTCCAGAACTTCATAGAGCAAGAAGATGATTGTGTAGCAGAGAAACGTCAGCAGGAACGTGGCACCATTCATGTCGCGATAGCTTGAGAACGTGAAGGCAACTGCTATCACGTTGCTTACCATTGCCAATATGCGGTTCCAACCGATTCTACGCATCACGACTTGCCCCCAGACTGCGGCCGCACATCGGGCAGAAGTGAATCGGCTCCCAACCTTCATCATCTCCTTCCGCAAAGATGCCAATGATTCCTCCATCTTCGATTGCCATTTGCGCGCTTTCGTATTGTCCGCCCGCTAACATCATGCCGCCCTTGATGTGAACCTTCCGGCCAAGGTTATCGCTGTACGTTGTATCACCATACTTGTCACCGAACTCATGGCACCACGGGCACGCCGGGTCACCGTCAGTGGCGGCGGCATATCGCTTCTGCATGTCCTTACGGTACTTTTCTCCATAGGATGTATATCCGGCCACCAGCGTCATACCCACGGCCTTCTCTACAGCTGCGTTAAACACGTCTTTCTTGGTTTCCTTACTCATGCTCGGCCACCTCCAACTGTTCCCTGTTGTAATCAATGATGCGTTGATAATTGTTGTTGGCTTGCCATGCGCAATCATACAGGCCACACAGATCAAGCTTGCCGATTGCATTGTTAGCGGCATTGATAGCCTTTTGCGCCGCGTCTATGTCAGCTTTAGTCGTCATGCTCGGCCACCTCCATCAGCTCCCGAAGCCACTTTCGACTGATACTCAATAGCTCTGAACAGTTGTTTCAGGCTTTCGTATTGTCGTTGTTTGACCTTCATCCGATTAATGAGTCGATGCCGCGGCATCTGCCAGCAAATCATGGCGCTAGTGGTTCTGCGCAACAGCTCCTGTCGCGCGCGTAGATTACGTTTTTTGTAAATTCGGTCACGCTTTTTCATCCTGCACCTCCATCAGCTCCGGATTCTCAAAAATGTTGCCGATGACCTCGCAATCTTGTGTAACATGCCAACGTTTTGGGACTGGATATTGTTTGCTGAACATATCTGGATCGTTTGTGACAATCTTTGTCATCATCACGCCATTCGACGGCCAAATTGACACCTTGCCAATGATATCTGCATCAATATCCCAATCCGTGCCAATGAAGCCAAGCGTGAGTGGGTCATAGTGCTCTCCAAACGATCTGGTCATGTGATACCTGACAATGTCACCTTCGTAGATTTCCTTGTCGTTCTTGTCGTGCAGGCCAGTAAATTGCATGAGTGGTGAATGGCGCATGCTCAGCCACTCTTCATCGTCTACCAGTAACTCTTTGGTGTTGAGGTGAAGTTCGGCGACTTCAACCATCTTTTCACCGTCCCACGCTCGAAACTTAATTTGTCTCATCTCGCACCTCCCGTATGATGTATCCCCCGTCGCGCTCCTCACGGTCTTCTAGCTCGCGTAGCAGGCCGAGCGCCATTGCGAGCCACCAGAACCGGTCTTCCTCCATCGGACTACTCATCTCGCACCTCCAGCATGGAGTATGGGCAGGCTTGGCATGTCAACCTGTTCTGCCCATTCATCAACGGCGGCCATGACGCGTCTGTGTGCGGCTTCCCATTCGTCCACTGTTTTGATGTCTTCTTCCAGCACCAGAGTGGCTTCAAGATATTTAAGTGCCTGCTTCATGTCGTTGAAATAGTGAGTATTACTGTAGGTAGTGTTACCTTTCTTGCTGGTTGATGCTTTACCGACAGCGATTTGACGATAGCCCGTCATCCAGAGCTCGTAACCGCCTAGTGCTATTCTCAACGCCATCAGTCCTCCGCCTCCAGTTTCACGATTTCTCCTGTTTCCTCAACGCGCCAGACACCTAGTACCCATGCACGGGCTATTACATCACTATGCAGTAGATAATGTTTTCTAAGATCTTCATGAATTGCTGAAACAACCTTGTCCACGCTGATACGCCATGGTTCAACTAGATCAAACAATAAGTCCGTTAAACCTTTTTCACTACCATAAGTTGTCCAATAAAACTTGACTGCATCACTTACGACTTTCGGAAGCACCGGCAGATAATCTGGCAACGCGGCGTCATATGCAGACATATCTTCCTGATAATCTCTATCGATTTCCTTTTTAGATTCCATGAGTTCAGAATCATAAACGCGAAGCTCACGGGCAAACTTATTAACTCTAGTGAACACTTCCCGCTTCGTCTCATTGCTCATCGTCAGTCACCTCCACAGGTGTGATTGCCTTAACCCAGTCAGGCGCCGCGTCGATGTCGGCCTGGGTGACGGTGTAATGCTCCCGTGCTTTCTTAAATGAAACGCAAGGTCCCTGATGCCACGCGGGCCCAGCATGATATTCTCTATTTACCACCGCGTAATGGCTTTGATCTGGATCATCGTCGTCAGCTCCGTATGGCATTGGCAGCACGTACCGTTTAGGTTTCTCAACCGTCCAGCCGTTGACGTAGGCGCGCATGAAGCGGTCTTCGGCAGTATGGTCTTCCTCGCCTTCGTCACACCACCCAGAGATTGCAGACACCGGATATCCGCTTGTTTTCGCCCGTTTCAGCATTTCCGCTTCCTCTTCGCTCACCACGACCTTCGCCGGGGCCTCGATCAAGGGAACTACTTGGCCGCCATACACGTGGGCAAGCGTGTCAGCGTCATGTTGGTCGAAGAAGTCACCGTCATCGCGGCTCCAATAATGGCTACCGTTGGCCTCGATGCAAAGCCACTTGCCTTCATCGTTCTTCACTGCATATAAGCTCATTTCGATGCCTCCATATTTGCTATACGCCGAACCTTTCCGCCTATCATCTTGTACCTCTTGTGGTCAACAGCTACGCTTGTCACGTGCTCGCCAAACCGTGTGGCGGTTTCGAAAGCAACCTCTGCATCTTCGTCATCCTAGTACCAAGCGTTCAAAGTGGTGTACAGCTTAATGATTTTGCCACGGTTCAGTAGCCTGATTTCTTTGTAGTGGTCTGGGTCAAAGTGTTTGAAGTACCATTCGTTGGCCGCCTTCTCTTGCTCCGTTAGCTCATTTGCCATGTCATGCCTCCATCAGAACGGCAGATCATCATCGCTGATGTCTACCTGCCTGCCATTGCTTGCGAACGGGTCATTTGCCGCCTTCGGTGCCGTTTGCGCTGGTTTAGGCTGTGGCACATAACTATTCCCGCCAGTATGTTGTGGCGCCGTCTGCGGCTGATTTGTGGCCTCTGGGGTGGCCTGCGTGCCTTTCGGTTCCAGCAGTGCGAAGTTATCGACCACTACTTCGGTCACATAGACGCGCTGGCCTTGGTTGTTGTCGTAGTTGCGCGTTTGGATGTGTCCTTCTACGCCCACCAGTGAACCTTTGCGGGTGAATTTGACGAAGTTCTCCGCGCTCTTGCGCCAGATCACACAGTTGATGAAGTCCGCTGTTGGCTCACCGTCCCGCTTGTACTGCCGGTCAACTGCCAGCGTGAACGTGCCGACTGCGGTGCCGCTTTGCGTGTAGCGCAAGTCCAAGTCACGGGTCAGGCGGCCTGTTAGTGCGATGCTATTAATCATGGAGATCAGCCTCCTTCACGAACACACCATTCACCATCTTGCCTTGGCGGTCTTTGATAACGTTGTAGGCGAGATGGAAACACGTGTCTTGATGCAAACCCACTTGTAGGGCCAATACGGTCAACACAACTTGAATATCGCCCAAGCTGTCGCTTGTCTGGTCACGATTGCCTTTGTTGATGCCCCTTGCCAACTCTCCGACCTCTTCCATGAGCTTGCTCATCTGGGCCTTTGGGTCGCATACGTCAAGGCCATGAGCTTCTGCCCATGCCTCAACTGATTTTGTATAGTCCATTTGTCCTCCTACGCCTGTTCTTCGCTGAACAGGCCTGTCTTATAGTCATACCTGGCCACCGTCACCGGCAATCCGTAGCGCCGCATGAAGATTGCGATGCGTAGGCTGGCGCTATCTGTCATCGTGGCGGTGCCGCCCTTCACGTCTACAACCTTGGCCAAATTATCGCCTTCGTAGATGCAGAAGTCCGGTGTATACACCCGCTTCGAGTATTGCTTCCGGTTGAGCGTGAAGCTGTGTAGAATCTCAAAGCTCTGGTGGTAGGTAAATCGCACTCCCTGCCGAAGAAGTTGGTTGTAGTACGCCGCCTCAGCCATGCTGTCAGCAATCTTGCCGTCTGCGGTCTCCGTCTTCTTCGCGTTGTACTTGTTATTACCCCGCCAAGTCATGCTTCATGCCTCGTCAGGATAACGAGCGTGAGCATGATGTTTGAACACATCATCAGGAAGAAAGCCTTGAATGGGCTTCCGTAGAAGAAGAACCAGCCGCCAGCCGCAATCATCACGATTGCCAGTACGAATGTGATGTACTCAAGTCCGTTTTTTACTTTTTCGATTTTCATTTGCGTTTATTCCCCCAAGCTACGACCAGCAAGGCCGTTTCGATAATCAGTGCGATGTAGATCAACGCCGCCATGCGTTGGATGCCTCGGTGGACTCTGATGGCTTAATGGTTCCGTCTTCGGCCTCAAACCAGTTGCCGGAGTGAAAGATGCCCCATTCGTTTTTCTCTTCGCCCTGGAAGGCGTACTTGACGATGTGCCGCTTTCGCGCCGTGTCGATTTTGGCGATGTACTCAATGCTGCCGTCTGGCTTGAGCCACTGGAGGTGGAAGTGTGGTCGTGTATCAATGTCCCTTCCTCGGCGAGCGGCGGCAAGCAGGCTCGCGCCGATGCCCAGCTCGTGTGATGCCTGGGCCATCGTATAGCCACGATTTGCCAGCGCTCGAAGCTGGTCGCCAAGCCGCCGATACTTCTCATCGCGCGCCTCCTGCTTGGCCTTTGCTACCTTCTCCGGATCACGCCGAACAAATGGCTCTGCCTGAACTGGCTCACTCTTTAAGACTTTTTCATCAACGAACTTCTTGTTCACCGCAATGCGCCCCGCACACGCCGTCTTCTGCCGCCGTGTCAATTCGTCAGAGTTGCGAACATCAACGATGATGACGTGCTCACGGTTCCGCACGTAGACGCCGTGGAAGTTATTCCAACTCTTCTCGTATGGTGGCAGTGCATCGAAGCCCGCCGTATACTCGTGCACCAGTACCGTTTCGCCAATTCTTGCTGTTTTTAATGTCATGCGTCATGCTCCTGTCTTAGTTTGTCTAGCTCCGCTAACTGTGCGGCTTGGCCTGCATCATCTAAGCCACCCCATTGCGGAGAAATTTGTTGATGAAGTACTGCTGACCCTTGCCCGTAACCTTCACGGTCTTACTGATGGACACGGTGCCATCGCTGTGATTGATGGCTGTTTCTTTGACTTTGAACAGTTGCATGTCTGCGCTCCGTTGGGTTGGCTGGTTCCAATCAGTCCCCTTGCGGTTGATGAGATAGCCCTGCTCACGAAGTGTTTGGAATAAACGGTTCTGGCCAATGTCAACGCCGTTTTAGCGAAGCAACTTTGCCAGCTCACCAATCAAGATGGTGGTGTGACTGACTGCCACCGCATCGGCAAAGATGGCCTTTGGTGCTTGAATAGCGATTAGCTCCTGCTGTTTCTCAATCTGTTCTGCTTGGTCTGCCGCAAGGCGCAATGCCTCTGGAAGCGTCTGCGGGACGCCCGAGCGAACCTGCCTTTCCATTGAGTTGAAGGCCTCGATGTACTGGAGCTTAAATCCCATGGCCTGCTTGCCCGTAAAACCCATAGCCAGTAGCGTGAAGCCGTCGCGGTTCATGTAGTACATCGGGTATTGCTTGCCACGATTTGCGTAGGCACTTTCGGCGAACATTTGGCGGGCCAAAATTGGACTGCCAGATTGTTCGATTAGGTTCTTAATGTCTCGCATCACATGGTTGTGATTTTTGCCGAACGTTTCGGCTACTTGCAGGCTAGTGGTGACCGCCTGCCGGTCGTGCATGATGACTAGGTTATTCATTCAGCTTTCTCCTTTTGCTTTCGCAGTTCCTCCAGCGCAGCCAAGTTTTCAGCCAGCTCTTTCTTTTGGTCATCTGTGGCCTCTTGCTTTGGCGCTTTGTAGCCGGGCTTCATCCAGTCTGGAGTGGCTTCCTGCCGCTGGGGCTTGCCGCCGCTTTGCTGTGGTTTAGCCACACGCGGCACGCTGTTCACGTAGCCCTCAAACTTCGATGCGCGGAAAATGGTGCTCGGCCTGATGTACTGCTCCATGTCAGTGCCAAGCCACCCCGCAGTCACGTTGTCGATGGCAGTTTGAATATCCTTTGGCGTGAAGCCTTCCCGTAGCCGCTCATGAACTAGCTTCCGGTTGGTAGCCGTATTCTTGAAGTGTTTGCCGCTCTTTTCGTTGAGATATTCAAATAGCTTGTCGAAGTCGACATGCGGTTCGGCGCTAGCCGGACTATGGTTTTTATCTTTTGTCTTGTCTTTGTCAGGTAATAGTAAAGTACTATGTTCAACGACCTGACCAACAGATGACCCAACAACCTGGTCAACAGGTTTGTAACTAGCTGGTAAGCTGTTGCCCAACGGCTTGGTAAACTCTTTGTAGAGTTTTACTAGTTTGTAAGCTGGGGCTGTTTTATCTTTTTTGCCTGGGGTGTATTCAATCAAGTGTTCCTGCACTAGGCGGTTACGTGCTTGGCTCAAGCCTTGTTCCGTTAGTGACGTGCGACTTGCCAATACCGAATTGCGCAACTTGAATTGTTCGTCTATCTTGCCTTCGTCATTCGCGTAGTCCAATAGTTCGCGATACAAAACGTTCTGGCCTAATGAGAGGCTCAATTCTTCTGTGAGCAATTTGCGGTAAGCTCGTCTTTGCTTGAAGTAGTCCAACAGATCACCCCCTACCCTGTTTTATCGTTTGTCATTGCTGTGCCTCCTAGAATGGAAGCTCTGGTTCGGCTACTGGTTCGTCAGCAACTGGCTCCGGTTGTGGATCCGGGGCAACTGCTGACATATGGTGGAAGGCGTCAGATACGGCTTGATATTGTGCCTCTGTCATCTGTCCCCACTTGACCGGTCCAAGCTTCGATTCGCCCACTACGGTGGTGAATACATCATTGCCATCAAGGCCGCGCACCTTGGCAAACTCCTTGAGCGACTCGAGCAAACGTTGCTTTTGCTCGGCAGTAGCAACAGGTTCGGCAGGCTGTGTAGGCTTTGCCGGGACGATCTGCTGTTCATAACGCCGTGCTGGTGCGCGCCGTGGCTGTTCTTGCTTAGGCTGGGCTTGGCGATTTGATGCGGCATTTCCATCATCGTCAGCATCACCGACAAGCCCGAAGGCTGTCTGGAGGGTGTAGCGCCGTGCGTAGGTTTCAGCGCTCCCAAGCTCCTGCGCGGTGCCCTTTCCTGCTGGCATAGTCAGTGGTGAGAACTCGATGTATTCGCCACTGTCATGAAAGATGATGGTCTGCACTGTGACGCCGCCCTGATCGTTTGAAACGTCCTGCGTCCATGAGAGGCCGGTGTTTTGAATGCCAGCGTCAACGGACTTGATGACGGCTGAAAGGTCAGAATACTTCGACTTGGTAAATGGGTTCGTGGCGTTCTTGTCTGGTTGCTTAACTTGAGTACGAAACTTGCGCATGTCTTTGATGAGTTCAATAGTCTTTTCAGAGCGTTTCATGGTTATGCCTCCTTGATTGATTCGTAGCTGATTTTGTTGGCCTTCATGAAGTCGGCCAGTGCCCACATCTTTTCCTCGGTTGTTGTGACGCGGAATGCACGGGTGTAGACCGGCGCTTGTTGCTGTGGTTCTTCATCAATTAGGCTTGTTTGCTCCGGATGTGGCACAATTTCGCCCGTCTCACGGTCAATCGTGGTATTGCCTACCTGTTCCTGCTTGGCCTTGGCAATCGCGTCTGCGGCCTCTTTGGCGCGCTGTGCGCGTTCTTCATCCTTCTTACGCTGCATCAGCGCCGCGTCCATACGAACTCGGAGTTCAGCAAAGGTGGCACCGGCTTCGATTTCTTGCAGCCAAGAATAGGCATCTAGGTTGTTGGCATCTGCGTATGCCTTAGTGGCCGCCTTATCCGATGCAATTCGTTCGCGTTGGTCGACCATGCTTTTCAGCTTGGCCCCGATCGCACGGGTGAGACCAATCGTTGGCTTGCCTGTTGGCGTCCACATATTGACTTTGTCCCATCCGTCCTCTAACTCAACGTCCGTAACGTCAATCTTGTAGGATGGCGCAAGCTCTCCGATGTAAGCCAGCAGCTTGTCGTGTCGTTCATCTTCTGCCGCTTTTTGAAGCGTCTTGACGGCACTGTCGATTGGTACGATGGTAGCGTCAATTTCTCCGGTGAGCACCTTGACCTGATTTTCAAAATCGTGAAGCGGTTGGTTATATTGCTTTTTGACTTCCTTGCGCTGGCTGTCGATGGCAGCTTTGAACTTGCGTAGCTTTGCCAGTGAGTCTTGAGCGTCTTTTAGCGTTCCGTCCGTCACAACCAAGTTACTGTACTTTGATGCGTACGCGGCAACCTGCGCTTTCAAGTCGTCGTAGTTGTTAATGGTGATCGTGCTTGGCTTGTAATCGACCTGATACTTTAGGTCTTGTGGTGCGGTTAATTCGTTTGTCATGCCTTTTCCTCCGTTGCTTCTAGCAGTGCTGTGAGTTTGTCCTGCATCTCGTCCTCGTAATAGTCTTCGAGGTCTGCGTTCAGTTCATCGTCCATATCAGCGCACCACCTTTCGCTTTGGTTGCTGTCGTGTTAAACTGAGGTAAATAATGTTTTGTTTAGTTTCTTTCGCCTCTGCGGTTGCCTCCGCTGGGGCTTTTTTTGTGTCCTGCCAGAAGTTCGCCGTTTCTTCGGGGTAGCTGGCTGGGTCGCTTGGGTCGATGTCTTGCTCATACCAGTTGAAGAAGTCTGCGGCCGCTGGGTGCTTAGCCATGAAGTCTTCAAATGCGTTTGTAATGATTATCCATGGGTGTTTCATGCTTCCTGCCTCCGTTTTGGGTTAATCATCTTTCTGCCGGAATTGCGTTCTCGCCACTGAATGAAGTAGTCAAGATCAACCGTCTGGGCTTCTCCCGGCCCCTCAAACTTGAGTGGTTCACCAGTCCAGCCTTGCTTCCAACGCGTGACCGTTGATGCTGACACATGAGCGAACTCTGCAAGCTCTTTAGCTCGCATCAGCATAGTTACCTTTCGATGCGTTGGCCTTTTGCGTGCTACGGCCTGTTGCCGCTGTACGATGGTCGGTTCCGGCATCTGCTTGAGTTTCCGCAGGTCTGTCACCTTTTCTGTGACCATGTAATGTCCTCCCTTCTGATGTAGTGCATCTTGACATAGGTTGGCATGCGCTCGTGTAGTAGCGCCGCCAGTGTAGTACCTAACCGGTCAGCTCCTGCCGTGAGCACCGTCAAGTCCATCATGGTGCTGTCCAGTTTCTCGAACAGGTAGGTCTTTAGGACTTCGCGTTCTTGGTCGTCTAGTGTCTCTGGATTGCTTATAACCATGCGAATGTGTCTCGCTTTCAGATACTGCTTTTCCTCGTCTTCCTCGAAGTCGTCATAATCCAGTAGTGATGACATGTTGGTTGGTATCTTGGAGCCGGTGAACGACTTGATGAGGCCAAGCATGAGGCTTCCAAGCTCTTGCGAGAATTGGTCATCATCGAGTACATGTGCCATGCTCACCGCATCGTCTGCACTCACTGGCGAGTTGTTGACGTAGTTGTTCACGCTACTCTTGCCCTTCCCCATCATGGCCGCCAGCCAACGCTGTGTGCCATCGGTGCGGCTAAGCGCCGCCGTTAAGTTACTTCCGATTTTGAGTTTCATTGCGATTTCTCCTTGCTTTGGAAAAGTCCCCCGCTGCTTCCAATAGCCACTCGCTTACACTTACAGTTGTCAAAACATGTATGCCTTGACTAGATGCTGGCGACCTGTTCGTCCATCTCTTTCTCTTCATCGCTCTCGATCAACATAAGTGCACTGTCGATGAAGTGATCTGATTTCCGCTCCAGTTGCTTGATGGTATAGTCACGACCGGCGCGCTGGAAGTACTCGTAGATTACAGTGATTTTCTCCTTACGGTTCATAGATGCTCACCTCCTTTAGCTCATCTTCACGGCCAAGAGCAATCATCATTTCGCGGTACTCATCGCTCTGGCGCATGTGCCGCAGATACTCTTGACGGTCGCGGGTGTGAATACCGTTTCCCAAGTCGTACATGATTGGTGATAACTTCGCGTTCTGGTTCATCGTGCTGCCTCCTTTGTACCCTGAGTAGTATCAATGGCACGAAAAAGCTCATCCATGCTAATCCCAAGAGAATTGGCAATTTCCTTCAGCGTGCTGAAGGAACCTTTGCGCCGTCCGCTCTCAATCGCCTGAACCATGCTTTGCGAAATGTTTGCACGCACTGCAAGGTCTTCTTGAGTAATGCCCTTGCTTTCGCGAAATTCTTTTAATCCCATTTCTTTTCCTCCCTTCTTGCCTTTGCTATGTACCCATAGTATTACTACTCTGCGTACTTTGCAAGCTCTTTTTGTACATTTACTCAAAAAAATATTGTGATTACTTTAAGTAATAATATACTGATTTGTAGGAGGTGATTGTATGACCACCGGCGAACGAATCTCCAAGCTCCGCAAAGAGAGGTCATTAACTCAACCTATGCTCGCAAACCAACTAAATGTAAGCCAGAGCACCATCACGAGCTGGGAAAATGACCGCCGTACAATAAGTAATGATGATTTGAAACAGCTTGCGGATTTCTTCCACGTCACAACCGACTATATTCTCGGCCTCACAGACACACGTATACCGGCTGGCAATAAATCAGCCGTTGATCTCGCCGACAAGAACGTCATCATGTCCTTTGAGGGTCGCCCTATCCCGCCCGAAGACATCGAACTGATGAGGCGGCTGTTGCGGGGTTCCAAAAAAGACGATGAATGATTACCTGACGCAGGTTCTGAACTACGCCTTTGAGCATGGCATAGGGGTAGAATGCTCAAACGATTTCTGTTCAGACACCCCGTGCGCATCGAACCCTGACGCGCGCCGCATCGTCATCAATATGAACTTCCACGACCAAGCCCAGCTCCCGCTCCAAGCGGCGCACGAGGTTGGTCACATACTTAACCAGCACAGCGGCTTCATGTATATGTTCACCCTGCTCAAGCAGGGACAGGAAGCCGAAGCTAACCGCACGGCCTTCCACATACTGGTGCCGATGTACTTCGCTGACACCGATCCGGAGGACGCCAACAGCCAAAACTTCATGGACGCCTTCCACGTACCTGAACCACTTGTCGGTATGGCAGAAGATGAAATCAAAAACTACTACCGCTAACAAAACCATGCGGAGGCAATATGAAACTAGATCCTGATTGTATACGTGACATCTTGCTGACCGTCGAACGCCACACGACGTTTGATAACGACGTGGAGCCAAAAGACTTTTCAACTGACGGCCTTGTTCAAAAATACGGTAAGCAAAAGCTGCTCTACCACATTCGCCAAGCAGGCGAATCCGGGCTACTAAGCCGTGTGAAATTTTATATGGCCGGTTTCAGTATTCAAGATTTAACACCAGCCGGTCACCAATTTCTCGCCGACATTCGATCGGACACAAACTGGAATAAAACAAAAAAAGTGGCTGCCAAAATTGGCTCCACTTCTCTCCAAACTCTTATATCGGTTGCTTCCAATGTCATCTCGGACTTGATTGAGAAAACGATGTATCCAAAGTAGCTGCACGGAAACTTAGCGTAATCTCTGGCTTTTCATTGCCGTGCACATGTACATCTAAATTCTTGATATGGGTAACCTCAACACCGTTCAGAATTACATGGCCGTTTTGGATGATGAATGAGTTTTCCATGGCTATGCCCCTTTCTGGTTTCAGTCATAGAATACCATTCTTCACTTAAAATTAGAATGAATGAAACACAATAACTTACGTCCAAATACTGATGACGGTAAAAGCTGACACCTTAGGGGGAATAAAAATGGCAAAGAAAGTTACTGGCGCCGATGGGAAGCAGTATAAGGTCAAAAAGCCATTCTATAAGCGCATCTGGTTTTGGGTTCTAGCAATTATTATTGTCGCTGCAATTGGCGGCGCAATGGGTGGTGGTAAGGACGACAAGAAAAACGACGACTCCACCGCTAAGTCATCTCAAGCCTCCAAGAGCTCATCCTCTTCAAAGAAAGACGATGGAAAAATCACCCGATCTCAGTTTGATGCAATCAAGCTTGGAGATTTAATGCAAGGTGCCGAAGGAGGCGCAACACTAGATCAACTCAAGCAAGAATTCGGCGAGCCAAGCTCATCATCTTCCGACACGACAAACGGTGTCAAAACCGATCTTCTAACTTGGGACAACGTTCAGGGCGGTTTCGGTGCCAACATAATTGTTTCATTTACAAACGGAAAAGCTTTCGGGAAGAACTTGACTGGTTTCAAGCTTTCGCGCAAGCAGAAAATCGACTTGGCCACTTTTAATAGCTGGCAGAACGGCATGAAATATGCAGATTTCACAGCCAAATACGGTCAACCTGATTACTATGATGAATCCTTAATCGGTGGTAGCAAGACGGTTACAGCGGGGTATACATCAGGCGTTAAAGGCGACTTTGGTGCAAATTTCAACGTCACATTCACGAACGATGCTTTGTCCGGTAAAACTCAGTCAAGCATGAAGTAACGGAAAATCAGCCCCGTAGCGGGGCTTTTATTTCAAGCATCGACCGAACACCAGTTTGTAACGATATTCCTACAATTCCAGAAATAAGGTGAACAAATGGCATCAATCAGCGGCTACAAGCTAAAAAATGGACAGCAACGTTACCGCGTCCAGTTATACGCCGGAACGAACCCGGCCACGGGCAAGGCAAAAAACATGAAGCGCGATGGCTTTCGCTCATACGATGAAGCCAACGCTTGGGCGAAGGTTCAGGCAGGCGCGGCCATCAACAACCCGGCTCACTCCGGATATAGGCTCAACATGCGCATTGGAGACTGGCTCCGCGATTGGGTCACAAACTTCAAGGTGAACGTCAAAGAAGGCAGCATGATTGTCTACCGCTACAATGTCGAGCACTACCTCGTCCCAAAAATTGGGCATTACACTTTTGGCGAATACACCCCTGCCGTTCACCAGCGGTTCATCATTGAGATGCTCGACCACGGCGGCGAAAAGGGCGCTCCCCTTTCCCGAAACACGGTGAACATCATCAACGGCACACTGAGTAACGCGCTCCAGAAGGCTGTGAAGCTCGGCTATATCTCGAAGAACAATGCCGCCGGGGTCGAGTTTCCGCGTTCCGCCGGTACCGCCAAACGTAAGCTGCACTACTGGACTCGCGAGCAGGCCAGTACCTTTTTGGACGCCGCCAAGGACGAAAAAGAACCGGTCTGGTACTACTTCTTCCTGACCATTCTCGACCTCGGACTCCGCAAGGGTGAAGCAATGGCGCTCCGCTGGGACGATGTCGACTTCACCGCCAACACGGTTGAGATCAACAAAACCCGCTTGTACAGAGCGGAGACTGGCGAGCATACCGGCGAGATCATACTAGATGACCCCAAGTTTCCGACATCAAACCGCACCATATACATGACCGACCGACTACGCGCCGCCCTCATCGACCTCAACCATGAGTGGTACCCGCAACCGACCATCGTGTCGCTTGATAATGAGGCAAGGGTGCAGCCTAGTCATGACTTCATATTTCGTTTCGTCAACGGCCGCTTCCGGGGCAAGGTGCTTCGCGACCGGTCAACCAACGGCGCATTTGAGCGCATTCGCAAGCGTGTTTCCCTGCCGCGCATCGTCATCCACGACCTCCGCCACACCCTCGGCGTCTTCCTACGCGAGTCCGGGGTACCGCTTGAGGACATCAGAGATGTTCTCGGACACAAGGACGTCAGCACCACGCTCATATATGCGGAGGTAACCCCGACCATCAAACAGCGGGCCGCCGTCAAGCTGAATGATTTTTTGGCCGATGGCAAAAAAAAGAACCCGAAACGGGTTCCAAAAATCAACTAACATTGACGCTCGTATCAACGATTTTGCCAACTGTTGGCCGTTGACGCTCATTTATGGGCGTCATTTTTTTGCATTCACATCGGTTTAAAAATTGCTGTAACCCGCGTCATTACAGGCGTGCGTTCAATTCCTTGGTCATATCTTCAAAACCGGGACGGCCAAGCAGGGCAAACATATTGTTTTTGTATGCTTCTACCCCTGGCTGGTTGAATGGGTTGATCCCGTTCAGGTAGCCAGAAATGGCAACGGCAGCTTCGAAGAAGTAGATCGTGTAGCCCAAGGTGTAGGCATCTTGCTGTGGGATGTTGACGGTCATCACTGGCACGCCGCCATCGGTATGAGCAAGCACAACGCCTTCGTAAGCTTTGCGGTTAACTTCGGACATCTTACGGCCTTCAAGGTAAGTCAAGCCATCCAAAGAGCCTGGTTCTGCTGGAATTTCAACGTCGTGGTTTGGCTTTTCAACCCAAACGACGGTTTCCATCAGATTGCGGCGACCTTCTTGGATGTATTGGCCCAAGGAGTGCAAGTCAGTGGTGAAGTTAGCACTTGATGGGTAAATCCCCTTTTGGTCCTTGCCTTCGGATTCACCCATGAGCTGCTTCCACCATTCGCTGAAGTATTGCAGCGTTGGTTCGTAGTTTTCCAGCAGCTCAGTGGTGTAACCCTTCCGGTACAGGATGTTGCGCAAAGCAGCGTACTGGTAGGCTTCGTTCTTGGTCAAATCAGCATCGCTGTATTCCGTGCGGGCATCAGCGGCACCTTTCATCAACTGATCGATGTCGCCACCAGCAACAGCGATTGGCAGCAGACCAACAGCAGAAAGAACCGAGTAACGGCCACCCAAGTCATCAGGCACAACGAATTCTTCGTAGCCTTCAGCATCGGATTCGCTCTTCAAAGCGCCCTTAGCGCGATCGGTTGTGGCATAGATACGGGACTTGGCGCCATCTTTACCATACTTTTCAATCAACTTGGCCTTCAGCACGCGGAAAGCGATGGAAGGTTCGGTGGTCGTACCAGACTTGGAAATGACGTTCAAGGAGAAGCTCCGATCGCCAATCATGTCAACCAGGTCGGCCAGGTAGGAACCAGAGATGGAGTTGCCGGCGAAGTATACTTCTGGCAGCTTACGACCTGGTTCGTAGTTACGGAAGGTGTGGGATAAGAAATCAACAGCCATCCGCGCCCCTAAGTAAGAGCCACCAATCCCAATGGCCACAAAGACCTCGGAGTCGTCTTGGATCTTCTTAGCTGCTGCTTTGATGCGGGCGAATTCGTCCTTATCGTAGTCAACGGGCAGGTCAAGGAAGCCGCGGAAGTCGTTGCCAGCACCGGTACCTTCGCGCAATTCCTTGTCGGCGGCGGTGACCATTGCTTGCATCTCGCCGAGTTCGTTGTCATGAACGAACTTGGTGAGCTTAGATGAATCAAATGAAATATGAGCCATGTGAATTCTTTCCTCCTATTGATTGCATTTCAACAAACTCAACTTTAATGGTCTAGGTTGCAAAATGCAAGGTAGGCCGTTTGAAAAAAACAAGTCTTAAGCAAGTAACGGCGCTACTTCATCAGGCCCAGCACAACGCCGCCTGCGATGATCAAAACCGAGCCGCAGGTGATCCAAACCATTTCCTTTTGGGTCTTGCGTTCGCCCAACAGGAAGATGGAGCCAAAGGTGGAAATCACAATGCCCATTTGGGACAGCGAGTAAGAAATCGCCAGCCCGACCTGCGCCATCGACACCAGCATAAAGACATTCCCTAGCCCCCAGACCAAACCGGTAATGACATTCTTGCCGGTGGCCTTAGCGAAGGCTTGATGACCGATGGAAAACAGCAGTGCGCCAATCACCATGCCGATTGCTTGCGGTAGCACCACGGCAGAGGCCCCAAGCGCCCCGGCTTTAACGATAATGGTATAGCCGGCATAACCCACGGTGGAAATGATCAAAGCGCGCAGGCCACCACTAAAATTAACGATGCCTGGTTCGCCAGTTTTCTCCTTGCGCGAGGTCAAAATTGCCCCAGCAATCAAGAAGACTAACGCCAAAAGGCCCAAAATGACCATTTTGCCCGTTTTCCATTCGGCAAACAGCAACGCGCCAGCCAAGGTATTCGCCACCAACTGCATCCCAGTGGACATCGGGACGGTCAAGGAAACGCCGATGTATTTCATCGCTTGGAACTGCTGCGACTGGCCGACACTCCAAAACAGGCCAGACAAAATACCCAGCACCCAAACCTTCGTATCCAGCACGGGCTGCGTAAACAGATAGGTACCGATGCCGAAAATCAAGGCGCCAAAGGTCATGCCTAAGGTTTGCTGATAGGCGTTACCGCCTAATTTACCGCTGATCAGCCCGATTGACCCCCACGCAAGCGCGGGAATCAACGCAATGATAATTGCCATGTGTATTTTCCTCTTTTCATTCCATTGAATTTTGCACAAGGCAAAATGTTAACAATATATTCTAGCGTGATTTCGTTTTCAAAACAAGCCTGCCGCTCACGGCTCGAGCCTATGGAACCGTTTACCCATCACAATATTGGACCGGACCAATTCAGCGAAAAAGCCAACCACAGCCGCGTTATTTTACCCATACCACCAGCGATGAAAAAATAGTTTATTTTTCAAATATTTTACATTAGTGTAGACAATTTGCATTGGTGCTTTCAAATATTGAGCCGATTGGTTGCCACTTTCAGAAAGCTGGTGCTGCGTGGTCCCATCAAAAAACCTGATTTAGCCACGCTAAATCAGGTCAACGCTTGCGGCTCCGCGGTGACAGCAAGCGCCACAAGCCAAAGCCGAGGATGGTACCAATCGTATTAAAGATGACATCATCGATGTCTGCCACCCCAGAAGCGAGAACGAACTGGAGCGATTCAATGGCCAGGGATAACAACAAGCCCCAGCCGACCACCCGCCAAGCGGCAATCTTGGTCCGCCGCAGCGAAGGGAGACCGAAGCCAAAGGGAATGAACCACAGCACATTGCCAAAAGATTGATACCACAGATCGATCTGGCTCCCTAGCCGCAACTTGAAGGTGTTCACCAGCGGCGTCCAATTGATGGCGCTGAGCGGCCTCTCCCAGTAAAAGTGAAGTTGCCAGGGATAGTACCACTGGCGGAACACCGTCAGCATCAACAGTAAAATCACATAAGCACTGAATAAGATGACTTTCACTTCATGCCAAGCGTCAAACCGCCGATGAAACAATAGCTTGAGGCCTAAACGCAGGAGCAAAAATAAGGCTAAGTAAAGGAGGGTTTTATCCAGGCTATACATAATCAAGCGCACCAGCGGCCAATGATTGATGCGCCCTTCCAGTTGCGCTTGCACATAGCGATACACCGGACCCAGAAATAACATCCCCACCCCTCCTTTGCAAAGTCATTCACGTTGATTGTATCAATTGCTAGGCGGCGCTTTCAGCGGCCGATTATGGTTTAAATCATTCTTACGAAACCGACAGATGCCGGGTTTTGGTTTGCCCGCCGCTGCTCAGACAGGTACAATGATTGCGACTATCATTACGAGGAGGATCGCCGTGAAACATTTCATCGAACGTTGCCGGACCACGCGGCTGGGCTTTTTGGCCATCCTACTCGGCCTGCTGTGGGTGAAGACCTTATTTGCTTATTATGTGGATTTTTCCCTCGGTGCAACCGGCTTTCTTCAACAATTGCTGCTGATCATCAATCCGCTTGGGGTTGGCGCAGCGGCGCTTTCAATCGCGCTATATGTACGCAAACCACGGCGAGCTTATGCGGTCGGGGTGATCATTTACTTACTATTAAATCTGCTACTGTTTGCTAATGTTTTATACTACCGCGAGTTCAGCGACTTTTTGACCATCAACACCATGCTGTCGGTATCCAAGGTCTCACAAGGCCTCGGAGCCAGTTCGCTGAATATGATGATTGGCCGGGATGTCCTTTACGGCCTAGATCTGATTTTGGCCGTTTTGGCTTATTTGGGCTACGGCATTCGCAATCTCTGGGCGTTTATTAACCATCAAGCGCTACGTTGGCCGCATTTTGGGATGAAACTCGATCACGAGCAGCCCGCCTACCACCTGCCGCAAGCCGTCAGCCTCGTGGCCGTGGCCTTTTTCGGCGTCACCATGGCGACCAGCGAGCTCAACCGGCCGAAGCTGCTTTCTTTGACCTTCGACCATAATTACGTGGTCAAATACCTCGGCCTCGCCCCGTTCACGGTGTATGACGGCTTGCAGACTGCGCGCAATAATCAAGTCCGGGCCAACGCCGACAGTGCCGATATGGACACGGTGCTTAACTACACCAAGAGTCACTACGCCGCGCCCAACCAAGCCTATTTTGGTACGGCCAAAGGCAAAAACATCATCATTATCCATCTGGAAAGTTTCCAGCAATTCTTGATTGGCCAAAAAGTGAACGGCCAAGAAGTGACCCCGTTTTTGAACAGCCTAATCAAGGAAAAGGATACCTTGTCCTTCGACAATTTCTTCCACCAGGTCGGGATTGGTAAAACCTCGGATGCTGAGAATATGCTGGAAACGAGCACCTTTGGGTTGTCTTCAGGCTCCCTCTTCTCCTCGCTGGGTACCGATAACACCTTCCAAGGTGCGCCTTCGCTGCTTCAGCAGTACGCCGGCTACACGAGTGCGGTGTTCCACGGTGGTTCCGGCAACTTCTGGAATCGCAATAATGTCTATAAGAGCCTCGGCTATAACTATTTCTTTGATGGGAATTTTTACAACCACGAAGATGGTGCGGCAACGGCTTATGGCATCAAGGATAAATTGATGTTCGGCGAAACCATCAAGTACATGGAACATCTCCAGCAGCCGTTTTACAGTAAAATCATCACCACCTCCAATCACTTCCCGTTCTTTATCACCGATCAAGACACGGACTTTCCTGATGCGGGCACTGATGACACTTACGTTAACGGGTATTTCCAAACGGCCCATTATCTTGATTCGGCGCTAGCGGAGTTCTTCGCCTACTTGAAGTCTTCTGGCCTGGAGCAAAACTCCCTGGTGATGCTTTACGGCGATCATTACGGCATGTCCGATGATCGTAATCGGACGCTGGCTTCAATGCTCACCGCCACGGACAATCCCACCGTGGCCAAACTCACGAACAATGCGACCGCTTCGGACTGGGATAGCTTTGATGACGCTCAGCTGCAGCGCGTGCCGTTGATTTTCCACATGCCAGGCCTTAAAGGCGGTGTCAATCACACTTACGGCGGTGAAATCGATGTGCTGCCCACCCTGCTCCATCTCGTGGGGGTCGATACGCAAAGCTTCGTGCAGTTCGGCACGGATTTGCTTTCCTCCGGTCACGACACCACCGTGGCCTTCCGTAATCACGACTTCGTGACGCCGAAATACAGCCTGCTCAACGGCAAAGTCTATGACAATACCACCGGTGAGGTTGTGCAACCCGATGCGAAGCTGCAAACCAAGCTCACCACCCTGCAAAAAGGCGTCGATCAAGCGCTGGACCTGTCCGATGAACTGGCCAACAAGAACCTGCTCCGGTTTTATGTGCCAAAGGGCTACACGCCGGTCGATCCCGATCAAGCCAATTTCTCGCAAAGCCTCGCGCAAATGATGGCAGTCGAGAAGCAGGCTGGCGCCAAATCCACGTCACTATTTTCCGAGCACCACGATGTTTCCACCGTGAGTGACTTCTCCACTGATGCGGAAGAGGTCACCGCCAATCCCAATGTGCTCAGCGACTATCCCAAAAAAGTCGCCGCTCAAGTCAACGGCGAAGTGCAAACCGATACGAAAAAGAAGTAAGTGAACCGAGGCTGCGGACCATGACCGCAGCCTCTTTTAATGCAGTGGTTTTTCTCGCCGTATTCACACTTTGTTCAAACCTCGCCACTATACTACTGGCATAAGGTAGGTGAACAACATGCGGTTCTTGGAACGAACGCTCAGCGCGATCGGGTATCATCGGCGCGCTTACGTGGGGGAATTCATTGGGGCCATGCTTTTTTGCATCCTCAGCATCATCCTGCTCACGAGTCAGTCCATCAGCCATATGTTGCGGCAGGAATTTCTGAATCGGCTCAACCAGCTCGCAGGCCAGACCAACAGTGCCTCAACTACGGTGTTGACGGCGGTCAAAAATGGTTATCTGACCCTCAACCAGCAGTATCAGTTGGCTTGGTGGGGCCTGATTGGCGCGACTCTGCTGCTGAGCTTTGGCTTTGCCTTATGGTTCAGCCGCCGCCGGGCCCAAGAAACTGAAGCTTACTTATTACTCGGTAAAAGCACTTGGGCGATTGGCGGGCAGTACCTGCTGGAAAGCCTACTCATCTTCGTGCTCGCGTTTATGGCCACCAGCGTTTTGGGCCTTTTGGTTGGCAGTCTGGTTGGCGCCCACCTACTTGATCCCATCCGCACGGCATTAGGCCGCGCCATCAGTAGTAAAGTCACCGCCGGTAATTTGAAACAGGCGGTGACCCATCTCTTTCAACACCAACTGACTGGCTTCAGCGGTGAAGGGCTCTTTGTCCCTGGTCCGCCGCCTGGTGGCCTCAACCAAGGCACCCAGTTGGCCGGCGGCTTTACGACCTTGCTGGCTGGTGGCTTAACGCTGGTAGGCGGTCAGGCCCTGGCGCTGTGGGGTCAGCTTTGGTATCAGAAACGCCAGTTGGTGCACCATCAATAATCGTATCGGAGGCCTGTCTATGACGCTTTTTCATCCGCAAGCAGCGGCTTTTCGCACCCAAGTTGAACAACTGTTTCACCCCGGCGTCATCAGCTTCATCTACACGCCAACCGAACAGCTCAAAACCCTTTCTTTAAGCTACACCCAAGCCTTCTTGGCCGCCGGCTGTGCCAAAGCGTTCGCCTTAATTGACCAGGAAGAAACTGGCATTGTGCCTTACCTCAGCGTGGAAGCCAATCTGCTGATTAATGGCAAAGCCGCTTCGCTTAATCGCCTCGCCCCGGCGTTACGCAACGATGCCGCGTTTCTGGCGCAATCGGCCACGCAACTCAACCCAGCACAAAGTCTCTATGTGCAGTTCTTTCGGGGGCTGCTCGGCGACCGGCAAGTCATTTTGATGAATGATTTCCCCGCCAGCATGGACATTCAAGAAATTCGATTGTTTCTTAATACTGCCACAGCGGCGCTCCATCAAAGCTCATCGCGGCTGGTGATTTTAACGGCAGACGAAAATCTGATCACCGCGCATCCGGACACCAGCTGGTCTGAGGCCCCGAGTCTCACCCCAACCATTGCCAAACGTGGCCAAGACAGCATTCACCGCTGAAAGGCAAAGTCCCAGGAATTCGAACCTTTGAATTCCTGGGACTTTTTTGACGCCGCCATTTTTTGCCACCTGCCATTGACGGTCACCCACCTCTAAGCGCATCCTTATTCTATAATGATCAAAACCTAAGGAGGTGGTCGCCATGCATATCGCTATTGTTGAAGACGACGCCGCTGCTAGTGCGCAAGCGGTCGCCCTACTCAAACAGTACGTCCAAACCCATGAACAAACCATCAGTTGGCTGACCTACCCTTCAGCCGAGGCGTTTCTATTTGCCCTGCCTGACCAAGCCTTCGATTTGCTACTGCTCGACATTCGGCTCGCTGGTCAAGATGGCGTGACCCTGGCCAAAACGATTCGGCAGCGCGATGCCAACATCGCCATCGCCTTCCTCAGTAATTATGAGCAATACGTGTTCGATGGCTACGACGTGGATGCCCTGGCCTACATCATGAAGCCACTGACGCTTGATAAACTTACTGGCCTCTTGACCAAAGCCATGGCGCGCGTGCAACCAGAAGCGCTGATGCTCAACCTGCATGGCACTCTTGAGCGGATTTACCTCTACGATATTCGCTACGTGGAAGCGAGCGGTCATTATCTGACCATCCACACGCAAACTGCTGACTTGACCCTCAAGGACACGCTTGACCATCTGCAAACCCAATTGATTGGGACTAACTTCGTGCGCGTCCACCGGGCCTTCGTCGTCAATCTGAATTTCGTTAGCTCACTGGAGGCGACGGACCTCACGCTGAATGATGGCACAGACATCCCTGTCGCGCGAAGTAAGCGCAGTGCCCTGAGGGATCAGCTGCTACAGCATTACCGGACCCTTAACCAAGAGGAGCGACCACATTCATGATGAATTTACTGCCGACTTGGCTGGCGACTGCCATCGCAGTTTTCGTGCTGGTGCTGCTGGTCACGAATCCGCCTGACGGGGCGAAATTACCCTACCGGTGGCTGCTGGTCCTGGTGGCCTGTCTGCCACTACTGACGCTGCCTTGGTTTGCTGGCGACGCAATCAGTTTGATCCTTTTGGCTGTGATCAGCATTGTCCGCTGGCTCAGGGCAGAAACCCGGACGCGTGGTGGTTTCATCCCTGGTGTGCTGCTTCTGATCGTTGGCATCGCTACCTGCTTCCTTGACGAAACTAGGACGCTGCCGCTGCTGCTGGTGCTCGGCGCTGGCCTGCACATCACCGCGATCAGGCTGCGCCAGAATTACCGTCCCCTCCATCTACTACTCTTTGCTTTGCACCTGCTCTTCATCACGCTAGCCCTGCTGACGACTGGCTGGGTGCAGGTGCTCACTCTCATCATCTGGGCGCTCACGTTAGCGCTGACGAAACTCTTACTCGATTATCTCTTCCACGAAACCGATATGGTCTATGCCCGGTCGCTGGACAAAATCATGGCGCACTACACGACTGAAATTAACGGCCTCTACGCGAACATTCGGGGCTGGCGCCACGATTACCATGACCACTTGCAAGCCCTTAAGTACTACCTACACGACGAGCAGCTTGATCAGGCCCGCGATTATCTCAACCAACTGGAGGATAAGCTCGACGAGATCGATGACATCGTCCACTCTGGGAACACCGTGATGGATGCGGTGGTGAATTCGAAACTCGCCTTGGCCGAGCAAGCCCAAATCGCCACAGATGTTTCCGTATTCGTTGGCCAGCAGCCGCTGATTTCAGATATCGACTTGGTCGTCATTTTGGGCAATGTGCTGGACAATGCGATTGAAGCCGCCAGTGAGCAACCTGATGTCAGCGCCCGCTTCATTCGCGTGTACATCGCCATTGAAAAGCAACAGTTGTACATCTCGGTCACCAACAGTCGCCGCGCTGACCAGGTGATTGACATTAATTACGCCTCCACGAAAAACGATAAACGCGGGCTGGGTATTCGCCGCATTAATGCCCTGGTGGCCAAGTACCATGGCATCATTAACCGCCAGTACGAAGAAGGCGTGTTTGTCACCGAAGTGCTATTGCCACTAAAGCAAATTACGAAGCAATCATGAACCAGGGCTGCTGACCGGCGGCCCTATTTATTATCCTGCCAGGCTGGCACGACGCAGGTCTCATTCACGGCCAAATGACGACCGTTCACGCTCAAAAGTCAGCGGCACGCCATTAACGGTTTATCCTTTAGTCATTCAAGCTTCAGTGCTTTTAAGGTGAAAGTAGGTCTTCATATGTACGAGAAACAAACAACGAAACACGGGGTCTTAAGCAACATCCGCTGGCAATGGCAACAAGTGCGCCGCACCACGCATCATGCCACCCGGCAGCTGCTAACGGGCATCATCATCTATGCAGTGCTTGCGCTCGGCGCCACCATTTTGCCTGCAGTTGTGGTCCAAGTGCTCGCACAGCACACCGATTTATCAAAGGTGGCCCTCATTCTGATTGGGATAAGCACTATCATTGCGCTCGCGCAATGGGGACGCCCAGTCAATGAAATCACGTTTCAAAACACATACAGCCGCGGCCGGATCGCCCAGCTCATTCAGTTCGGCATTCATCTCGTCAAGGTGCCCTACGTTTGGCAGGCGATTCCCGAATACGACCAAGATCGTTACGCAGCGGCTAGTTACGGCCTGTATGGTGACAACCAGGCTGCCCAGGCCATCATCAAGAACGGCCGCGACTTGCTAAGTAGTAGCTTAACGCTACTTGTGCTGCTGGGGTCACTCGCTGTGATCAAGTGGTGGCTGCCCTTACTACTACTGGCCTTTGCACTGATTAGCGACGACCTTCAAAAGCGCACCCGGCGCTTTCGCCGTGAGCAACGCGATCGCAACACCACCATTATCGACCGCACGAATTACCTCATGCGAGCTTCGACGGCCGAGACTGGCGCGAAGGACATGCGCCTGTATCACTTCGCCGGCCAGTTTAGGACGAAAACCGATGCCTTGTTTCGTGAACACGAAACCAACGACTTCCGTGTTTCGTTCCGTGTGTTTCTGCAAGATGTCAGCATTGCTGCGTTGAATGGTCTGTGCAACTTTCTCACTTATGGGAGCCTCATCATCGACATTCTCCGCGGTATCTTCAGCGTCAGCGGCTTTACTTACGCCTTCAACGCGGTGGCCACCACTACCAGTCAGTTAAGTACGCTCCTTCAGTCCTGGAATGAGCTGAATCAAAACAGCGATGACCTCGACTTAGTCCGCAACCTGTTTTCGACGGAAGAAGCCGCCATCGCTGCCCCCCACCGTACCAATACGCACTTACCCGCCGCGCCGCAGCCCATTGTCTTCAAACACGTGTCCTTTCGGTACCCAGGTGCTGATCATGATACCATTCGTGACCTCAACCTCACAATTCCCGCTGGCGCCAAATTCGCCTTAGTGGGGGCTAACGGGGCTGGGAAAACCACCATTACCAACCTCATGCTCGGCTTACTGGCGCCAACTGCAGGCGAAATTTTGCTTGGTGGGGTGCCCATTAACACCTATGTCCTGCGGGATTATTGGCAGTACTTCGCCCCGGTCTTTCAAGAAGCCACAGTGCTGGCCGCTTCGGTGGCCGAGAACGTGGCCTTCCACAGCACCGTCGACTTACCGCGCGTTCAAGCCGTGCTCAAGCAGGCCGGTTTGAGCACTGACGTTGCTCGCATGGCTCACGGCGTGGAGACGCCATTAACGAACTACATCGCCGATGACGGGGTGCAGCTATCCGGCGGCCAGCAGCAAAAGTTGATGCTCGCCCGGGCGCTTTATCGCGATGCCCCAGTGCTGATTCTCGATGAACCAACCGCAGCCCTCGATGCCCTTGCCGAAAGCCGAATCTATCAGGCGTATAACCAAATGACGGCTGGTAAAACCAGCCTGTTCATCAGCCACCGCCTCGCTTCCACGCAATTCGCGGATGAGATTCTCTTCCTTGAACACGGCCACATCACCGAACGGGGCCAACATGATGAACTCATCGCGGCGAACCGCGGCTATGCCCAACTGTTCAAAATTCAAAGTCAATACTATCAGGAAGGAGCGACTCCCGATGCTCAATAAATTCAAACAGACCTATGTCCGTTATCTCCGCTTTGTTCAGCAGCTGGATGCCCAGGCCATCCCTTTAACCATCGCAAACGCCGTGGGTCAAGTGCTGGTCCCTTACTTAACCTTCATCCTGCTGGGCTGGCTGTTGAACACCGTCATAGCTGGCACGACAATTAAGGCCATCGCGCTGCCATTGGTCGGCTTTCTGGCGTTGATTTTCGTGCTTCAGGTCGGGGTCGCCGCCATTAAAGACCATTACAATCGGTTCACCATTCACTTGTACAACCGCATCGACGCCATGGTTGCTGACAAGGAGCGTAAAGTCAGCCTCCAGTTGTTCAATGCCCCTACCTTTCGAAAAGCTTACGCCGCCTATAATCAAGGCCGGACCTATTTTGGCAGCTTTGACCGCTTCCTTGAGGGCAACCTCACCCCGGTGATTAATCTCGCCCTCGCTTTGATGATCTCACTGACCGTGATTGGCCGCCTGCTGTTCACATCCAGTGAGCAGCCAAGCGCACTGGCCCGGTTTGCGGACAGTCCCGCGTATCCCTTAGTTTTGATTGCCATCATCGGCTTACCGGTGATTGTCTCCATCTGGTCGGGACGCAAAGGCGGGCGCATCCTCCAGTCCTTCTTTACCGGCAATATTCAAATCAACCGTGAATATGACTATTACTTCAACCACGTTTTTGCTGGTACTGAAATGAGTAAAACCCTGCGCGTCTACGATACTGATGACCTGATGGCACACCGCCTTAAAGCCGTTAATGCTCGTGGTTTTGAAAACGTTCAACGCTCTTATACGAAAAGTACGGCCTTCACCGCGCTGGGTGGGACTGCGATTGCCTTAGCGACCGGCGGCATCTATGTGATGCTAGCCATTAAGAGCATGACCGGCGCCATTGCGGTGGGTGATGTGGTCATGTACGCAGGCTTCTTCACCCAACTCATCAGTGCGGTGGCCAAGCTCCTCAGTATTAACGGCTGGGCGCCATCGCTCAATCAGGCGCTAACGGCGACGATTGACCTGCTCGAAATGCCCGACCCTGGCGCTCATGGGACCCTACCCATCGAGAAGCGCCACGACAACCAGTACCAACTTGAATTTCACGATGTCAGCTTCCAGTATCCTGGGGCCAAGGCCTTCGCGCTCCAACATGTGAATCTGAAACTCGCCATTGGTCAACGGCTGGCCCTCGTTGGCCCCAACGGCTCAGGCAAGACCACGCTGATTCGCCTGCTCACCCGGCTTGATCAGCCCACCAGCGGCACCATCACCCTGAACGGAATCGATATTCAGAAATACAATCTACAAGAATATCAGCAGATTTTTGCCGCCGTTTTTCAAGACTTCAAGCTCTTCGCCTTGCCTGTCGTCGACAATGTGGCCGCCAGCGCCCACCCTGACCGCAGCCGGGTGGCAGCGGCCCTTAAGATTGCGGGTGTGGATGACCGGGTCCACCGGATGAATCAAGGTATCGACACGCCGATTACGCGGGAACTGGATACGCATGGTGAAGATGTCTCTGGTGGTGAGGCGCAGAAAATCGCTATCGCCCGGGCGTGGTACAAAGATGCCCCTTTCATTATCCTGGATGAGCCCACCGCGGCCCTTGACCCGATTTCGGAATATGAAACCTACCAGCACCTCGATGACCTGATCGCCGCCAAGACGGCGATCTACATCAGTCACCGCATGAGCTCCACTCGCTTTGCCGCCCGAATTGTCGTCTTAGATCACGGTCAAATCGTGCAGGACGGCACCCACACCAGCCTCATGCGCGAAGCCGGCCTCTACCGGGACCTGTTCAATGCCCAGGCGCAGTACTACACCAAAGAACGCATTGCCAAAGAACGCAAAAACGCGGATTTGGCTTACCAGTAAATCACGCATCACCACTAAAAAAACACGCCTGAGCGTTGGCTGCTCAGGCGTGTTTGCGTATCCAGTACGGGTTTAATAGCGATTATCGTCTTCTCCAGGAGCGGTGTCTTTCAACTGATCCAGCAGTGCCATATCAGCGGCGCTGATTTCAAAATCAAGCTGGGTGTTTTCAGCGATATGCGCCGGGCTGGTGGCCTTAGGTAACGGCAGTAGCCCTTTTTGCAGCACATAGCGAATGGCGACCTGCACCACCGTGGCCTGGTAGTGATCAGCCACGGCTTGCACGGCTTCGTTGTTCAGCAAGAAGCCGGTAGCGAGCGGCGAAAAGGCTTCTACCAGCAGGCCATGCTGCTGAGCGCACGCGACATTATCATCCTCGGTAAAGCCAATGTAGTACTGCAGCTGCAGGGCCATCGGCTTGATGGTGCAGTGCGCATACAAATCCTCCTGGTCGCGGACGTTGAAGTTAGAAATCCCAATTGCCCGCACCTTCTTGGCCTGGTAGAAGGATTCCATCGCCCGCCACACCTCACGATTTTGCTCGCGATAGTCTTCGCCAAAGTGATCCCACGGCCACGGCGCATGAATCAAAAACAGATCGATATAATCCAGGCCGAGGCGGGCCATGGATTCATCGAAGGCCTTCAGCGCGTCATCATAGCTTTTGGCATGCGCCGGCAGCTTCGAGGTGACAAAAATATGATCCCGCGGAATGCCGGAGTCGCGAATAGCTTGGCCCACACTGGCTTCGTTGCCATACTGCCAGGCGGTGTCGATATGCCGGTAACCTTGGCGCAGGGCCTCAGCCACAGCCTGATAAGCGGTGTCGCCATTGGGAATCTGCCAGGTGCCAAAGCCGACTTGGGGAATGGCCACTCCATTGGGCAGGGTGTATGTATCAGTTAAAACGGACATAAGCTCACCTCAATTAAAATATTTATCATCAAGTAGTATAGCACGTTCGAGGTCCGGCTTTGTCTCGGCTTTGCCACCCAGTAATTTGACTTTACTCTTGCCAAAAGCAAACGTATGTTCGTATAATGAACCACGAGGTGAGCCCCATGTATGAATCAGAACCCAAACGCGTGATTTTTTTGATTGATAATAAGTCCTTCTACGCTTCGGTCGAAGCCGTCGCCCGCGGCTACAATCCCCTGAAAACGATTCTGGTGGTGATGTCTGAGCAAGCCAACACCAATGGCGGCCTCATTTTGGCCACTTCCCCATTAGCAAAAAAACTGTACGGCTTGCAGGCGAATGTCAGCCGCCAGCGCGATTTGCCTGATGAAAAGCATCTGCTGGTGGTGCCGCCGCGCATGAACTTATACATCAAACGGAATTTGCAGATCAATGATATTTTTCGCCGCTTTGTCGCTGATGAGGACCTCTGGCCTTACTCCATTGATGAGTCGATTTTGGATCTGACCCATAGCTGGCGCTTATTTGGTGACTCGCCGCTAGCCGTAGCCAAGCTCATTCAGCGCACGGTGCGCAAAGAATTGGGGCTGTATACCACCATTGGCATCGGCGAAAATCCGGTGCAGGCCAAGATTGCCTTGGATGTATATGCCAAGAAAAGCCCGGATCTGATTGGCACCATCAGTTACCAAACGGTGCCCGATAAAATCTGGACCATCACCAACCTCACGTCGGTTTGGAGCATTGCCGATCGCACCGCGGCCCATTTGAACCGCTTGGGCATCCATACCATGTACGAGCTGGCCCACGCCAATCCTTACCTGCTCAAAGCGGAAATGGGCATCATCGGCACGCAGCTCTTCGCCTTGGCCTGGGGCATCGATCGCACCAAGCTGGCCAAACGCGTCAAGGTCCGTAGCTCCAGCATCGGCAACTCCCAAGTGTTGCCCCGCGACTACGCCATTCAAAGTGAAATTGAGCTGGTGATCAAAGAAATCGGTGAACAAGTCGCCGCCCGGCTGCGCCATCACCACAAACAAACCAGTTGTATCAGCTTAGGCATTGGTTTTTCCTATGCCGCCAGCGAAGAAGCTGGTCGCGGCGGCTTTAGCCACAGCTTGCGAATTGAAGCGACCAACCGCAACGATGAGCTGATTGCCGCCTTGCTCCTGCTGTTTCGCCGTTACTGGCAAGGCGAAGTCATTCGCAACGTGGCAGTTTACACCAGTCGCCTCAGTGCCGATGCTGGTGAACAACTGACCCTCCTGACCCCGATCGCTGAGCAGGTCCACAAAAGCGACTTGGCGCGCACGGTGGATGCTTTGCGCAATAAATTCGGTTTCACCACGGTCGTCTACGCCAAAAGCAAGCTCCGCGGCGGCACTGCCATTCAGCGTGCTAGTTTAGTCGGTGGGCATAATGGAGGGAATAGTTATGAATAAAAATCGTGATTTGAAGCTGATCATCGAACGGCTACAGCCCCATTTTCACCGCCGCAGTCAGGTGCGCTACGCCATTCTAGTGACTAACGATCCCTATGATCACACGTATAATTTCTTCTTTAACGAATATCCGACCGCCCATCGCCAGCGCTCCATCCCCTTGCACAGCGTGACCGGCTCGCTAACAGAGCTGGAAGCCTTAGTTCAAGCGCTGCGTCATAGCGTTAACTTCAGCCTGGAATTCACCGGTTTTGCCGGGCTGCGGTGGCCGAGTTCAGACCGGCTAATCGAACCGAAGCGCGAACGCGCCGAATGAAGGCGTGAGGCTGAGACAAAATGCGGTTTTAGCCCAGAGGATAAGCTAAACGGCCTGTAAAACCCGAACTTAGGTTTTGCAGGCCGTTTAACTTATCCGGCTAGGGCGTCGCATTTTGGCTCGTACTGTACTGGAATAGTCGTGATGCTATCGTGACGATAAATGATGTCACAGCCCCCTAGCCTTATAACGAAAAATGAAAGGCTTGATCATCGGCCAGCGTCATCGCCGCAGCGACATCCACGCCATACTGCTCACCAACTTGGTGCAGGATATAGTCGCGCACCTCGTCGTGCAGCAAATCGTCCAGCGCCAGCTCGAAAGCATTCATCCAGCTGCCGCCGTGCTGATGCCGAATTTTCGTCGCCGTTAACAGCTGACGATACAGCTGGCGCCCGGTAAGATTGATGGCCACCGTGAGGCAACATTTTTGACCGTGATCCAGATAATGCAACGTCGCCTGCCGCAAATGAACGAACCACCCACTGGCCAGCAACGCGGCGGCTAACCCGGCCCCAACCAGCAGCACTGCCGCCAGTAGACCCAAGCCACGGCTGAGACTCACCACTGCGGCGCCGCCGGCTAATAGCAGTGACAGCCACACAATCACGACTACCAACAGCAAAGCAGGAATCACCACCATTAAAGCCACTAAACTCCCAAATAGTACTTTGATCAGCCGACTCATCGGCAACGCCCCCCAACGCTTGTCGAACGTAAAAACCCACGCGCAAACGTGGTTTTTGCTTAAAAATTAGAATAGTACTCATCATTATCACTTGCAAGCTTAATTTTTACTCAACAGAAATTAATGAAACATCGGTGACGCCCCGGGACTTTTTCAAACTGGTCAGCAGGCTATCCACCGTGCCAGTCAGATTACTGATATCAAAGGAAATGACGACACTCGCCCAATCGTGAATCGGGATATTCTGATTGATGGTAATGATGCTGGCATTGGCGCCGGACAACGTGTTAAGCACTTCTGACAAGATGCCGCGGTCATGATGGAGCATTAAAGAAATCACGGCTTTGCGCTGCGTCAACCCAGTATCGGGCAAGAACACGTAGTCCTTATACTTGTAGTAGGTGCCACGGCTAATGCCAACTTCCTTGACCGCCTCTGACACTTGCCGCACTTGGCCATTTTCAATCAAAGTCCGCGCCTTGATTACCTTTTCCACCACATCCGGCAAAATGGTACTGTCCACGATATAATACTTGTCCACGCCGTTCCCCTCGTTCCCCGTCAATTGATAGCCTCATTGTACCATGATACGTGAACAAGTGGCCGAGAATTATGACGCAAAAAAGTGCCGGTTTCCCGACACTTACGCTACATCTGATGAATGGCGATGAAGAAACCGGCCTACCACCCGGATGATGTGGAAAAGAAAAACGCCAACCACCACCAGGCCCCACAGAAGCCAAAGCAGGCGGTGAGCCCCAGGCTGAAGGCCCAACCAAAGTAGCAAGCCGCCAATCAGCAGACCGAAACCGGCAACCACCAGCGCCGCCGTTAGGCTTAACCAAGGATGCTTCGTGGTCTCAAAGCTTGGCGTCAGTAGCCACGTCCCAACGAGTTCCAGCAAGAAGCTCATGGCGTTCTCCTTTCGCTGTCTGCTGACAGCTGGGGGTTATTTCGTGTGCGTAATCGGTGCTTGCTGCGGCGCGGTTTCCTCATCAGGGAAGGTCAAGGTGAAGGTCGTCCCTTCATCTTTTTGCGATTGTACGTCGATGGTGCCACCATGCAAGGTGACCAGCTGATGGACAATCGCTAAGCCCAGACCGGACTCACCGTACTTGGTGTTTTTCCGCGAAGGATCGGCTTTGTAGTACCGTTCCCAGATATTCTTCACCTGATCTTCAGTCATGCCAATCCCGGTGTCGGTGACAGCTAGCTCGGTTTGATGGTAGCCCGGCTTGGCAGAGATGGTGATGGTGCCGCCTTTGGTGAACTGAATCGCGTTTTGGGCGATATTAAACAGAATCTGCACGAAGCGGTCGCGGTCGGCATAAACCGGCACGTTCGCCGCTGCGTCCAGCACCAGAGTATCATCGGCGTCGGCAGCCTTTTGCTTGAGCTGCACCATGATATCATTTAGCGCTTCAGTGGCGTTAAAAGTTTGCTTCTTGAGTAGAATTTGGTTGGTGCGAATCTTCTCGTAATCGAGGTTTTCGTTCACTAAGCGAATCAGGCGCTTGGTTTCATTGCGCATCAGCTCAATCGACTGGCCCTTGCTTTCTTCTGGAATGGCATCATAAGCCAACCCTTCCAAAAGACCGTTGATCGTGGTCAACGGCGTGCGCATTTCGTGGGCCGCATCGGCCATGAACTGCCGCCGCCGTTCTTCCTGACGGTGGATTTCCGCTTGACTATCCCGCAAGGAACCCAGCATATCCTGGAAATCGTCCGCTAAGCCGGCAATTTCATCGTGACTGCGGGACTTGATCTCAACATCCACGTCATAGTTGCCTTCTGCCACTTGGTGCGTGACTTGCCGCAAACGGTTGATCCGCCCGACTTGGTAGCGCGCCAGCAAGTAACTCAGGACAATCGCCACCAGCATCGATAGCAAAAAGGCGATGAACAAGTTGTATTCGGTTTTCTTGATGGAAGTTTGAATGTTGTCCACCGGCGCAAAAGCCGCAATCACGAACAACAACTTACCAGACAGAAAGACTGGCTTGTAGTAGATGGTCATGCTTTGCTGCTTGCCATTGCGCGGATTGGTCGTCAGCTCTGGCAGCGCCACCGATTCGCCTTTTTTCAGCTGTTTCCAGTATTTGCTGGCAATGGCGGCTCCGCGCGGGGTGCCGGCGAATTGCGGATAACGGGCCGTGTTGTCCGCATCGTAAATCATGAAGTGGACATTTTGCTTTTTGAGAATTTCTTCTGAATGCTGGATGAATTGGGTATCGATTAAGTACGTGCTGCGATCCACCGCGCGATCAGTGAGCACGTCGGTGTACTGTTCCAGCTGATCAAAACTGTTCTGCCAGACGTTATTCGAAGTGGAGCGAATGAACATGACCGAAATAATGGCCATGGCCACCAACAGCACTCCAAAAAACGCGAGCATTTGTTGATAGAGTAATTTCACTGATCAAGCCCGGTGTCGTCAAACTTATACCCGACGCCCCAGACCGTCTGGATGATTTGCGGTCCGACCTTTTCGATTTTTTGCCGCAGCTTTTTGATGTGGGCATCCACGGTCCGTTCGTCGCCATAGTATTCATAGTCCCACACCAGCTGCAAGAGCTGTTCACGGGAGAAGACTTGCTTGGGATTTTGCGCCAGCGTGTGCAGCAAATCGAATTCCTTCGGGGTCAAATCCGGAATTTGCTCACCATTCAAGTACGCCTCACGGGTTTTGGTGCTGAGCTTGAAGTGGTCAGTCACGACGTCAAAGGCTTCGCTGGTCTCAGGGGCATCAGCGGTAGCATCGCTGGTTTCCGCGCGACGGTGTAAGGCCTTGATCCGCGCCACCAAGGTGATCGGGGAAAACGGTTTGGTGACGTAATCATCAGCGCCTAGCTCAAGCCCCAGCACCTGGTCGCTTTCGGAGTCGCGCGCTGTCAGCATAATCAGCGGCACCGTGGTGGAAACCTTACGAATCTCCTGGGCCACCTGCATCCCATCCATTTTCGGCAGGTTCAGATCCAAAGTGATGATGTCAAAGCTGTTAGGCGCCGCATTGAACATGGCCAGCCCTTCCTCGCCATCATAAGCATTTTGAACTTCCCACTGCTCTTTTTTGAAAAACATATCCATCATTTGGGCAACGCTTTCGTTGTCTTCAATCATCAAAATTTTCATTATCTATCCTCACAGTCTCAAATGGTGAAGTGCCGTTAGTGCTTCAGATTAAGCCTAGCACGAGGCCCCCGCTTTGACAAAGGTTTTCGCCCCGTGGTATGCTGGTGTGTACCAGAATTATGGGGACGTAATGGTCTCGACATTGGTCGTTTCGCCAGTGGTGCACTCCGGAGGCTCGGCTCCGTCATCAACGGAACACAGTTTATTAACTGCAAACAATAACGAAACATCCTACGCTCTGGCTGCCTAAGCAACCTTAGCGTGATCCTCCCGTTATCGCTCAAGTAGCGGATCTGGGTCTCAAATCATTGAGCTACGGCTAGCTTCTCCCACCTGAAGAGCTAGCAAGAGACCATCAGGTTAGCTCCAGGCGGTTAGCCCTGCGCGTCGGCGCGCGCCTGAAGTGAACTTCTAAGTAGGCGCACTATGAGTGTAGAGCTGCTGGTAGAAAGGCTGATGGACACGGGTTCGATTCCCGTCGTCTCCATTTTTAGCACTTTGTTGCTTTTCGTTGAACGCTGGAATGCCGTGAAATAGGCATTTTGGCGTTTTTGCTTTTTGTTGTTTTGCGTTGTTTTTTAACCATTTTGGACAAAAATGGGACAAGACCATGATGCTATAAACCCTTGAAGAAACTGTGATTTAGGCGTGATAAAACAAAAGCAGGCCCGATTACTCAGTCCCGCTTTTTGTATCCAGGCCACCGCTTCGCCTGCAACTCAGGGCAAAATAAAAACCTTCCGGAGACGGAAGGCGTAGAAGACGGTCCGGTTGACTGGTCCGGCCCTGGTGATGATTCTCTTTTACTCGATGTAATCATAAATGACCAGCTGTGAGAAATCAAGCATTATGCTAAAATGTAATACGGCGGCCGACCGTTTGACCGCGATCAATAGCGCCGCCAGAACCTGGTGAAACTATGATTCATCTTTTACTCAAAGCTAGTTGTAATGTGTCGCTCGACCAAATTTCCACCTTTATCATGACCGTGGGAGTTCTTGGCGGCGGAGCAGCCTTCGTCAAGAAGTCTAACAAACACTAGCTACCAACTGGAAGTCTGGCCGTCCCAGCAAGCGGGGCAACGGTCAGGCTTCTTTCTGTATCTATTATAACACGCAAAAAAGTCAAAACAATAAGCCCCACCCGCCGAAGCGAGTGAGGCTAATCGTGGCAAGCTAGAATGGCTTAACACCTTCGTTGAGCTTCTTCTGCATTGCGATAACCATGCGGCTGTTCTTGGAGATAACGCCATCTGCCGGAGTGCCAAGTTTGCGCTGCATCGCCTTGATGGTGGCTGGACCGAGCAGACCATCAGCCTTCAAACCAAGTGCACGTTGGAACTTGGCAATCAGTTGAGAACCGGCTGGGTTCGTGCTGTCGTATGCGAAGCCGTAGACCGCATTCTTGAAGTTAGCCCAAGGATACTGTGAGGACACAACGCCATCAACTGGAGAACCATAGACACGCTGTGCCGCCTGCGTTGTAGCGCGACCCCAGTCACCGTCTAGTACCAGCTTGCCCCAGGTCGAAGTTGGGGAATAGTTTGAGCCAACGCCTGAAACAGCCTTGCCGCCATATCGGTAAATGTAGTAATACGGACGACCAGCACCAAGCCACCGATCCATATACTCGGTCGTATTGACGCCGTTGTCATGGTAATTGCAGTGGATGATGTGACCGGTGTCGACAAAGATACCGGTGTGGCCGAACCCACCGCTAGAGCGTCCGCGCCTCCCCCAGATGAAAACGTCGCCATGCTGTGGGTTGAAGCTGTGGTTCTCGGCAATCAGCACATAGCCGATTGACTTGAGCCAGTCGTGCATGTACTCGGTGTTATATAGCCACGTCTTGGTCGGCTGGGCTTTACCACCGCTACACAGAGCCGTGACTACGGCCCCTGAGCAATCAGCCGTGCCATCTGCACCAGACCGGCTACCATTCATGCTATATGTCACACGTCCGTGCATCTGCTGCATGTACTTGATGGTGCCATCAATAGAAACTGTCATCTACTTGTCCTCCTTCTTAGGTGTGGTGTAAGTCAGTGCCTGGGCACTGTCGGTCACGCCGGCCGTGGTTGGATCGGTGACCACACCAAGAATTGACAGCACCGCGAATACCGCATTTACGATGCCGGTGAGCTGCGTGCCTAGGTTGGCAAAGTCCCACTTGTATCCAAAAGGCGCAGCCACAGCTTGCGCAAGCAATAAAATAGCCGGCACTAGGGCCAGCCAGAATTTGACGCTCAATACTCGTACTTTCCAGTTAATCTTCATGTTAAACCTTCCTTTCAGTTTTTAATTTGAAGTTGTAAAACCTTGTTGTATAGTGCTTCACCCGTTCCATTTCCGCCTAATGCTTTGTAGCTGCGGAAAAGGTAGTTCAAATCGTCTAAGTCATCCGTGCTGATATAACCAGTTTCGATATGGTGGTTGCACAACATGTAAACCTCATGATGAAGTAATCCGACAAGTCCCGCATCAATCGCCTTTCCGTGCTTTCGATGCGTCTGCCACTGGCTTAAAATCCAACCAAACAAAGCCCCACCGCCCAACTCCACAAAAATGTCTAACCAACTCTTAAAATCCACATCTTCATACTTCCTTCCGCAAAAATAGCCGCTAGGCGTTTGCCCCAGCGGCGTAGTCATTACCGGTTATCTGCTTGTACTCATCAGACGTTATCATCAGTCCAACGTATGGCGCGATGTCGATGCCCCACGCGTAGAACTGCGCACACATATCGTAGTCCGTCATGAGCTCGCCTCCAGTTTCGCAACCCGCAGCATCACGGCCGCCATCATCTGCTGTTCAGCGCTGGGCTGAACAATGCCGACCGGGCCTGACGGTTCCGTGTAGCCTTCATCGAGCACGATTTGGCCATCAATCAGCGCCGCGTGGTTCTCGACTAATTGACTCATGTCCTGCTGTTCAATCACCAATAGGTCGCCTATCTTTTCGCCAACTTCGCGATTATCGTTGGCATTGCCCCACGCAATTAAACGGTTGTTTGTGTCTAACTGAATTTTGATTTTCAATACTTAACATCTCCGTATGGGTAGTCATCAAGCGTCGTGTATGATACCGCTCCTTGATAGGTGCCCTTGCCTTGACCTGCCGTTGGCAACAGTCGCCAGCCTTGTGAGTTGAAGTAAATGCCACAACGCCATCCTTGGTATGAGGTTGATATAAGGTCAGTGGATACGTACCAACTTTCTGGCTTATAACTGGCCGGCGGCATTTCTAGCCCAACCCAACCCGTTTCTGATAGAAGGTCAAAGTGGAATGTTGCAGTAACCTGATTGCCACGCCTTGCATATTCGATGAACGCGTTTGTGAAGTTTGCTGTTGCTGGAACGGTTTCTCGCTTGAAGTAGTGAGCTGCCGCTCCCGCATCAAACACGGAACTGACATAGCTCTTATTTGCTCCACTACCTGCGTATGCTAGTTGTAAATCCAACTCACCTTTAATCAACGTTGCCATCTGGTTTGGGTGTGCCAAGTCACCGTCTGCTCCAGTGATGATGCTTGAAAAACCAGAAGCAGACATCTGAACCTCAAACTTTTGCGTCCCGCCGTCAATCGTGCCATCCAACGTCAGCTTTGGCCCATCCAGCGTCATTGTGCCAGAACCTAGCGTGTTTTCAGAATCAATCGCCATGTGCTCAAATGGCACCTTGATAAGTGGGGAGTTTAGCGAACCGGAGTTGATTGTTACTGCATTCAACTCTTTGATGTTCAGCACCGCTTGCGCGATTGTTTCTGGTACCCAATCTGAGCCGTTCCAACGTTTTAGACCAGTTACGTTGTTCATGGCCGTTCCAACCCACCACAGTGAGTCTTTGACGATCGTTCCCGCAGGCTGATCTGTTTGGATATAGGTCATGGGTACATCTTGGCTACCGGGATCACCTTTGGCGCCATCCTTAGCCTGATAAGCCACGCTATACGCCGTGTTCTGTGTGCCATTCGTATAGGTGGTGATCACCCGCGACCACAAGTATGTCCCTTGTGATGCTGTAGGTACGCTAGAGCTCCATGTGCCCGTCGGGGCAGTCGTCCCACTTGTGCCAACTTGGTAACTGACAAGCGATGACTGGACGCCATTACCATCTGCACCGGCTGCACCATTGTCACCGATCTTACCGACGCTGTAGGTTGTGCTCGACGACCCATCGGTCATGGTCAGCACTGTGCGTGACCACAGGAACTGACTTGGCGCAACTTCTGGGACAGTGTTTGACCACTCACCAGTCGGCGCGGTCGTACCCGATGTTCCGGCTTGATAGGTGACCACAGAAGACTTTAGGCCGACCCCGTCCTTGCCTTTGTTCTGCTTAGCTAGTGCTTCCGCAAGTTCTCGATAGGCCGGGTCGACTTGGTCGGTTTGGACTAGATAGTCCCCTAGCTTCGCAGTCCCTGACTCAAGCGAGTAAGAGTAGTTCAGCTCCAGTACCCGCGCGGAAAGATATAGTGACTCTCCTTCATCGACCAGCCCGATTGTATCACCAATATCGATATTATCTGGTAGTAACGCAATGTCAGCCTCATAGGTGACTGTGGGGTGATTATATTTCTTAAGGTCACTTAGGACCGACTGCAATAGCTGAGCTTGTGTCTGTGCTTCATAGGTCATCACTCGCTGAATGTGACTCCTTGTTGGGGCAGGATCATTAGCGTTGCGCAACCGGCTCCAAGTCTGCACCGCAACAGTATCACGCAGGATGCCATCACCGCCAAGCACGAACCGACCATCTGGATCAGTCCATTTGTATCCTACTAGGGTTATTGGCGCGTCTGCCCCCTCTGGCGTTGCGCCAGTACCATAAATTGACGTGCACAGGTCATCTTTGTTGACCTCTGTCCGTACATCGTTCAGATTGACGTTCTGATAAAGCTTGACAGCTTTATCACCGCCGATCTGTTTGCGGATATTGATGTACCGGTGAAGGACATTAAGGCCGTCGATGTCAAAGTCGAAGTCGAGTTCGACTCCAAACTGAGTTGCGACTGACAAGATGCGGGCGAGCGCCGTGTCTCCAATACTGTCCCAGCTCAACGTACGGGTGATATCGGGTATCTCATTTACGCCGATCTCGTAACCAGAGTCACTGATAAAGCGCTGGATGTACTCCGCAATCGGATATGCCTTATCAGCGGCATAGGCCCCTACCGTTTCGTTTAGCAGGTCCATGCTGGCGCCTTCGGCGCTGATCTCGTCAGTAAGACTACCTGGATCATGGCTGAAGTCATTGATTTCCATCCACACAGGGTTCCCATTACGGTCCTTATACAGGATGAATTGTCCTGCTGTTGCCATTTGCTGTACCAGTGCCGATTGTTCGGGCGTATAAGTAACGTCAGCCTTGTAGCTCGTGTAGCCGTCAGCGACGCTTTTGAACTCGCCCAGGTTATTGTCAGAGATACGAATATCAGTTGCTCCGCCCTCAGTCGATGCTGTCCCGATCTGGTGATACTCACGGTCTAGAAAATGCACGATCATAGGTAGGCCTCCCTTATCTCAGCTTGAACGGTCGGCGTGGTGGCAAAGTCAGAGCAAAGCACATTGAGCTTGTTCGTTCCCGGAGCAAGCTTGAACATATCCCAATCGTTGCCATACCGATCAAGGTCGTTGGTCAAGACCCCATTCAGCAAAATCTGGCGTTGGGCAGTATCAATATCGAGCACGTCCCCATCTTCATACAAGTTCTCCGTATCGGTCCAATACTCAACGTCCGTCCAGCTGAACTGCAGGTCAGAGACGCCCATGATGCAGTGCTGGGTCTGTTGCCACCGTTCGAACCAAACCCCAAAGCCGTCGACCGGCTCATGGTTAGTGATCTGAAACGGGAACACCACACTGGTTCTCAGCACAGCAGTATTGCCCGTCCCAATCGAAGCGACGGGTGCGATCTCAAACCCCAGACGGGCGCTGAACCGATACATCTTCAACTGGTAGTACTGACCATTCTTGAATGTTTTGCGATTCAAGCTGTACTCCTTGACCTTTTGGTTGCCGACCCAACACTCAATGACCATCTGGTCACCCGCGATCATACTGTCGCGAATAACCACGCCCATCACGACCGTCGCCCCGTTCAAAAAGGCTAGTTCCAGGCGACCCATTGCTTTGGCATTAGTATCAAACTGGAACCTGATCAGAGAATTGATGTTGCCGGTGTTACTACCAGCAGAATTGACAGGGACTTTAAAGACTCGACTAGGACCACCCCAGTAGTTTACTCCGCTATTAGAGAACACCGGCTGCATAGCTGAACCGCCTAGGCTGTCCTTGACGAACTGCATTGACCCGACTTGCTTATTGGCTTGACCAGAAACCCCGTTATAGTTCGGATAGTTTGTCCCAGTAGCGTTGGCCGTGCCACCAGGGTCGGAATCAAAGCCAATATTGAGCACCCGTTCCGGTCGCTTACTGTTGTATCCATCTATTTCGCTCTTGTTACCAAGCTGAATAACGCCACCATTAGATTCGTTTATCAGCGTCAGCACACCGTTGTCACTGTGCATCGTCGCCTCAATGACTGGATATACTGGATAGGTGCCGTCGTTTTGGACAATGATCTCGTCGCTCAAGGCACCATCGCTGCCAACATTGCTAGTCGTCTTCGTTGTCAGTGAATACGCCACACCATCGGGGACGATGAAGTTGATTGTACCGCTGCCAAGGAAGTAAGCTCGCGTCAGGTCAATTTTCCCATCAACCTTTGCCAGCCAGTATTCATCAGCACGATCACTGAAGGATAATTTGGCCGGCTCGGTGGTATACAGCAACGGAGCCATCATGCGTTCAAACTCGCGCTGTGAGATAGCCATCACATCATATTGAACAGCAAGCACGCGCGACTTGATTCGACCACGCATGAAGCGGTCGCCGTCTGAAGTTCCGACTGTCTGCATTGTGTTTTCAACTTCGCTCAAAATCCCGCGATCGGGCGCAAACTGCAAAAAACGGTCACCGATTTGATGGCCGTTGAATGTCATGATTGCCAATTAGTTGTACCCCTTTCTTCTATTATTTGTTCTTGTCATTCGGTTAATTTGCTCTTGAACGCCTTCAGCAGACCAGCGACCGACTTCCCGCCCGTTATCAAGCTGCACGGTTCCGCTGATTGAAGGCTTGTAGTCAAGCAGCTCAGCCACCAACACATTCAGCGTGCGAAGCGCGTCACCCAGGTCGTTTTCATTTGATGCCGTCACGTTGACTGTCTGCACCGTCTGTGGACGGAGGTTCTGGAGCGTGGTGGCTGCGCCTGTGAAGTCTGTTGTGCCTGATGCGAATCGTGGTACCGCAAACTGGCGCGCTGTACTAATCGCAGTAGCAATCTTAGCGTGCCGTGGTAACGGCAGAATTGCGTTACGCTCTTTCGGAATGAAAGTCTGACCGTTTGGCAGTGTGATTGCTTCACGGTAGACCGAACCCGGAGCATCGTTGACCATAGCCAGGCCACCAACGAAGTTGTTCGTGCCTTTCTTCAAGCCAAGAATCTTTCCGACGCCCTTCGCGAAGCTGATGCCTACACTCAGCATCTTTGAGATTGTATTCGGCTTGCGCTGAAATGCGCCAACCGCTTCGGTCGCCTTCCCGGCCGGGCCACTTGCACCATCAACCGCCTTGGCATGCTTTGGACTACCGGGACTGGAAACTCGGAACTTGTCGATGGCGCCCTTGGCATTTCTGAAGCCATTGACGGCACTGGAAGTATCACCCTTACCAACTTTGGTCGGCCCGGGGTTGGTACCCTTATAGTCGAGAATTGACTTCTTGCCGAGACCAAAGTTGTTCTGTACGTTTGCGGTATCAGCCTTCGCAACCTTTTTTTTCGGATTGTAGTTGAGGTTGTAGTCGTTAATCAGTTGCCCGGAGTCAACCAGCTTTTGCCGCAGGTCCTCGTTCTTCATGAGGGCTTGCTTGACGGAATCTGGCAGAGTATAGAAGTTGTGATACTTGAGCGCATCGGCGCCAACCTTGTCAACAAAGTCTTTGTCGTTAAGCGCCGCTTTCTTTGTGGCATCGGGCAGACTGTTGAATGTGCCATATTGCAGTGATAGTTGTGCGACCTGAGCCGCACCCTTGGCATTCACGATGGCCTCTTTCTCGGCCAGCGGCAGTGCGTTCCACTGACCGGATTTCTGCAGAGCAGTGATGATGGTTGCCGATGCTTTGTCGTGGACAATCAGTTCGAGTTGACTCGGCGACATTTGATCCCACAGCTGCACCTTGTCGATTGCGGCCACCAATGAACTGGAGTCGCCCTTGACCACCGCAGCCATTTGCTTCGGGTTGAGTTGATTCCACAAGTCTAGCTGGTCGATGATGTCGGCCAGGTCTTGTTTTCCAGCCGTGGTCAGCAATGCATATTTATGCTGAACCGTCATCTTGTTCCACTTGTCCGTTTGGATCATCGCGGCGAGCAAATTTTCCTTCGCATTGCTGCTGATTTTGGCGTATTTCAAGTCGAACGTGAGCCGCTTCCAGCCTTCCTTTGTGGAGGCGGTCTGTTGCAAAACCTCTGGCAGATTAGTAACAACCTTACCCGTCTTAGGGTCTAACACAAGGCTGTTCCAGTCATTGCCAGCCTTTTTGACATTGGCAGACATGTTCTTGTTTACTGATGCCGCAAATTGCTTCGTGGAAGTGACACCGCCATTCATCGCCTTCTTGTAGCGGTTCATAGCAGCTTCTGCTTGTTCAGCAGTCATCCCCATGTCTTGCTGGAGTTGTGCTTGGACTTCCTTGTTAGACATGCCTTGAGCTTTCAACGCTTGCACCATGCTCAAATAAATAGCATCCATCTTAGACTTGTGATCTCTCTCGAGTCCTTCAATAGTCGCATTCTTTTCTGTGGTGCTCAGTTTGTCATTGTCGTTGATTGCCTTGCGCTTCTTAGCAGTAGTCTCGTACTCCTGTTCCATTGCGGAAACAGAATCCGTGTACTGTTTCTTAGCAGCAGTGGCCGACATGGTGACACGTTCGCCGAGAATGGCCTTAGTGACGTTGTTTTGCTGTTGACCACTCAATCGAAGTGTCTTAACAGCATCAATCGCGCTATCTTGCTGCAGGTTCTTGATGACTTGCAGTTGGTCAGCGGTCAGCTTGCCCTGTTCTTCACCGGCAGACTTAGTGATTGCTTTGACCTTGGCGGCATTTTCTTGCACCTGCTTAACTCGTTTATCATTAGCAGTCTTCTCTTTGGCAGCAGCAGCTAACAGAGCGTCAGCAGCATCACCACCCAGTGACTTAGCCAGCTTCTTGGCCGCCGCATCAGATTGATCAGCAGCTTGCTTAGCTGCTTGCGCCATTGAGTTGAAGCCGTCCACAATCTGCTTTGAGTTTGTCTTGGCAGACTGGTTGGTATTGTCGAGTGCACCACTAATTTCACCAGAGGCTTGCTTCATCTTCGTGGCTGATTTATCGGCAGCTTCGCCGATGTCAGTGCCCCAGCGTTTGGTGCGTTGTGATGATTCGTAGGCCTTTTCGCCCCAAATCTTCCACACACCATAGCCAACCGCGGCCGCTCCAGCCACACCAACCAACGCAACGCCTAGTGGTGCCAGCGAAGTGAGCAAAGCAGAACCACCCGCAGCAGCACCAGTAGCAGCCTCTCCAGTTTCAGCAATCGCCGGAGCGGCGCTGAGAGCCTTGAAAGCAGTCTCGCTGAACGTTGATTTAAGAACATCGAAGCCACTCGCGCCAATCTTAGCTGCAGTTTGAGCGCGACCAATGCCACCGGCAACCGCACTGAACGCACCTGCGCCGCCGGAAATAATCTTGAACATACCGCCGAGCGCACTGGAAACTGGTCCGGCTGCAGCGGCGAACAGGGTGAACTTGATGATTGACTGTTGTGTACTCTTATCCAGCTTGCCAAACGCCTGAACCATTTCGGTAGCCTTAGCCACCAAAGGTGTAATCGCTGGTAATAGGTTTTCGCCTACTTCGATGCCAAGCACCTGCACAGATGATTTCAGTTTGTTGAAGTTAGCTGCAGCAGTGTTGCCCATCATATCGGAAACCTTCTTGGTCGCACCAGCGGCGTTTGAGGTTTCCTGCGTCAGTTTGCGCATGGCCGGTGCACCAGCATTAAGCAAAGCCAGTACGGCACGACCACCACGCTCACCAAACGCGGCATTAACGGCGGCAACTTTGTCAACCTTGTTCTTGCCTTCGGTCGCTTTGGTCACTTGCTCGATGACTTCTGGCAAACCGATTTGACCATCCTTGAAGGCTTTGATGTTCACGCCTAGCTTTGCCATTGGTGAGTCGGCTTTGGTCGAAGCCGCAGCCAGCTTCTGGAGCATCATGTTGAACGCAGTACCCGCAGTAGATCCTTGCAGACCAGCGTTTGAAAGCAGACCGATATCGGCCACGGTCTCGGTGAGCGAAACGCCCGCCGCATGGGCAGATTGTCCCGTGTACTGCATGGCCTCACCCATGTCAGAGAAGCCCGACTTCGTGGCGTTCGCCGCATAGGTCATGGCATCAGTGACGCTGGTCGTGTTCGCCGCTTTGACACCGAACTGCGTCATCGTGGAAGTTACAACTTCCATGACGCCGTTGAAGTCTTCGCCCGATGCACGTGAAGCATCGAGAATCGCCGGCATCATCTTCATTGACTGACCAGCGGAATAACCAGCCCGCACCAGGTCGGCCAGTCCGTTGTTGATGCTGGTGGTAGAGATGCCATATTGAACCGCCCACTTCTTCGATGAGCTAGCGAGCTGGTCGAGCTGGGTACGATACTTGCCGGTCACGGCGGCACCGTTGGTCATCAGTGGCCCGATTGCATCAATCTGGGAGTTGAAGTCAATGGCTGACTTCGCCGCTGCAGTGAACCCGGCCGCAATCGGTGCAGTGACGGCCATGGTTGCCTTGGAGCCGAAGCTCGCCAATGATGAACCAACCTTGCCGGTCACTTTCGAGAACGCCGCAGCCTTCTGTGACATCTGAGTCCAGCCATTTGACTGCAGTAGAATCTCTTTGCGCATGGCGGCCATGCGATTGTTCAGAAGCGCAATCTGAGCAGCCGTCTTGTTGACGGCACTGGCGGCATTGGCCTCACGCGTTGTGAGCTTCTCCATGTCGCCGTTGCCTTCTTGCACGGCCTTTGACCGCTTAGCGAGGGTTTTCTGTTCTCGCTTGAGCTTGGCTTCATACTGTTGCATTTGGCGTTCGAGCGTGCCATACACGGTACGCATGCTGCCAACAGACTTCTCAGAACCTTTGAAGGCAATGTCCTGCGCCTTCAGCTCAGCGGTGGTCGCTTTTATTGTGGAGGACAATGTCCGAGCCGAGGCTCGAAACGGGTCGATGTTCAGGCTTACCGTTGCGGCCAAATGCCCTAAATTTCCTGCCATTGTTTACCTCCTTTCTCAAAACAAAAATGGAAACGCCTTGTCGATGGTCGTTTCCTTCTCTTCGTAGATCGCATTCAGTTGCTTCAAGTCACGGAACGTCATGACATCCACATCTGCCAGCTTGTAGCCGTCAGCAAGCCGGGCTTTGTAGAAGTCATAGATGTTGTTGAGCGCCTCTTGGACGTCCGTGTCCGTTATTTTTTTGCCGGCTCCTTGTCGTCCTCACCATCATCAAGTGACGCTTCGATTGCTTCATTGATGCTATCAAGCGACTTCAAACTCTTTACAGAACCATCAGTCACTTCTTGCTTGGTGAATTGGCCTTGCCAAAACTCAACAGCGAAGTTGGCTAGGTTAGCCTCGTTCGCGTCAAAGTCCGCGTTGGTTGGCCCATCGTCTTTGGAATACATCCGAAGCTGTTGTTGTTGAACCTTAAGTGCATTAGTTGTGTCCCGCAATCCGGGCTCGCCATTGCGGACAAACTTGTTCGGCTTACCCGCAATCATCAAACTGATTTCAAATGCCATGATTTCCTCCTATCCAGCCGCCCGCTGGTTCGCGTATTGTTGATTTCGTTGGCGACTAAGTTGTGACTATTCCGCAGTTACCGTGATTGTGGCAGAGCCGACGATTGCCCCGGTGGTCGTAGTGAACTTGGCCTGTGTTTCGCCGGCCTTCACACCGGTGACGGTGCCGCTGTCATCAATCGTGGCCACGGTTGTGTCTTCAATGCTCCAGGCGCCAGTCTTGTCGGTGGCATCTGCCGGTTCAACGGTTTCAGTCAACTTGGTCGTATCGCCGACCGTAACGGACGCAGTAGCCGGAGCCACCGTGACCGCTGTCGGCGCTACGCTTTTGGGTCTTCAGGAATGACCGCATCTTCTGCGGTAGTTGGGAAGACCCACTTATGGAAGGTTTCGAAGTTGAAGTCCGGGTTGTCCTCGCGGCCAATCAACACAACGTTGCCATTGTCACTGTCGCCGCGCGGAATGAAGGAACCGGTGATGGAATCAGCGGTTGGGTCAGGCGCGCCATCAACCGTCTTAGTTTCGACAGACGGCAGAGTGAACATGCCTTTCAACATGCCGACCCACACAGCTTTGCCGCTGGAGAGCTTGGTCTTGAACAGCGTAGCCACGTAGTTCGGGGTCAGGTTCTTGGCGTACACTTCAGTACCACTAGAAACCTGAATGTTGAAAAAGTCTTTCTTCATCTGGGTATCAACGTCGTAGAGCTCGACTGCTTCGGTCGCCTCGGTGATACCGGCGGACAGAATCAGGTATGGCCCGTCATCGGCAGCCAGAGTCTTCTGTTCGGTGGAAATGTCCATCTTCACCGTGCTCAGACCCACAATTTTGCGAGTTGCGGCAACGAACTCATCGTCGCCAACAACGCCGTATTCGAAATTGGAAGCACCAAATTTGGCGAGCTTCTTGTTTGTTGCAGTAGCATTTTCAGCCATTTGTAATCCTCCTATTGAAAAAGGGCCACCCTATACGGGTAGTCCCTGTGATTGGAAATATGCAGTCGTCATGCGAAGTGTTGGCACAGAATTGTCCTCACCGGAAGCGTGATAGGTTCTGTCCCATCCGTTCGCATGCATGACCTGACGAATCAGGTCGTCTATTGCTGACGTTTCCTGCATCAACGATTTGCGTGTCCAGAAATCAATCTGCACACGCGGGTACTCGATGAAGCGGTCATCGTCAGCCGGTTCGTGGTTATCCCCTGGCAGGTCCGTGATTCTGACCCAGGGTGACAACGCCACAATTTGCAGGTCAGTCGAGTTGTCGAAGCCCGGTGAACCGATGTAGATGCCGCCAAGCGGGTCATCGGCACCGCGCACCTCGGTCAACAACGCTTTCAGCTCGGCACTGGCAGTCAGCACCTTGCTTGCTTCAGCAGAGCCAAGCATCTACCCACCCACTTTCAAATGGGAAACAAACGCCTTGAGAATCTCATCGCGAGTCTTCTCTTGCGTCTCTTCCACAAAATGCTGTGGGTCTTGCTTTGCAGTGCCGTTGTTTGGGAAGTGCACGCGGAAACCAGTCTGCTGGCCGTAGCCAACATCGGACTCCAGAATCCCGCCTCGATCGCGCACACCAGTTGCCTGGATGTCGTCGCGCATGTGAGTGGGGTCGTCGGTTTTGCCTGACCATACCGGAGTGTCGGTCTTGAGCGCGTTGGCAAAGATTTCTGCTCCGTCGCGAATGGCGGCGCGTGCATCTTTTTGCATGCCGTTATCCAGCGCTTCAATCTTTGCAAGCAAATCTGAATCACCAGTTACCGTCATGCCGACACCTTCTTTCCTGTTATTGTCGTGATGTCCCGACGCTGGTAGTCAGGATCCAACCCAGTTATTTCGTATTCGCTACCGTGCCATACAATGCGCCATGTGGGTTGAATCTCTTCTTCGGTCAGGAACCTGATAATGAACGTTGGTGAGTCAGTGCGAACACCGAGGCCGCTGCGAGCTTCACGAATCGGCACCTTTGGCACCTCTGCCCACATCGTCATGTGTTCAGTCTTCACGTTATCAACCGGCACGCCCTGCTCCATGCCCCGGCCGTAGCTGACAAAGGTGATGCGTTCGCGCATGTTAGTCGTTCGCATCGTCAGCCACCTCCGTCCGCAACTGGTTGACCGTAGCGGCGACAGTATCCAGCAGCGGATACCGCATCACGTCAGCGCCTTCGCCACGGTAGTCGTATTCTTCCTTGACCTGCTGCATGATTGCCACAAAGTAGCGGTCACGCGTTTCGGCATTGGACAGTAACAACTCAGGCTTCATACCGGTTTGAACGGCCGAAGCAATCTGTGCGGCCGCACCGCTGGTCAGCAGGTCGAGCATGTCGTCTTCAACTTCTTGGTCAACCTTGCAGTACATCTTTAAAACATCGAATTGAGCCTGGGTGAGTGGCCCGTGTGCATCTTCTTCAGCCATTCACGCCACCTCCTTATGCTGCCGCGGTGACGGTAACTTTGACGGTGCCGGTGAAGCTACCACTCGTGGCGGTGATTGTGGCTGTGCCATCGGCAACCGCGGTGATGGTGCCATCTGCTGCCACCGTTGCGATTGCTTCATCGCTAGTGGTGTACGCAATTGCGCCGTTCACAGCAGCCGCATCATCAGCGTCTGCTGGGTCAGCCGTTGCGGTTACTTGCTTAGTGTCGCCGACTTTCATCGAAGCCGTAGCCTGGCTCATCTTGAGCCCGGTTGTCGGGTTCTGGGCCGGCGTTACGCTTTTGGGGAGTAGGTCAGGAAGTAGCCAGCCTTGGTGTCAGCAATCGCAACGCCGAACCGCATACCCGCGCGCAGGTACTTGCCGTAGATGTCGTTATCAACCCACTGAATGTCGAGATCTGCCCGGTCAGCAAAGATGACAGCACGTGGCAGGTCACCCAGGAAGGCATGTGCTTCGCCAGCGGCGCCCAGAACATCGTCACCAACAACCACAACGCTCATGCCGAGCACAGTCTTGCCGGATGGGCTGATGATGCTGTCCTGAAGCAGGTACCGGCCATTGCCGTCCTTCACGGTGTCGAGGAAGTTGTAGAAGCTCTGGGAAGCAATCAGCGCGCGGCTGTATGCTGGGTCGAGTTCAACGTTATTGATTTCCTTCAGGCCATCAATGTCAGAGATTTCCTTCGGGGTGAAGCCTTTCAGAAGCGTTGCAATGGCAGCGTTACCGGTGTTCCGCTTGAGCTGCTGGCCGTTTTCGTTAACGATGCTAATCAGGTCAGCTTCGGAATCGTCAATGTCTTCTTGAGAGATAGGAATTGCGCCACGGTAGGTGTCAATCTTCCATTCGACCTTGTCGAACTCAGGCTTCGCCAGCGCTGGGTTTTTTTCCAATTCAGCCACAGTGTGCAGAACACCGGTCACATTCTTCAGCGTCGGGTATACACCCTGCGCGTGCTTTGCCGCGATCACGTGGGTGTACGGCTTGAGGTCGACAACGGTCTGCAATTCACGTTGTGGAATATAGGACTGGTCAACCGGAATCGTGCCAGGGTTATCGCTGGAAACGATGCCGCTGGTCGTTGGGTCGGTGGAAGCACCGTCACGAAGCATAGAAGCCGGAATGGTCATTTCTTTGCCTAGTTCCTTGGCGCGGATGAACGCATTGATTTGCTTCCGACGTTCGTCGGTAGCGGGCTTTGCAACTGCCTTTGGTGCAGGCTGTTCGTTGCCCTTGAGCGCTTCTTCATACAGCCCACGCTTCTCTTCCAAGTCCTTGATTTCTGCAGATTCCTTATCGAACGCAGAACGGGCTTCCTTGGCTTTCGTGGTTGCATCTTCGGTGTCTTGCTCCAGCAGGGAGCGAATTTCTGCCTTGTGTGCTTCGGCAGAGGCGCGCTTTTTGTCAATCTCCTTGCGAATTGCGGCTAGTTTTTCATCTAAAGTCATAATTTACCTCCTAAATTTGTGTGACGGATTTACAATTCAAGTGCAACAAATTAGTCAAATAGAAAGACTCATAGCCTGAGTCCTTGTAAGATGGAATCA
>NZ_BOLV01000016.1 GCF_016861845.1 Lacticaseibacillus suilingensis
ACCGATGCATGGCGTAACAGCCTAGACCACTATCAAGAATTCGTTATCATCGTTGCACTTGACTTGAAAATTGAGGCCTTAATTTAATGTTCACCCGGTTTTAAATTGAGTTATTATAAACGCTATAGTGATTATATTCATAACGAGGAGGGGATTAGCGTGAACGATTTGTCCCCGGTCCAAACGGCCGCTTTGAAAGAATTGCATCAAGATAGTGGGCATCTCGCTGCCCTTGCTAATGCCAGTCGGCAAAAATTGCTGATGATCCTCGGGCAAAATCCGACGGTTCATGGCATGAAGGTCAATGATCTGGCCGAAATGATTGATTTGTCGCAGCCGGCAACGTCGCATCACCTGAAGCAATTGCATGAGCTGGGTATGGTCAATAGTCGCCAAGTCGGCAACATTGTCTATTATTACCTGACGCTTGATGACACCATCGCGCGGCTGGAACGGCTGACAACGCTGCTGGAAAAACGGGCTGCCAATTAGGCCACGCTGCCTTACTGAACCGCGGCACTGATTGACTTTTACCCCAGAGCATGGGATACTGATTTCAATATTTGACCAGTAGTTTCAGTAGCAGATCAGGGGATGCCTCAGCGAGTCGGCGGCCGGTGCGAGTCGATCTTCTCTGGTTTGCGAATTACACCTACCGTTGTGGTCTTGGCTGATGGCCGTTATCCATCAAGAGTGATGGCCTTGGCCATAATGTGGGTGGTACCGCGGAAACTTTTCGTCCCTGTTTGCAAATGCAAGCAGGGACTTTTTTTGGTCATAAAACAGGAGGATATCATGGCAGAAAATATCTTGGATGAATTAGCATGGCGCGGGGCGCTGAATCAATTAACGGATGAGGAAGGCTTGCGGAAGCTGACTTCGGAAAAACATGTCGGCATTTATGTTGGCACGGATCCAACCGGGGATTCGCTACATGTTGGGCACCTGATTCCTTTCATGATGCTCAAACGGTTCCAGCTCATGGGGCACAAGCCGGTCATCTTGATTGGCGGCGGCACCGGATCGATTGGCGATCCCTCTGGCCGTAACTCTGAACGGGTGCTGCAGACCATGGCCACCATTAATGAAAATAAAAAGAAGCTCACAGCCCAAATGGAGCGGTTATTCGGCACCGATAACTTCCGCATTATCGATAACTACACCTGGTTGTCCAAGCTGTCGATGCTAGACTTTCTGCGCGACTACGGCAAGCTGTTCCCAGTTAATCAGATGCTGAATAAGGAAGTTGTGGCCAGCCGCCTGGAAAACGGGATTTCCTACACCGAATTTACCTACCAGATTTTGCAATCCATCGACTTCCTGGAACTGTACAAGACAGAAGATGTGCAAGTCCAGCTCGGCGGCGCCGATCAATGGGGCAACATTACTGCCGGCATCGACTTAATTCACAAGACTGAAGGCGCCGACGCTAAGGTCTACGGCTTGACCAACCCGCTGATGCTGAAGTCTGATGGGACCAAGTTTGGCAAATCCGCTGGCGGCGCCGTGTGGTTGGATCCGGAAAAGACCAGCCCTTACGAGTTCTACCAGTTCTGGTTTAACCAAGATGATGCGGATGTGGAGAAGTTCCTGAAGTTCTTCACCTTCCTGGATAAGGAAGAAATCGCTGATCTGGTCGAAGCCACCAAGACGCATCCTGAAAAGCGGGAAGCCCAGCGCCGCCTCGCGCAAGAAGTAACCAAGTTTGTGCACGGGCAAAAAGCGGTTGACCAGGCTGAGGCCATTTCTGCGGCGTTGTTCTCTGGCGATGTGCAGGATTTGACGGCCGAAGAAATCACCCAAGGTTTTAAACAGTTCCCGACCAAAAATGCGCCAGCGGCCAGCGAGAACATCGTGACCTGGCTGGTGGACACCACTGGCATCGAGGCTTCTCGCCGGCAAGCCCGGGAAGACGTGCAAAACGGCGCCATTACCATTAATGGGACGAAAGTGCGTGATTTGGACGCGGTCATCGATCCTAGCAGCCACTTTGACGGGCAATTTGTCATTGTGCGGCGTGGGAAGAAGAAGTACTTCTTGGTCAAGATTACCGCCTAATTTTTTTCGGCGACACCAGGCGAATTCAGCGGCGCGCCGTGCAGGCAGGATGCTATACTTGATGTAATCGTTAAGGAGGGCATGCCTATGGCTTACACAGTGGTCGGAGCGACTTATCAAGCGCAGTCGTTAGCGGTTTTCTACGCTGGCTTAGATACGCAGCCGTTATTAAGTTACGAAGAAGCAGGTAAAGAGGCGCTGAAGCTGCTGAATGCGGAGCTGGCCGCCAGTACGTTGCCGGACCTCCATGAACTGTCCGAGCAGGTTTTGGCTTTTGCCCTCAAACAACCCATCGACATGCACGGCTTGGATGATGCCACCGGCGAAACATTAACCGTCAGCTGGTTTGCCGATGATCATTTTGCCATTGCCGTGATGGATGCCACCGAAAAATTTCAGATGCATTTGGAAGTCGTGCCGGTTAAAAAAGGTAAGTCAGGGCGTTAATTGTAACAGTTCCTCTTTAAACGAGTCGCGGTGGCGGCTCGTTTTCATTTACTTGCATTTATTTGCTCATGTTTGGTCAAAACTCGAATTTGCATGGACGTTATTTTTGAAAATCTTTGTGAAATAGTAACAGCTCGGGAATCCCACCAGTCCACACGTTTGTACTCGCAAAACTGTATTTGTACATAGCTGGAATAATGGGGCGATGTTTCATTTGTCATAATGCAACATTCCGTGTCCTTAGCGACTTAGTTTGTTAACGGTACTGTAACAGTGCTGTAATGTTCAGCTGATACACTCATCTACAGTTAATTCATTGAGGAGTGAGTGTTGAATGAAGTTTGCAAAGACATTAACCATCGTCGCCGCGGCGACATTGATCGGGTCGGGGGCATTTAGTACCGCAGCTAATGTATCTGCTGATGACGTCAGCGATGCTAAAAGCGCTGTTACCAAAAATCAAACTAGCACGAATGCATTGTTGGCTAAGTTACAGACGGCGCAAGACAATGTCATGAAGATCAACAACCAGATTAGTGACAAGACGGTTGAAATTGACACAGCCAAAGCCAACATTACGACCACGCAGGCTAAAATCGATAGCTACCAAGCCCAGATTGTTAAGGCCGAAGTCGAAGTTAAGAGCCGCAAGAGCGTGCTGAAAAAGCAGTTAGTTTCGCTACAAAAAGAAGTTGGCGAGTCAGCCACTGGGAACGTCTACTTTGACTTCTTGCTAAACGCTAAGAGCTTTTCTGATCTGGTTTCTCGGAGCTTCACCATTAACAAGTTGAACGAAGCCAGCCAAAACGCGTTGGACGCGGTTAAGGAAGCAGAAGCAAAACAAGTTTCCTTGAAGTCAGCTCAAGAAACCAAGAAAACGGAATTGGTTGCTACCAAGACCAAGCTTGATAACGATATGACCCAGCTCACTAGCTTGAAGGACCAAGCTACTAAGGATGCTGATTCATTGACCAAGCAGATTAATGACAACAAAGCTCAGCTGACCACTTTACAGAGCAACGTGAACAAGGCGACGGCTGCGGCCGCTGCGGCTCTGGTAGCCCAGACCCAAACCACGACTGCTGCTGCCACGCCGGTCAAGACCAGTGCTAAAGCTTCAAGTAATTCTAGCACCGGGATGCAGTCAACCGTTAGCTATGGCGATGGGAGTAAGAGCGCCTTCGTTCAGAAAGCCTTGAGTTTCGTTGGTACGCCGTATGTTTGGGGCGGTGCTAGTGCTTCTGGGCTTGACTGCTCCGGCTTAGTGATGTTAGCTGCTCGGCTTTCCGGTCTTGGTAGCTTACCACACAATGCCGCTGCTCAATCCAGCCTTGGCCACTCGGTTTCACTTTCCAGCCTTCAGCCTGGCGATCTGCTCTTCTGGGGTTCACCAGCATACCACGTTGCGATCTATATCGGCGGTGGTCAGTATGTCCACGCACCAAAGCCTGGCGATGTTGTCCACACCGCGTCCTTGTCCGGTTGGAGCCCAGCATACGCTCGTCGCCTCTAATAATTAGCAACTCACAAATAAACACTCACAATGAAGAAACCCGCCGTGTGCGGGTTTTTTGTTGCCCAATTTTTCTGCTAGGTTTCTGTTACAATAGAAGGAATTAGGAGGGCACTCATGGCACATCAACTGATTGTTATTACCGGGGCCAGCGGGACCGGCAAAACCACCGTCAGCACGTATTTACACACGCATTACCAGGTAGCGCGGGTCATTACGCATACCACGCGACCGATGCGCGCTGGCGAGACGAATGGCGTGGACTATTATTTTGAAACGCCGACCAGTTTTGCTCAAAATCATTACATCGAGCATGTCACGTACGCGGGCTATAGTTACGGTAGTTCGTATGAAGCGTTGGATCGGGCTTTTGCCCAGTCCAATTACGCCAGCATCGTGCTTGATACCGCTGGCGCCATCAGTTATGTGCAGCAACTTGATCCCAAACCTGCAGTCCTCTTTCTCACCCTGGAGCAGCCGCATGTGCTGAAGCAGCGGTTGCTCAACCGCGGCGACGAACCGGCGATGATTACGCAGCGTCTGCAAAGCGATGAGTATCGTCGCGATCTGACTCTGCCGCCGGCGCTGGCGGGAGTGGCCACGGTGGTCACCAATGATAAGTGGCCAGAGGCTAAGCGGGCGATTGATCAGTTCTTCCAGCAGTTGCAGGTGAAGCAGGAGGCTGAGCAGGGACGCTGAGGGCGCGAGCTAGGCTACCTGTCGGGCTATGTGTGCTCGGCTCCGCAGCCTTTGTAGTTGCGATCCGTGAGACCAACGCCGGAGTGGCTAGCTACGCTCAAGGCCTCGCCGTCAAGAACCGGCGGCAATGCCTTGAGCTAGGCTACCCATCCGGCTAAGCCCGTTCTCACTCCGCAGCCTTCGTAGTTGCGCTGCGCCGAGCAGCGGGGGCGCACATAGCTACGCATATGGCCTCACCGGCAAAAAACGCCGGTAATGCCTTACGCTATGCTATGTGTCCCCCTAAGTGCGCTCGGCTCCGCAGCCTGGTTTGAACTTCTTTCTTGCCTATGCTAGACTGTATTGACTAATCGTAATTGTTCTGATTAACGGTGGAGGGCTAAGATGTCACAGACAACAATCGCTATTGATAAGATGAAGCAAAGCGGGATGCGGGTCACCAAGCAGCGGCGGGATTTGGTCGCTTATTTGGCGGCGTCTGAGCAGTTTGTGCCAGTCACCACGCTGGACAAATACATGCGCCAGCAGTATCCCGGGCTTTCACATGACACGATTTACCGCAATGTGAAAGAATTCGAGAAGCTTGGCATTTTGGAAAGTGATGTCCAAAACGAACAGGCCATCGTGAAGTTGCAGTGTGATTTCCAGCATCCGCATCATCACCACTTCATCTGTACGAATTGTCATCGGGTGCAAGAGTTGAAAATGTGCCCGTTAGACTATTTCGAAAATCAATTGCCTGGCGCCAAAATCGCAAGCCACAACTTCGAACTATATGGCCTGTGTGCTGACTGCGCGCAAAAACAAGTAGCGAACAACTAAACGCGGTGATGGCCGGCAAGTAGCTGGACCTCATGGCGTTTTTGCCTTTTCTTAAGGCGTGGCTGGCCAGATTTAGGTTACAATCGATATAATTAGTTTGAAAAGGAGGGCGCTTATGGCTTATCGGACGCCACCGCTGTTATCGCCAGCGGCCATTGTTTCCATCATTGTGTTAGTCAGCGGGTATAACTGGGTCAACAATACCGTCAACCCGACGAGTACCCCCAAATCTGAGGCCTCACAAAGTGCGCTGATCTCCAGTATCAATCAAAGCAAGGCCGATAAATCAAGCAGTTCTAGTAGCAGCAGTGAACCCGCGGCAAGTAGCAGTGAATCCAGTGCTTCTAGCGCCCCTGAAACTGGTTCCAGTAGCCAACCTGAAGCCTCCAGTTCCAGTCAGGATGAGAGTAGCTCAGGCAGCTCCACTGCCAGCAGCGGCTCCTCTGGCAGTGGAAACACACAGGCCAGCGGCTCGTCCGGCTCCTCCGCCTCAAGCGCTAGCTCGAGCAGTTCCTCCAGTACGGCGGATAACAACAATCAAGAGTAGGAAGGAGGCTAAGCCATGCTGACAGTGTTGGATTTACTCAACCGTTTTTTAGGCTATTTCAACATTCAAGATAAAGCGAAAGGCAAGGCCTTCACCGTGGTGGCTGGCGTGGCCAATCTCTACGTCCTGTACTTGGCTATTCGTTCGCTGCGTTATGCTGGTTACCGGATCCAAGGCGTCTTGTTTTTGCTCCTGTTCTTCGTGTTGCTGTATTTTATCGCGTTGAATGTGCTGTATTACTTCACCAATAAAACCACCAAGCTGGATATTTCCCCGCTGATTGAAAAACGGCTGGGCGGCAATCCTGAGCGCATGAAAGCGGCGGAAGCGGCACTGACCAAGGGCCACCAGATTGGTGCCGCCAGTGGGGTCTTTGCCCAGCAGGAGCTACTGCCCACCGTCCTCACCACCACGCCGAAGCAACAGGAAAATCTCGCCAATTTGATCCAACTGTTGACCACGGCTGGGACCATCACGACGAATTATCAAGGCCTAGATGCCCATGCCATTCAGCGGGTGGCCCAGAAAACCCACAAGCCGGTGTCGGCAATGGGCGGCCCCGTGGAACTGCCTTATTACCGCTTGGACATTCAAGGCGATCAGGTGCAGGTGCTCGGTGGCTTGAATGCCTTGAACGCGGTCTCGTTAGGGGATGTGACCCAGGTCGGGTTGATGCCCGTCAAGGCGGCACTGAAGGATTATCAGCTCGCTGCGGGACACGTCTTCTTGCAAGGCGGCGAGCATCAGCGGCCAGGCCGGCACGGCTTGTTAAAGGAAAATCACCCCTATGAAATTGTGGTGCAGATTGCCTACTCACCACGCGCGGATGTGACAGGCCAACAAAATTGATTTGCAAAACGCTAACGCTATCGGTAGTATTATTTATTAAAACTGATAGAGTTGGCGTTTTTTTTATGCTGATTTGTCCGAACCACACAGACAGCTGTTTTTAATCTAAATACGTTAAACGCAATTAAAGGCAATTACCCAGATGATTAACCAAGGTGAACCAAACCGGTCATGGGGTGAACCAAGGCCCGTCCAAAAGGCTTATTTCTTGCCAACCGGGCGTTGACCAGCGTATGCTGGAAACAAGCATTGTCTGTGCAGTGCCTTAATTGCGCAAAAGGGGGAATCCAGATGTCAATGATCGAATTTCATGACGTCGAGAAGTACTACGGCAAGTTCCACGCGTTAAAGAATATTAATTTAACGATCGATCGCGGGGAAGTGGTCACCATCATCGGCCCGTCCGGCTCTGGGAAAAGTACCTTGCTGCGGACCATTAACGGCCTTGAGTTGATTACTTCCGGGCAATTGATCGTCAACGACTATGATTTAGCCGACCGTAAAACGGATATGAACAAGATTCGCAAAAATGTCGGCATGGTGTTCCAGCACTTTAATTTGTATGCCAACAAAACGGTGCTAGAAAACATCACCCTCGGCCCTACCTTGGTGCTCAAAGCCGACAAGGCGCAGGCGGAAAAAGAAGCGATGGCCCTGCTCGACATGGTTGGCTTGGCCGATCAGGCGCCGAAGTTCCCCGCCGCACTGTCAGGCGGCCAAAAGCAGCGGGTCGCGATCGCGCGGTCCTTGGCCATGAAGCCGCGGGCCATTTTGTTCGATGAACCGACCTCCGCGCTGGATCCGGAAATGATCGGTGATGTGCTGGATGTCATGCAGAAAATCGCCAAGCAAGGCATGACGATGGTCGTGGTGACCCACGAAATGGGCTTTGCCAAGCGCGTGGGTGATCGCATTGTCTTCATGGCAGATGGCCAAATCTTGGAAGATGCCACCGATGTGAAGGGCTTCTTCGATCATCCTAAGGAACCACGGGCCCAGGAATTCATCAGTAAGATTTTGAATCACTAGGAGGGGCGCGCATGAAAAAACTTTTCAAACGCATGAGCGTCCTGCTCGCCGCGGGGCTCTTAATCGTGGTGGCGGCAGGTTGCGGGAAACCCTTAGCGGATCAAGACGCCTTGGCCCGCGCCAAAAAGGCCGACACCCTGGTTTGGGGCGTCAAAGCCGACACCCGGCTGTTTGGGTTGATGGATGTGAAGACCGGGTCGATCAAGGGCTTCGAAGTCGATATGGCCAAGGCGCTCACCAAGCAAATTTTAGGCAGCAAAGGGAAGGCGGAGCTGGTGCAAATCACCTCTGATACCCGGGTGCCGATGCTCAAAGGTGGCAACGTGGACGCGGTGATCGGCACCATGACCATCACGCCGGAGCGGCAAAAAGTGTTGAACTTCTCGGATTCCTACTTCAACGCCGGCCAGTCGCTACTGGTGCCGAAAGATAGCAAAATCAAGTCGGTAAAGGACTTGACCGCTGGCACCAAGGTGATTGGGGTGCAAGGCTCCAACTCCGTGGACAACATTCGCAAAGTCGCGCCGGCCACCAAGGTGTTGCAGCTCTCGGACTATGCGCAAGCCTTCACCGCCCTGAAGTCACACCAAGGCGATGCCCTGACCACCGATAACGGCATTTTGTATGGGATGTCGCAACAAGATCCCCGCTATGTCGTCGTGGGCGGCTCCTTCACTAAAGAGCCATACGGGATTGCCATGAATAAGGGCCAAACTAAGCTGACCAACGCCATGAACAAGGCCCTCAAAACCTTGCGGCAAAATGGCACTTACGAAAAGCTGATCAACAAATGGTTTGGTGATGTGCCAGGCTTTGATATTAAGGAGGTGGGCTAATGTTCAAGATTATGTTTAGTAACTGGGATGCCCTCCTGTCTGGCCTTGGCTACACCTTATTAGCTAGTGTGATTGCCTTGATTGCCAGCTTGATTATCGGCACGGCATTTGCCTTGATGGAAATCTCCCTGCACAAATGGGTGCGGGTGATTGGCAAAGCATACGTGGAATTCATTCGCAACATTCCGCTGTTGGTCATTGCCATGGCCTTTTATGTGATCGTGCCGCAGTTCATTATGCAAATGGACGGCTTCACTGCCGGCACCATTGGTCTGACGATTTACACCAGTGCCTTTATCGCCGAAACGGTGCGCGCCGGTATTCAATCCGTGCCGAATGGCCAAATGGAGGGTGCGCGTAGCAACGGCTTGTCCTATATGCAGGCGATGACGCATGTGGTCTTTCCGCAGGCGATTAAACTGGTGATTCCGCCCTTGGGCAACCAGTTCATCAACCTGGTCAAAAATTCCTCGGTACTGGCGTTTGTCGCCGGCTTTGACCTGATGTACCAAGGCAAGCTGATTGCCAATGCCACCTTCAACACGTTTGATACTTATTTGGCCGTTGGGGTGCTGTACCTGGTGATTACGATGCCGATGTCGTATGCGATGCGGTATCTGGAAAAACGTTGGCACACAGCCTAGGAAGGGGGAGTCAGGATGCAGAATTTTATTAACGCTTATTCAGCCGTCAACCTGAGTTACCTCTTGCGGGGGTTATGGGTCACGATTGAAGTGTCCGTGGTGTCGATTTTCTTCAGTTTCTTGATTGGCACCTTGCTGGGGATTGCTCGGTACGTGAAAATCAAATACTTCAGCGCGATTGTCGGGTTCATCATCGACCTCATTCGCAATCTGCCGCTGCTGCTCTTGCTGTTTTTCACCTACTTCGCCTTGCCGAATATCGGGCTGCGCTTGTCGGTGATTCCGGCCTCAATCGTGGCGATGACGGTGTTCGAATCCGCCATGCTGGCCGAAATCATTCGCTCTGGGATCGGCGCAGTGCCGGTGGGCCAAATGGAAGCAGCGCGCAGTAATGGCATGAGCTACTCGCAAGCGATGATTCAAATCATTTTGCCGCAAGCCTTCAAAAAAATGATTCCACCGTTGGTATCGCAGTTCATTTCGCTGGTGAAGGATACCAGCTTGGCAACGATTATCTTGCTGCCAGAACTCACCCAGCATGCGCAGATTATTTATGGCCAGAACGTCAACTACACCATCCCGATGTTCGTGGCGCTGGCAGTGCTGTACTTCATCGTGAACTACGCATTGTCGGTCGGGTCGCGCATCATCGACCATCGATTGAATTAGATGGGCTGTGACAAAAAGCGGTTTTGGGGCCGACAGGTAGCCTTTCTAACGCATGTCAGCCTGTACGCGCTTCGCGCTACAGGCTGATCAAGCCATGCACCTAGTCCGAACTCTGGACTCGGTGCATGGCGTAGCTAGCTGCTCGGCCCCGGCTTTTTGGCACGTAACTCTGCTGGAATATGCATCCCTAATCAGGCGGTGGTGCCTTTGCACCGCCGTTTTTGAATCCCGAAATTCCTGCTATGTCAATGTGTTGTTACCAAAAGTTCTGCGCTATACTGGGCGTAATTTAAGAATTCGAGGAGAAAACAATGACAGCAGAATTTGATCAACGTAAGGTCAATCAGCAGTTGCGTTTGCTCGATCAGGCGTTGTATGCGGACTTTCAGGACCTCTCTGATTTGGCGTTGTGGCATGAAACCAGGGCGGATCACCGCACCTTGCCGCCAGCCGAGGCGCAGTGGCAGGCGGTTCAGCTTGGTGATCATTGGTCCGGAAGGGACGATTATCACTGGCTCCGCTTTACCGTGCCAGTGCCAGCGGCCAGCGAAGCCACCGTGGCGAAACTGGACGTTGGGCGCACCGGGGATGGCAACAACTCGGGTTTTGAAGGGCTGCTGTTTGTGAACGGTCAAGTGCGTCAAGCGGTGGATAGCAACCATGAGGAAATTTTCTTTGGCCCCGAATACGCCGGGCAGCAGGTGGTCTGTCATTTGCTGATGTGGAGTGGCTTGGAAGGCGGCGGGCCAAAAAAGACCCAGCACTTTGTCTTCAACCAAGCAGCGTTCGGTCCTGAGCACCGGCTGGCGCGGCAGGCGTACCGTTATCTGGCCAACATCGTGAATCTGATTCCGGAATTGCATGCCGATGATCCGCTGCGCTATGACTATCAGCGGCTGGTGAAGCAGGCCTTCAGCCACTTCTTCTGGGCCACCTTGACGCCGGCCGCGTTAGATGAGGCTTGCGGTCAGGTGATGGCCTTGATTGAGACTTTCATCACGGCGCATCACGGCAGTAAACTGGCCTTTAATATCGATGCGATTGGCCAAACCCACATCGATGTCGCGTGGCTCTGGCGGTATCGCCACACTCGGGAAAAGGCGCGCCGGTCTTTTGCCACGGCGCTGCGCCTCATGGACCGGTATCCTGAGTTCAAGTTCTTCTATTCCACGCCGCAAGTCCATAAGTTTATTGAACAAGATGACCCGACGATGTTCAAAGCCATTCAGCAGCGCGCCAAAGAAGGCCGCTGGGAACCAGATGGCGGTACCTGGGTGGAGCCGGATACCAACCTGCCTTCTGGCGAAGCGCTGACCCGCCAGTTCTTGTATGGCACGCGTTATTTCGAAGCGAAGTTTCATCACCGCCAGACGGTGCTGTGGTTACCAGACGTCTTCGGCTACTCCTATGCCTTGCCGCAGATCATGCGAGGCTTTGGTATCGAGCGCTTTGCCACCACCAAAATTTCGTGGAACGATACCAACCGGATGCCGCATGACGTGTTCATGTGGACCGGCCTCGATGGCAGCCGCGTTTTGACCGAATTCATCACCACCACCGAGCGGACTTACGATTACACCAATCCGAAAGAGTGGAAGTACACCTACAATGGCGAAATTTCCCCGCATGTGATCATGGATTCGTATCGTGCCTACCAGGATAAGGACCTGACCAATGTCCTGCTGATGCCTTATGGTTTCGGGGACGGCGGCGGTGGCCCGACCAAGGAAATGATTGAAAACATTCAGGTCATCGATCGGCTGCCAGGGATGCCGCACATCCAAAACAAAACCGTGGCGGACTTCTTCAGCGATTTGCAGCAAACCTTTACGGCTAACCAGACGCCCTATCCGGAATGGAACGGTGAGCTCTACTTAGAATACCACCGCGGCACCTACACCTCGCAGGCGGCCATTAAGCGGCAAAACCGCAAGCTCGAACTGGCCGTGCGGCGGGCTGAAATCATTGCCACCACCGCTTGGGTGCAGCAGGGCGTCGCCTATCCGAAGACGGCTTTTGATCGCATCTGGGAAATTCTGCTGCGCAATCAATTCCATGATGTCTTGCCCGGCTCGGCGATTGGTGAAGTCTATGAAGATGCCAATGCCTTGTACGCTGAAGCCCGGCAGCTAGTGGCTAACATTATTGCCGACCGGCTGCCCGCTGGTTCCTCCGATCAGTACACCTTGTTTAATCCCACGCAATTGACCCATCTCACGGTGTATATTGCCCAGCCTGAAGCCGGCATTTTCGAAGACAACAGCGGTAACCAAATTGCGGCCCTGCGTGAAGGCCGCGGCTGGCGGCTGCCGCAAGTGGCGATTGCGCCTTTTAGCAGTCGCAAGGTGCATTTTGTTCCAGTGAAACAGACGCTACACCAGCAGACCCTGGCTGTGGATCACCTGACCACCCCGCATTACGAGCTGGCCTGGAATGCCAAGGGTCAACTGACGCGGCTGTTCGATCGTGACCATCAGCGGGAGGTGCTAACGCCAGGCGGTTTGGGCAATGTGCTGCGGGTGTATGAAGATCGGCCAACGGCGTTTGATAATTGGAATATTGATGCCGATTACCCGGCCAAGTCCCAAGAGCTGGCGGCAGACCAAATCACCGTCACCGCCGACGAAGCTGGTTATGAAGTGGCGATGCATTACAACTTCCATCATTCGACAGTGAGCCAGACGTTGAAAATTCCGCTGGATTCCCGGCGGCTCGATTTTGTCACCAGCGCCCAGTGGCACGAACATGAGCTCCTGCTCCGGACCAGTTTTGATCTCAATGTCATGACCGATGTGGCCCGCTACGACATCCAGTATGGCAATATGACCCGGCCGATTGCCCGTAACACCTCTTGGGAACAAGCCAAATTTGAAGTCGTCGGCCACCAGTGGGCCGACATGAGCCAGCGTGACTATGGGGTGGCGCTGCTCAATGATTGCAAATACGGCTATGCCGCCACGGCAGCCGGGCTGAGCTTGTCGTTGATCAAAGCCGGGGTCTATCCGGATCCGGACGCCGATCAAGGCCAGCATGATTTCACCTACAGCCTGCTACCACACGAAGGCGACTACTTGGCAGGCGGCGTGGTTGAAGCCGCGGCGGCGCTGAATGACCCAGCGGTGGTGCTGCCCGGCGTCGCGGCGAGCCTGCCCGCATTGTTCACGGTAGCCAGCCCGACTGCTGGCGTGGATGCCATCAAGCAAAGCGAAGCCGGGGATGCGGTGATCATCCGCCTGCATGATTTCTCTGGCGCGGCAACGACCGTCAGCGTGACACCGAACTTTGCTTATACTCAGGCCCAAGAGGTGCGGCTGGACGAAAGCCCAGTGCGTGACCTCACCGCCAACGCAGACGGAGCGGTGTCAGTTGAGCTGCATCCTTATCAGATTGTGACCTTGGCGTTTAAGCGCTAAGCCAAATAACGCTTCAATGCAACACAAGAACCATCACTCAACGCACGAGTGATGGCTCTTTTTCACTTATAAGTAAGCGTGTGGGTTAGCGACAACCGGGACGATCATCGTCGCCGAGCCAACCAGTCGGCGAATAGTTCGGTCACTATCCCCACCACGGGGGCGATGCTTGCCACAAATAGCATCGTCAATACAACACCCCTCCTTACGAGGCCGGTTGCCGACGATAGTATCCCATGAAAGTGATGAACTGGCGAGCAAACTGCCCAGTGCTGGTGAAGTCGTTTGTAGGGTAATTCGGATTATTGTTAAAATTTGAGGTTGACACTCACCGAAATTTCATTTATGCTAACTCTCAACAAAGACGAAGAGTAGCAGAGTAGTTGTCGTCATCAGCTCAGGGAGCCGTGGTTAGTGGGAAACGGTGTTGATCAAGCAGCGAAAGTAGGCTATGAGTCGCCGCGGCGAAGAGTCGCGGCTGGGTGCGCCCATTACAGCTACGGCATATCGCCAGTTTTCTGGCCGTACGCTCTGAGGTTAGTTTGGTGACGAACTGACAAGATAAGGTGGTACCGCGCTCAGCGCCCTTAGTAGTTAAGCTACTAGGGGCTTTTTTTTCGTCCCCGCAATTCGAATGGAGGCACTGATATGACCCAACCCAAATTAACGAAACGCCAGTATCTGGTGTTAGGTTCCATGTTGTTCGGTTTATTTTTCGGGGCCGGCAATCTGATTTTCCCGATTCACCTTGGTCAAACAGCTGGGGGCAACTGGCTGCCAGCCACGGTTGGTTTTCTGCTTTCCGCCGTGTGCTTGCCGCTGATGGCAATCTTGGCCATTTCGATGACCGAATCGGATTCCATGTTTCATCTGGCGCGGCCAGTGGGGAAAGGATTCGCCTTATTCTTTCTGGTGGCCACCCATGCCAGTTTGGGCTTGCTGATTGCCACGCCGCGCACGGCAACGGTGGCTTTTGAAATGGGTGTGCAGCCCTTTATCGGTAAGAACCACCTGCAACTGGCGCTGTTGCTCTTTTCGGCAGGTTACTTTGCCTTAACCTATTTCTTCTCGCGCCAGCCGTCCAAAATGACCGATTACGTGGGTAAGTTTCTCAATCCGGTGTTGCTGTTGCTGCTCGGGGCGGCATTCGCGGCAGCCTTCATCATCAAAGGTGATGGCCCGCAGTTGCTGGCCGCAACGCATGCCACCGCCGCTGGCAGTCAGTTGACCAATGGCTTTTTGCAAGGTTATAACACCATGGATGCGTTGGCTGGATTAGGCTTTGGGGTGACGATTGTGGCGGCGCTGGGCTTCTTCGGCGTCACCTCGCCGTGGCGCCGCAGCCAGGATGTCGCCAAGGTGGGGGCGCTGGCGATGGGGCTGGAGGCGATCATCTACGCGCTGCTGATTGCGCTCGGTGTGTTGTCGCTGCGGTTCACCGCCACCACGGCCACTGGGGGACCGGCGTTCACCGCCATCATGACGCATTACACCGGTTTGATTGGCACCGGTCTATTGGCGGCGATGACGGTGCTGGCCTGTTTGACCTCGGCGATTGGACTGGTCACGTCACTGTCGCAGGACCTGGGTCATCGGTTTCCGCACATTGGCTTCAAGCGCTTTTTGCCGCTGACCTGCTTCGGGGCTTTTCTGATTTCGAATATTGGACTCAATCAAATCATTGCTTGGTCAACGCCGGTGCTGATGTTGCTGTATCCACTGGCGATTGCGCTGATCATCTTGGGGCTATTGCACCCGTTCATTGGCAAAAACGGCCTGATTTATAAAACCACAGTCGGCTTAACGGTGATTCCGGCAGTACTGGATGCGCTCAATGCCTTGCCTCAACCCGCAGCGAACTGGGCTTGGATCCAGGCGGTTACTGGTTGGGCGACGCGGTTTATTCCGTGGTATCAGTACGCCATGGACTTTGTGCCATTCATGCTGCTGGGGCTCTTAGGTGGGGTGCTGCTAGCCAAAGCAACTGGCACCTTGCAACGGCCCGCCGCACTGGTTAGAGAAATTCGAGAGTAACCCAAAACCAGGTCCTGCCAAACCGCTTTAACGGTGAGACAGGACCTGGTTTTTGTCATGTTAGTCTTCAATCAGATACTGGCGCAATTTGCCAGCTTGAATGGGGTTAACCGTAGTTTTGATGCGGGTGCCGTTTTCTTCATAGGCGGTGTCGATGACGCCGGTTTCGCGGTTGATGAAATCAACCACGCTGCCTTGGGCAAAGGGGATGAGGTAGGTATTGACCTGCGAGTCGGCGAAAATCCGGCTGGTTATCATCTCAGTCAAACGCTGGAGCGAGGCCTGGTCGCGGGCTGAGTAAATCAGCTGATTGCCGTTTTCTTCTGGGAAACGCGTGTCTGCCCGCAAGTCGGCCTTGTTATAGGCTTCAATCATCGGAATGTTCTCGATGCCGATACTGTGCAAGGTGTCCTCGGTGACTTTCATCATTTCCGGATAATGCGGATCGTGGTAATCCACGACCTGAATGAGCAGGTCGGCATTGGCGGCTTCGGCTAAAGTGGCTTTGAACGAGTCGACCAAGTTATGCGGCAACTTGGACACAAACCCAACCGTATCCGAGAGCAGGAACTTGCGATTATCCGGCAGGGTCAGCTGACGCACGCTGGTGTCCAAAGTGGCAAACAGCATGTCCTTTTCAAAGACCTGTTTGGTTTCCGGGTGATCGGCGAACAGATCCAGTAAGCCGTTCATGGTCGTCGACTTGCCGGCGTTGGTGTAGCCGACCAAAGCCACGACCGGCAGTTTGTTTTCGGTGCGCTTGGCGCGGCGCACCTCGGCGCCGATGTCAGCTTCTTTGAGTTCGCGGCGCAAACGGGCGATGCGTTTATTGAGCACGCGTCGGTCCATTTCGAGCTTGGTTTCACCAGCCCCGCGGTTGGCTAAGCCACCAGCACCACCGCCGCCTTGTTGATCCAGTTTGTTGGCACTGGGATGAAGACGTGGCAAGGCGTATTGCAACTGGGCGATTTCAACTTGGGCCTTGGCCGACTTGCTAGCGGCGCGATTGGCGAAAATTTCCAAAATCAGCTGGGTGCGGTCGACCACATGCAGCTTCATTTGCTTTTCTAAGTTGCGTAGCTGCGACGGGCTGAGCTCGTCGTTCACCAAAACGGTAGTGGCGTCGTTGGCCCGCGCCAGTTCGGCGATTTCGTCGACTTTCCCGATGCCAAAGTAGGTGGCGCCACTGGCTCGGTCCAAGTTCTGCCGAGTTTCGCCGACAACGTCATAGTGGTTGGCTTTGGCGAGTTCTGCCAATTCTTGCATGGAATAGTCAAAATTGTCCTGCATCTTGGAAATGCCGGTGATGATTACTTTTTCTGGTTGTAATTGATCCATAAATCCTCCTGTGGCGCGCCTTGAAAAAAGACAAAAGAAGGGAAGCTGTCATCAGCTTCCCCAAATAATCCTGGTTCCGTAGATCCAACTCGCAAGTCGCGCCAAAAAACGCTGATTATCCAATTAACTGCGTGGCAACAACTTTTAAACGCATCGCGAGTTAGCTCCTTTCCTATATCTAGGTTCAGTTTAGCATGTTTACCGGAGAAATACCAAGGCAGTGAAGTGAGGCCAAGTTTGATGGACTAGCTCGGGCAGGACAACCTCCGCAGCAAGGGGCTGGAACGTGGTGGCCAGCGCTTTGAGCCAAGCAGAGCTTGTCTCAAAGTCGCGGCTTGTTCTAAGCCAACAAAAACCGTTGGCTAAGAACAATTTCACCACTTAGCCCCTTTCTGCTCCGGTTGCCCTGCCCTACAGTGTGGTGAACGGTAAGGTGATACTGGTCCGCATTAAGGTTTGTTAGTCCATGCAGCATTGAGCGATGCTACATCCGCTAATTGAGAGGGTGAGTCTACTGGATCATGGACTGGTCACTTTGAAGTTTCGGTTTTAACGCCATTGGCCCATTCCCGCAGGATGGAAGGCTTGATGAGCACTTGCAGTTTGCCGGCGGCGACGTGCATCTTCAGGGGCAGTTTGGTGCTGGGGTCACCGTCGATGCGGCTGCGTAATTTGGCCTTAGTGCTGGTGATGGTCAGTTCATTTGTCGCGAAATAGGTCATGCCGGGGAGTTTGCTGAAGTTACCCGTTAAGAAGTAGGGCAACAGGAGCAGGGTGCGGCGCCATGTCATGCGCGGGGCAACGAAGACGTGAAATAAGCCGTCGTCTGGTTTGGCTTGCGGGGCAAAGTTGAGAAAACCGCCGACAGAATTAGTCATGGTGACCAGCAAAAAGGCGGTGTCCTTCTGCCAGGTCTCGCCAGCGCTTTTGATGATCAGCGGCCAGTGCTGGTTTTTGCCGAGACTGTGCAGACCGCGGGCGAGGTAGACAAAAGGACCGAATTTCTGCTTTTCTTTTTGTGAGACGGAAACAGCGGCGTTGGCCAAAACGCCTAAGGTGAGAGTCGAAATCATCACCTTGTCGTTCACGATGCCGATATCCAGGGGTTGCGGCTTGCCTTCAAGGAGATTAACTAAGGCTAAATCAACCAGTTGGGGGACATGCAGCACGCGCGCCAGATTGTTGACCGTGCCTTGTGGGATGATGCCGAGCAGCGGCGGGGTGCGGCGTTTGACCAACCCAGCTGCGACTTCGTTGATGGTGCCGTCGCCGCCAATGGCCACCACAACATCGACCTGAGCGGTGTAAGCGAGGTCAGTGGCTTCACCAGCGTGGCTGGTGGGTTTGTTGATCACGGTGTGTCCAGCGGCTTTGATGCGATGAGCAATATGTTCGGCGACGGCCGTGGCGCCGTTATGCCCGGCATGTGGATTGTAGATTAAGGCGTAAGATGTCATTTTTCTACCTCCTAAACGCAACAATAAGTTTTGCCTACAGTGTAACACGTTATTTAAGGCTGCGGAGGCTGGTGGTTTTAGCTCGACCGGTAGCCTAGCCCTGGGGCTTGAAGCTGGTCTTTGGCTTCGAGCCCCAGGGTGTAGCTATCGGCTCGAGCGTTACCGGCCGCAGTGCGACTAATAAGGCTGCGGCGGTCGGCGGATTAGCCCACCGATTAGTGCCCACCATTTCGTGAAACCGCTATATTGGTGTAGGCCAATGTGCTACAATCGGGACGAAAGGATGATGGCACATGAAAAAATTAGGCGTTTCAGTTTATCCAGAACGCTCAACGTATGAAAAGGACGCGGCGTATCTAGAACTGGCCGCGAAATATGGCTACAAGCGGGTCTTCACGTCGCTGCTTCAGATCAACGGCGACCAAGAAGAAGTGGTCGGCAACTTCAAACGTGTGATCGGCAAGGCGAACGAATTGGGCATGGAGGTCATGGTGGACATGAACCCGGCGTTGTTTGCCCAACTTGGCGTCAGTTACGATGACCTCAGCTTTTTCCATGATTTAGGCGCGTATGGCGTGCGGCTGGACGAAGGCTTTTCCGGCTTGGAAGAAGCGCGAATGACGCGTAATCCTTACAACCTGAAAATTGAAATCAATATGTCCCAAGGCACCCCGTATGTGGACAACATCATGACCTTCTCGCCGAACCGCGAAAACTTGATGGGGTCACACAACTTCTATCCGCGGCGCTATACTGGCCTCAGTGTGGACTATTTCAACCAGGCCACGGCGATTTACACCAAGTACCGGTTGAACACGGCGGCGTTTATCAACGCGCCTAGTGGCACGTTTGGCGCTTGGCCGGTGCAAGATGGGATGTGCACAATTGAGGACCACCGGACGCTACCGATTGAAACTCAGGTCGCCCACTATAAGATGCTGGATACGATTGATGATTTGCTCATTGCCAATGCCTAGGCCAGCGAGGCGGAACTCAAGGCGGCGGCGGATGAGTTCAACGCGCCGGAGCCAGGCATTCACGTTGAACTTACGCCTGGGATTTCCGCGGCAGAAGAAGCGGTGGTGTTTGCTGAAGGGCAGACTTACCGCGGTGATCACAGTGCTTACCAAATTCGCAGTACCAACGAGCGCGGCAAGCAGCCGGCCAGCGATTTTCCGGCGCATCACACCGAGCCCATCAAAGCAGGCGACCTGTTGATTGATAATGTTGGTTATGACCGCTATGCCGGCGGCTTGCAGATTGCGCTGAAGCCCATGGTGAACGATGGCCGAGTCAATGTCGTGGGCCGGATTGTCCCTGAGGAAATGTTCCTGCTGGCGAGCCTGAAGCCATGGGCCGGGTTCCGGTTGGTCAAAGCTAATCACTAGTCAGATTGAAGGTCCGCTTGGCGGGCCTTTTTTCGTGCCTCAGAAAAGCGACAGAATGGTCATTATTTTACAGGTTAGCTTTCACATTCTATTCGCATCTGCTTGGCATACTAACACCATACAAGAAAAGAGGTGTTGCTCATGTCAAACATCTATCCCATCGCGGCATCGGTAGCTGCGGGTATGCTCGCCATTGCGACGGTGGCCGTCTTGCGCCGACGGAAAGTGCGCGCAACGCGTTAACCTTCTTCATCTGCAACCAAAAACGGGAGTGCCTCGGCACTCCCGTTTGCGTGTGGTTTAGTCTTCGGTGATGCCACGGCGACCATTGCGCGTCGCGGATAAGGTGACAAAGAGCAAGGCACAATCGACCACGATGATGGCGCCCCATTTGAGCAGGGGAGCGGCGTGGACCAGTAAGTTGGTAGCCATCCCGTAGCTCACCAGTCCCAAGAGTAGGACGGTGATCACCACCGTCAACCCCAGCCAAGTGCTGGGGCTGAAGGCATTGCCGTTTTGTTGGTTCTGCCGTTTGGCAATCCATGGCATCATGAAGCCAAGCACGATCATGCCGATCGGGACCAAAATGTTCAGGGTCAATTCCAAGGCGAAAATATCCGCTGAGGCATCAGTTGGGAAGAAGCCCAGCACTGCCAGCACCGCGGTAATGCCCAGCATCCAGGCGCCGACGACGATGCCGACGGTACGGTTTTTCAAGAAGGTGTACGCGGGCTTGGGGAAGCGGTCCTGATGCAGACGCACCATGAGGTAAGACCAGAACAAGAAGCAAGTGGAAGCCGGGGAGACGATGCCGTTCAGATTGAGCAGCCAGTTAAAAATGTCGTTGATCTGCGGCAGCAAGCCACCCAGCGCCATGATCACCGCACATAAAATGGTGGTCATCCAGTAGCCGTTGATTGGTAAGCCATCGGAGTTCTTCTTGGTGAGCTGCCGCGGCATGAAGCGCTTGGCCACGTCCGACAGGAAGACGCGGGTGGAGGCGTCCAAAATGACGGCGAGTTGGGCCAGCATGTAGATGCCTTGCACCACGGCGAAGAGGTACATCAGACCTTTGCCCAGACCGAATTGTTCCCCAATCGCTAAGAACGCGTAGTAGGAACCGTTCATTTTCAGGTCATTCGGCAGGTGGTGGGCATTGAAGTACACACCCAAGGAGAAGGTGCCGAGCAAGGTGAGGAACATCGTCATGATGGCAATCATTTTCAGTGCCTTCGGGAAATCCTTGGCCGGATGCTTCATATCCGCCGTGTAAGGCGCCGCCAGCTCCGAGCCGTTCATCGCAAAGACGAACAGGCCAAACGTCGACAGGAAGCTCAAGCTGAGGAAGTCTTTGGGCATGAAGGCCTTCAAGTTGAAGGGATGGGTCGCAATCGGATCGCCTTTGGCCAAGCCGACAAAAGTCATCACCACGAACAGCACGGTCATGATGAACATCGCGGCGCCGCCAATGGTGGACATGACTTCCAGACTCTTGTTCTTGAAGAAATGCTGAAGCCAGATGAAAATCACGAAGATGACGGCGGTCAGAATGCCGAACCAGGCATTGCCCAAGTTCTCTTGAATATTGCCATTGCCTTTCCAAATCCAGCCGAAGGAAATGACCACGGAATTGGCCACATCCACAACGTAAGGTAGGCCGGTAATCCAGTAGAACCAGGCAGCAAAATAGCCCACGGTATCGCCGTTGGTTTGGCGCATCCAGGACGTAATCCCGCCGCCGTGTTCGGAGAAGGTGGAGCCCATGTGCGCCACAATCAAGTTGTATGGAATGACATACAGGAAGGTCATCAGCACCCATGAGGTGACAGCGACGAGGCCCTGATTTTGAAAATTATAAATAATATCATCGAAGCCAATAACGGTGACGAAATCCATCAGGCCAACCACGACCCAAGGGATGTATTGTTTCTGCTCGTCGGGTGTTTTCATGCAGGTTTCCTCCAAGTTTCAATCGAATGCGGCCGTGGCAAATGTCACAGCCTCTAGATTCACTACGAATATTCTGGCAGAGTTACGTGCCAAAAGGCCGGAGCCGAGCAGCCAGCTACGCCATCCACCGAGTCCAAAGTTCGGACTTGGTGGATGGCTAGGCTACCTGTCGGCTCCAAAACCGCCTTTTGGCACAGCCCCCTTTAAAAAATCTTTACCATTTTACACCAGGGTTGTTTTCAGGAAAAGACCCCAAGCTAAAAAATCCCGACTCATTAGAGTCGGGATTAAAGCCCAGGCGGCAGTTACGCCGTAATGCCTTTGCGCCCGTGCCGGGTGACCAGCAGCGTCAAGCCCAGCATGACGGCATCGGCCACCACAATCAGAAGCACCTTTTCACCACCGGCGATGTGCGGGAACAGGCGGAAGTTAATGCCATAAGTGGTGGCGGCCATCAAGCCAATGGCCAACAGCACCGTAATCACTTGCCAAGCCCGCGGCCCGAAAGCGACCCCGTTGGTTTGCTGGCGTTTGGCCAGCCACGGCATCATGAAGCCGAGGATAATCATGCCAGCAGGTACCGCGAAGTTCAGCGACAACATGGTGATGAAGGTCTTGGGATCCGAGTCTGTCGGGAAGAAGCCCATCACCGCCAGGATAAAGGTGACACTGAACATCCACAGGCCCACCAGAAAACCGGCCCGGTCGGATTTGATATAGGTATAATCCGGCGTCGGGAAGTCCTTGGCGTGCCGCCGCAGCATCATGAAGGACCAGAACAGGAAGCAGGTGGCAAAGGGTGAGACAATGCCATTTAAATCCAGCAGCCAGTTGAAGATGTCGTTGATCTTCGGCAACAGGCCGCCCAGCGCCATGATGATGCCGCAAATCGCGGTGGTCAGCCAGTAGCCGTTGATCGGCAGACCGTCGGCGTTGATTTTGGTCAACTGCTTAGGTAGGAAGCGTTTGTTGACATCGGCCAGGAAAATCCGGGTCGAGCCATCCAGCAAAATCGCCAATTGCGCCAGGTCGTACAGTAGCTGAGTGACCGTGAAGGTATACAGCAGAATGTTGCCGAGCCCGAATTGATGGCCAATCAGCTGGAACGCGTAGTAGTTCCCATTCATTTTCAAATCATTGGGCAAGTTGTGAGCGTTGAAGTAAACCCCTAACGAGAAAGTGCCGAACAAGGTCAAAAACATCGTCATGATGGCAATCATCTTGAGCGCCTTTGGAAAGTCGCGGCTCGGGTTCTTCATGTTGCCGGTGTAAGGCGCCGCCATTTCGGAGCCGTTCATCGCAAAGACGAACAGGCCAAAGGTTGACAGAAAACGGAAACTCCAGAAGTGTTTGGGCATGAAGGCTTGCAGGTTGAAGGGATGGGTCGCAATCGCGCGGCCTTGTTTCAACCCCACGAAGGTCATGATGACAAACAGCACCGTCATCCCGAACATGGCAATGCCGCCAATGGTGGACATCACTTCCAGGCTCTTGTTTTTGAACAAGTGCTCCAGCCAGATGAAGACCACGAAGACGAAAGCGGACAAAATACCGAACCAGGCGTTACCCATGTGTGATTGAATGTTACCATCGCCGTTGAGAATCCAGCCGGCGGAGATGATGACTGAGTTGGCCACATCGACTACGTAAGGCAGTTCGGTGATCCAATAGAACCAGCCAGCAAAATAGCCCACGGTATCGCCGTTAGTTTGGCGCATCCAGGAAGTGATGCCGCCGCCTTCTTCAGAGAAAGTCGAGCCCATGTGCGCCACGATCAAGTTGTAAGGAATCACGTAAAAGAAGGTCATCAGGACCCAAGTGAACAGCGCCACCAGGCCTTGATTACGGAAGTTGTAAATAATATCGTCGAAGCCAATAACGGTCACGAAGTCCATCAAGCCAATGATGAACCAGGGAATGTAGTGCGATTTTTCATTTTCAGTTTGCATTTTTTCTCCTTAAGTCAATTGGAACAGCCAATGACTTAAGGCCCGGGGCTTTGTTGCGTAGCATGACGGACTCCTAACCGCTGCGCAGACTGTCGCGAGTGTGCAGTGAAAAATAATGGCACTATTAGCCATTTTACCTGAATCTGTGGTCAGGTCTAGCGATTTTCTGAAAAAGTTTGCGATTTGGTTAAATGCCTTACAAAGCTGTTAGCTCAAACTGGCCATTCGTTAGGTCGCAAGCGGCAGCGGTAGGGTAACATAGAAGCATAGATAAACCGGCTGCGGCCGGAAGCAAATGGAGGAAATCATTATGACACAGCAACCAGTCGTCAGTGTCCATGACGTGACGAAAATCTACGGGAAAGCCGGCGAAAAACAATATCAAGCCCTCAAAGGCGTGACTTTTGACGTGCAACCCGGGGAATTCGTGGGCATTATGGGGGCTTCTGGTTCCGGGAAAACCACCTTATTGAACATCTTAAGTACGCTCGATCGGCCCACTGCTGGCAGCGTCGCCATCAACGGCAAGGATGTTACCGGCCTGAAAGGTAACCAACTGTCTGATTTTCGCGCCCAGCAAGTCGGCTTTATCTTCCAAGACTTCAACTTGCTGGAAAATCTGACCGCGCGTGAAAACATCGCCTTGCCGAAGGCGCTGCAAAACGTCAGTCACAAACAGCAGCAAGCGGCGGTGGACAAAATTGCCACCACGCTAGGCATCGAAGGCGTGCTGGACCACTACCCGACCGAGCTGTCTGGCGGGCAAAAGCAGCGGGTCGCGGCGGCGCGTGCGTTAGTGCAGCAGCCGGCAATTTTGTTCGGGGATGAACCTACCGGGGCTTTGGACTCACAATCCGCCCGGGAGCTGTTGAACACGATGAAGCACTTGAATGAGCAAGAGCACGTGTCGATTTTGCTGGTCACCCATGATCCGTTCTCTGCCAGCTACGCCCAACGAATTTTGTTCATCAAAGATGGCCAAATCGGGCAGGAATTGGTGCACGGCGATAAGACGCAAGAGCAGTTCTATCAGGAAATCCTGAGCACGCTCGGCACCTTTCAGCAGTAAGGAGGATCTCAATGTTACGTAAATTAGCTTTAGGCGGGATCAAATCTCGCTTTCGTGACTATGCGGTCCTGTTTTCCGGGTTGGTCATCGCCAGTGCCGTGTTTTATATGTTTATGGCTTTAGCGACGAACAAGGACTTCTTGAACCAAAACTCATCAGTGGGGATGACCTCGTTCATCTTCGGGCTCGGGGAAGTGCTGCTGGTCATCATCACCACGGTTTACATCGTGTACGCGAACTCGTTTCTGATGAGCATGCGCCAGCGTGATTATGCGATGTTTATGATGCTGGGGGCTAAAAGCCGCAAAATCGCCCAACTGATCTTTATCGAAACCGTCACGGTCGGCATTTTGGCTGCGGCAGTGGGCGTCGTGGTGGGCGTTGGCTTGACGGGTTTGGTCGGGCAGCTCCTGATGGCCCAACTGCATGCTCCGGCAACGCATTTCGCGGCGCTGTGGCTGCCGGCTTTGCTCGCCACCTTTGCCTTTTTCGTGTTGATGTTTGTGGTGGCGGCGTTCGTCAATGCGCACAACCTACTCAAAACGCCGGTGCTGGCACTGCTGCACGCGGCGCAAACACCTAACCGGCTTCAGCTCAAACCCCTGCGCCTGACCGTGCAAGCTATTTTGGCCCTGGTGCTGCTGGGGATTGGTTACTGGGCGATGCAGCAGCTAGGCACCTTGCAAATAGCCGGCTTAGCCCTAGCCTTAGTGACCATCGTCCTGGGCTCGTATTTCCTGTTCAACTCACTTTTGGTGTGGCTGATTGGCCTTTTGAAGAAAAACCAACGCTTCGCCGCCAAAAACCTGCGCACCTTCACCTTGAGTCAGCTGAGCTTCCGGATTCGTGATTACACCAAGATTTTGGCCGTCGTGTCCATTCTGTTTGCTTTGGCCCTGGGCGCCATTACCACGGGGATGGGTTTTGAACGCGACATTCCGACCTTGGCCAGCATGCAAAATACCTATGATGTGGTGACCGTGGACGCCACTGCCAGCACCCAGGCTGAAGCTAAAAAATTGACTGGGGTCACCAGCCAAACCGCCTACCATCTGAAGGCCGATCAAAAGCACGTGTACTTCGATGCCGCGGAATTGGCCAAAAACCCGCTGCTTTTGGTCACCACCTATCGCCTCGGCGGGGTGACGCCAACCAAAGTGACGGCTCAGAACTTCGCCAAGGCGGCTGATATGGCGCCGCAGCAATTGACGCAATTTTTGACCAAAGCGGATTTTGGTAAGAATGTGACCGTGGCTTCGGCGGCCCAATTCGCGGCACTTGGCGGCAAGACCCATGTGGCGACGACTTACCAGGTGTCGGACTTCCGCGCCAACTACGACGTCATTGAAAAGCTCGCCAACACCACCGCTAAGCAAAATGGCTTCAAGTCGGCGGATGAGGCGGGTCAGAAGTTTGCTTATTACAGCTTGATCAATGGTATCTTCTCGGGGATGGCCTTCATGGGCTTCTTCCTTGGCATTGCGTTCCTGGCCATGCTAGCGTCGACGTTGATGTTCAAAATTCTCAGTGGCGCCAACTATGACCAAGGCCGCTATCTGATGCTCCAGAAGATCGGCGTGCGGCCGCAGTTGCTTCGGCGCTCCATTCGCCAAGAAATCGGCGCCTTGTTCTTCTTCCCTGGCTTACTAGGCGTGGTGCACGTGTTGTTCGGCTTGCAGCTGTTCAAGGGCCTGATCCAGCAGCCTTACCACAACTTGTATATCCCATTTGGCATCTTCATTGTCCTGTACGGCCTGTATTACCTGATTACCGTTTGGCTGTACGAACGGATTGTGGTGAAGAAAGATATCGCCACTGATTAACGCTTTACCCAAACGCGATTGGCCCCTACGCCAGTCGCGTTTTTGTGTGCCTAAAAGGCTGCTGTAGCAACGATTGGCTGGCGGTGTGTCAAGACCGCTTGACAAGCCATGCCCTGCGCGGTATTCTAGCTCTCGTTTTTAAAAGCAGGGGCGGTACCAAAAGTCGGTCTTGGAGCCGACAGGTAGCCTAGCTTTACACTCAGTCCGAACTTTGGACTCGGGGTAAAGCGTAGCTGCATGTTCGGCTCCGGCCTTTTGGCACGTAACTCTGCCGAAATAATGAGCGTAAATCGATGGCGTCGTGGTATTCATCCTGGCGCCAGGGGGAGTAGACATGATCGAGCAAGAAGCTTTGGGGACCGTGGCCCAAGAAGTGGCCACCATCGCGTACCCAAGTTTGGCGGGGCTGCAGTGCCCGCATTGTGAAAGCACGCAATTTGTTCCGGTGAAATTAGCGCATAAAAAATTGCAGATGAAAATGGTGATGGCGGACAACTCTGTGCAGCCAGTGCTGTACCGGCCGGCGGAGCTGCAGTGTCTCGAATGTGGGCGCCGCTTTGAAGCCATTCCGCATGAGGCAGCCGCAGCTGAACGCTTGGCGGCGCCGCACACGCTGACCATTACCCGCGAGAAAAATCGCCTCGCCAGCACGGTGTATGTGATGATCAACGGTTATGCCGCTTGCTGCCCGATTGAAAATGGCGAAACCATTCAGCTGGAATTGAACGTGAAGGATACCTACATCTTCATCGCTTCCGGCCTGAAGAAATTCGACCGCCAGAACGTTTTCCACCTGCAGCTGACGGATACTGCGCCAGATCCTGAAATCAGCTTCAAGTTCCATCCTCAATTCCTATAAACCAAGCAACCGCCGCTGAAGCCCAGCGGCGGTTTTTGAATCAAAAAGCCGCGCCTTGACGACGCGGCAGGTGAAAGCTTATTCAAACATCTTCTTGGTGGCTCGCAGCAAGGTTGGAATATCCTTGTCGTAGCGCGGGGTGTCTACCAAGTGACTCATTGGGATACCAGCGAAGTGGTACGCGGCGATTTCGCCAGAACGGACAGCACTTTGCTCGGTAAAGACCATCTGGTAAGGCTGCTCAACGAATTCACCGGTGAACGCCAGGTTAGTGGAATGCGTCGGAATGACCAACGGCCGATCGGACTTCGCGCGGTTGTTGAATAAGGCGGAAGCATATGGCATGTAAACCGGGATGCAGTTGATCACAGAGTCCATGATGGCGTCGGTCTTAGTCTTGATGTTAACTGGGCCAGGATCGACCATGCTCAGCTGACCAAGCAGTTCCTTGAGCATTTCTTCCCCGGTCATTTCGATGTACGGTTTCGGCACAAATTCACCGGTGCGCCGTGGATACAGGAAGTAGCCCCAAATGACGCTTTCGTTTGGCTTTTGGGTGGTGAAGTGCGGCTGGTGGTGCACCACGATGGACATGTTGACGTCAGGCTGGCCCAGCGGGGTAATCGGCGCCGTGCTCAAGAAGGAGTTCAAGGCGTTGCCTGGTACCTGCGTGGTGATGCGGGTGATTTCATTCAGTAGCACATGGTCCTTGGTGGTCAAAGTGAAGCTGACCCATTCGGAAGCATCACGGTCGGCGAAGAACTTGTCCGGATCGCCCAAGTTGTAGAAGTGAGCTGCGGCTTTCTTCCATAGCGAGGCGGCAATACCATAGTCCATGTTCTCTGGCGCTGGCGTGTTGAAGTCGCCCAGCGTGGCCGAGTCGGTGATGGAGCCGTTGGTGAAAATCACTGCCGTATCATCGTCAATGGCCACGTTTTCGACTTCACCGGAATTGGCATCGGTGACTTCTAGGCCCGTGACGGTGATTTCGTCTTGCATCTTGGAGTCCTTGAAGGTCCAATCGGAGACGATTTTATCCAAAATAATGTTGACGCCTTGGTCTTGCAGATACTTGATCAAAGGCAACATGATGCTTTCATACTGGTTGTAACGGGTGCGGTTAACGCCTACCAAGTGCTCAATTTGAGTGAATTCGTACAGCATCATGTGCATGTAGCGCCGCAGTTCCTGTGCGGAGCTGGCAGTGCGGAAGGCGAAGGTGGTTTCCCACATGTACCAGAAGTTGGTGGTGAACATGTGCGGATCGTCCTTGAAGTAGTCGGCGATGGACACGTTGTTCAGCTGTTCTTCGTCCTTATCCGGCATCATGACGAGTTTCGTTAGCAGCATGCGGTCTTGATTGTTCAAACCCAACTTGCCGGCGTTCAAAATGCCATCGCCGCGCCGCAGCAGGCGCGCCTTATCGAAAGTGCGGTGTTTGGCGTCAAAATCGCGGGTATCTTCCGCTGCGGTCATGCCTGGTTCGGTGACGGATTGTACCCGGCTCAGCAGGTCCATCAGATCCACATAAGTCCGGTAGTTCAGCATCCGGCCGCCGCGCGCAACGAAGCCTTGGCTGTTTTCCACCGGGTGTTCCTTGTTCCAGTAGTCGGCGGCTTGCTCAGTGGCGGCGCTGCCGTCGTTAGAGCCGTGATCGTCCAGACTGTAGAAGGTGATGGCACTGCCATCCCATTTGCCTTCCTGAATCAGATAGATGGCCGCGGCCATGTTGGCCAAGCCCGCGCCAATCATAATTGCTTTGTGTTTAATCATCAAAAAGCCTTCTTTCCTTAAGCGGGTGGGTTAGTCGCGCTGCGATTCGAAAATCGCATAGTCTTTGGCGTCATCATGCCACCAGTCCATTTTCTTCAAGGTGTAAACCGTTGCCCCGACAGCGGCGCCGACGATTAAACCTAGGGTGAGGAGCGTGTGTGTTTTTTTCATCATTCAGACCACCTTTCTTTACGTCTTAAGTGTAGAAAGAAAACGCATGCAAAAAAATGGGCAACCTGCGGGAGTTGCCCAAAAAATCCTTAAGGAATGGTATGGTTTCTGGTTCGCACAAAGAAAAACCGCCCCAGCCGGCGCGGTTTGGTTAACCTAGTGTTTGCGCATTGTGAATGGCGTTTTGGACGGCGCCGGTGAGCATGATGTCGGCGCGATGCACCAAGGTCTTTTTCGGCACCGTCATGCCTTCCATCAGCCACTGAATGACCTGGGCCACAATGGCCAAGCCGAAGAAGTTGCAGATGTCATCGGTCAACGGCTTGGGGAGCGATGGGTCAGCGTCGTTGACCACTGAGCGCACCAAGGCGTCGGCAACGGTGGCCAACAGCTGCTCCAGCAAGTCGCGCGCTACCGAGTGGAAGGAAGCAATACAAAAACTGCGGTTATCATCAATGTAGTCCAGTAGCACCCGATAAGCTTTTTGCCATTCGGTGATCTGGGCGTACTTGGCCATTTGGGTCACGATTTCCTGGTCGTAAATCCAGGCCAGCAGCGAGTAAATGTCCTCGAAGTGGTAGTAAAAGGTGTTCCGGGTCACGCCGGCTTTGGCGGTGAGCGCACTGATCGTGATGTGATCCAGCGCGGTGGTGGCCATCATATCGCGTAAGGTGCGGGCGAGCACTGCTTTGGTGTCAGTTGCCATGAGGGCCTCCCTAAACGAGGGTGAGTTCGTTGTAGCCGAGCACCTTGATGCCTTCATCGGTGAGGGCGATGCGCGAAATCGAGCCGTTGCGCGGGCTGTCGGTGACGGTCCAGCCATCCGGTTTGCCGAACTTGTCGATGATGCTGCGAATGGTGGTGCCATGGGTGACGAGAAGCACGTTGTCGCCGTTTTGGTTTTCATCGCGCAGGAGCTTGAAGCCTTTTTGCAGGCGATTCCAATAAGTCAGCGCATTTTCGGCGTCATGGAAGGGGTCGGCTTCGTGCATGAAGTCCTTGGAGGCATCGACGCCGAATTTTTCAATCAATTCCTTGAAGCTGTTGGCGCCGTGCGGAGCGCCGACTGCGTACCACGTCTTTGGTGAGTCTTCGCCTTCAAAATAGCCGTAGAATTGCTCACGAAACAGCGGGGTGGCGGTGAGCTGCACGGGGCTGTTGAAGTTCTTTTCTAGCACGAATTCCGCGGTGCGCGTGGCGCGCGTGGTGTCACTGCAGTAAGCGTGGGTGAAGGTGATGTGGCGCAAGGCCTGGCCGGCGCGCTTGCCATCGGCGATGCCTTTGTCGGTGAGCGGCGAGTCGGACCAGCCTTGCATTTTGTTGAATTTGTTGAACCACGTTTGGCCGTGGCGAACCATGTAAACCGTGACCGTTTTCATTGTGCTTACCTCCGCGTTTTGTTACCTCTAGTTTAGCACATTCTTGTTCTGGATTCGGGACCGCGGGTTGCGGCGAGGGGCGGGCTCCGCTTGGTGGGGGAGCTGGCGGTGCAGCCGGTTGGAGCCGAAAAGCGGTCTCCAACCTAAAGTTGAAGCCAGCCTCGCTTCGCTCATTGCTGTCTTCAACTTTGCCGCGATTAGCTCTGGGAAGCCTTGCGCAAGAAGCGCGCCAGTCTTCCTGTCGCTAATCGATTCACTGCCAGCCCCCTGCCAAGCTCCGCCCGCCCCTCGCCGCAAACCGCTCGATAACAGTAGAGGTTATGCCTCTGCTAGCAGTCAGCCGGGAGATTAAGCAAGCAGAGTGTCATCCGCAAGCCAGTCGTGGAGTTGTTCCTCGGCCCGGTCCAGCCAGTCAGGGCGAACAAACTGACCGGCTTGGGCGAAGCCTTCAATCAGCTGGTCAGCGCAAGTGAGCAGTTGGGTCAGACTGGTTCGAGTCGCTTGCAGTGTGGCCTGGTTGTACGTGGCAGCGAGTTGTTGCTTTTCGCCTGAGGTCAGCCGCGGCCACAGGTTCTTACCGTTCACGCCAGGGTCGAATTGGCCGTGTTCTTTGAGGGTTTCGCGATCGGCCAGCAGGAGCAACAGTTGGGGCCGCAGGTGCTGATTGAATTGCTCGTTGGCGTAGAGGAGATTACGCCGACTGAGGCCTTTGACCACATTGCCGGCAATCCACACCAGCTCGTTGACGGTGGCGTCATAGTCCGCTTGATTGGGGACATGGAGAAAATGACTACCGGCGTCGGTGGCGCGCGCTTCAACCGGCTGGCCTTGGCGCCAGACGATGCCATTGAGGTGATCACCGGCGAGATATGCGGTTATGTCTGAGGCAGGGGCGAGTTTGAAATCCACTCGCCGCGTGCCGGGGTAGCGGGTGAGCCAGGATTCCCATTGAGCAGAGGCGTCGAACAGCTGCTGCTGGGTGAGGTGTTGCACCAAGGTCGGGTCACCCAGTGCCTTGATCCAAGTGGCACCATTTTCTCGGGCGGGATCCTGGCAAAATAAGGTGACATCCAGGTCGGTCCAGGCGTCTGGTTGAAGTGCCGGGTTATTGCTGGAGCCTTCTGTGCCGATGGCGACGATGTTGGGGTTCTTCGCGGCCAAGGCGATGAGGGTTTGTAAATCAGTCATGGGCATCCTCCAAGCTTTAAAAAAAGCCAACTTAACAGCAAGCGCCGCTAAGTTGGCTAATCGGATTAATCGTTAAAGTTACCGGTTTCGACGTCCTGGATGAATTGCTTCAGGTGGGCGAAGTAAACTGGCGCGTTGTCGATCATGTGGTGATGACCACCGTCTGGCGTGGTGACGAGACGGGCATGCGGAATCACTTCAGCCATACGTTGCGCTGAGCGCATTGGCATGGTTTCGTGTTCCCCAAAGGTCAACAAGGTTGGCACGGTGATGTTGTGGATCTGGTCGCGAATGTCCCAATCCTTGAGCTTGCCGGTGACGACGAATTCATTGTCGCCTTGGAAGGCGTTGTAAACCGCGGTGCCGGTGGTATCAATCAGGTGAGAGATGGCCGGTGGCTGCTTGCGGTCGACATAGCCTTTGTTCAAAATATCGACAAAGCCTTGGTACTTCGGATCTTTCCAGTTGCCTTCAGCTTCAACTTTTTTCATGTAAGCCACAGCGGAAGGTGGCAGGGCCTCTTCCCGCACGAGGTTGATGTGTTCGACATATTCGTCGATGTTATCAATCATCGAGGAGATGATGGCGCCTTTGAGATGCTCGCCGTACTTGAGGGCGTAAAGCTGCGTTAACGCACCGCCCCAGCTTTGGCCGATCAGGTAAAAATGGTCCAAGCCAAGCTTTTGGCGCACTTCTTCAACTTCACCCAGGAAATAATCTGTGGTCAGGTACTTGGCTGCAATTTCTGGATCGGAATAGTCGGGCTGGTCGGAGTAAAAACTGCCCAGCTGGTCGTACATGTGGACCTGGACGCCAAGGTCGGCGAGTTCTTCACCGAAGTTTTCCCAGTATTCGTGGTTGCCGCCAGGGCCGCCATGCAAGCAAAGCAAATGAATGTCGCCTTCGCCTTGTGTGTTGGTCCAAAGGTGGTAGCCGTTATCAAGCGTTAAAATCGTGGTTCCTTGCTTCATGTTGGTCACCGCATTTCATTAGAATAATCTCATTGTAGCACGCCGCCATTAGTTCTGCTTCTCAAACTGGGCGCGGATTTGCGCAATGCCTTTTTTATCCCCAGAGAAAATAATATGGTCGCCGAGGTGAATCTGGGTGTCGCCATGTGGAGCGATAAAATGGTTGTCTCGGAAAATCTGACTGATGGTGATATCGTTGACGAACGGCAGGTTTTTGACTTCGAGGCCGGTGAAGCGCCGGTTGTTGACGACAATTTCGAATATACCGGCTTCGGTGTCTTCCAAAATCTTCAGCGTCGATGGCGTTTCGATCAGACTACGGAGCATGGCAATGTTGGTTTCAAAGGTGTTGTAGATTTCCACGCCTTGCGCGGCTAGGTCGTCGTACTCGGAATCACTGGCGTTTTTGGCTTCGAAGCGCGCGATGATCCGCGGCACCTTCGCTGCCAGCGCCCATTTGGCCAGCGCCACGTTCTTGGTGTGGTCGAAGTAGGCCAAGGTCACAATGTCGGTATCAAAAGCCTGGGCTTCGCGCAACGTGGCGTCATCTAACTGCGGCAGCAGCGTGACGTCAACTTCGGAGTTGTAGGTTTTGTATTTTTCCGGGTCGTCGGTGTACAGGTGGACATCATACAAGCCCTTACTCAGTTGCTGGGCAATCGGCACCGTGGTGAGGTTGGCCCCGATGAAGTGCACGCGGGTCTTCTTGAAGTCCTCTTTTTCTGCCACGTAGAAGGTGTTGAACAAAATCGGCGAGACGATGCAGGTGATCACCGCGGCCAGCGTGAAGGCGCCGCTTTGGGTGGTGCTGATGATGCCCAAATTGCGGCCCACGGACAGCGCGGGGATGACCAGCGTGATGGTGGTGGAGGTCAAAAACGTTCCTGCCAGCGCGTTATGCTTGCGGAACCGCAGCATCAGCAGTGGCACCAGCGCGACTTTGGCGGCGAAGAAACCAATCAGCAAAATCGGAATCAGCGCCAAACTCTTGGGTTCCTGCAGCAACTGGCGCAAGTCCATGTTGGCGCCAGTCATAATGAAGAAAATCGGAATGAAGAAGCCGTAACCTAGTGACGTCAGCTTGTCTTGGGTTTCCTCGCGCGGCTGGAGAAGCTTCATCACCATCCCGGCTAAAAAGGCCCCGAGGATATTTTCCGCGCCGACGGACTCTGCCACGGTGACCAGCGTGACAATCAGGAAAAACGCTAACCGGATGTCAAGCTGGGTGGTGCTTTTATCGATTTGGGCAAACCACTGGTAAGGTTTGCGGAACCGGAGCAGCAAGACAATCGCCGCCAGGAAAATCAACAGAAGTAGCCAGACGCTGCGCGAGCTGGTGCCGTTCAGGTTTTGGTAAACGGTCAAGGCAATCAGCGGCAGCACCTCGCCCAGCGCCGCCAGCAGCAGAATGGTTTGGCCAAAGGGTTTGCTGAGCAGTTCCTTTTCTTTGAGCGCCGCAATGACCACGCCCAGCGCCACTGTCGCGAAAATAATCGCGGCGAACCCGACATGGGAATAGAGGCCCATTAGCTTGAGCAAATAGCTGAAGCCGAGGGCGACGAGAATGATACTGCCGTAGCCGAGAAAAGCGAGCTTAGCGATGCCGATTTTGCCAGTGGTGTTCTTCTGCGGTTTAAATAAGGAAAAGTCGATTTCCATCCCGGACAGAAAAATCAGCACAATCACGCCTAGGCTGCGCAGCTCCTCCAGCACGCTGTTGGTGGCCACCCAGCCCAGCAGGCTTTTGCCCAGCACGATACCCACGATGATCTCGGCCACCGCGGTGGGGACGCTGTGAATGTTGAACCGCGCCATCAGCAGCGGAATGAGTAGCGCCGCAAACAACACGACGAGCAGGGATGTACTTTCCATAAAACATGCCTCCCAAGCAAAGTTGAGCTTATTTTACCGCAACTTGGCCTAGCGTGCTTGCCCCTGTGCGGTCGCGGGAGGTGGCGGTGGGCTCCGCTTGTGGCGCATGGCCTGCTGTGCGGCCGGCCCGAGCCAAAAACCGGTCTCGGACCTAATTCCGGAGCCTCATTCTGAGTCTCCAGAATTGCCGCGAGGAGGACTGGTCAGCCTGAAAAACCACAGTCTGACTAGTCCTCCTCGGTTCACTGCTGGCCACGCGCCCCAAGCTCCGCCCACCGCCACCACCCGCTAGATAACAAGAGGGTTTCCTGAGCTCATGCTCCACGGCTCGAAGCTGCAAAAATTTTCTTTACTGGTCAACGCCTCGACCGGTTTGTGCAGCATCTGTAATTTTATACTGATTGGTCTATCGCTGTATCTAGGCAGAAACGACAACAACTACCGTAGGGCGGGGCAGCCGGAGCAGAAAGGGGCTCAGTGGTGAAATTGTTCTTAGCCAGTGGTCTTTACTGGCTTAGAACAAGCCGCGACTTTGAGACTCGCAGAGGCTCAAAGCGCTGGCCACCACGTTCCAGCCCCTTTCTGCGGAGGCTGTCCTGCCCGGGCCGTTTCCCTGCAGAGAATCGTTGCGCTCCGGGAAACCAACGCCGGAGTGGCTAGCTACGCTCCTGGCCTCACCGACAAAGAACGTCGGTAATGCCCAGAGCTAGGCTACCCATCCGGCTAAGACCGGTTCCCCTTCGCAGCCGCTTTGATTGCGAACATATTTCACAAGTGGTATGATAGTACAACGATTATTTTCAATTAAGGGGGCGCGCCCGTGGATAAAGAAAAGCAGTTCGAACAAGCGCATCTTGATCGGACGATGAAAGAACTAGACGCAGCCGATGATCGCCTGAGCCAGGAAATTGAGCGGACCAAAGCGGAAGAAACCAGTCTGAATAAGAACTTTTTTGCTGACACCTCAATTAACCTGTCCAATGACGCTGAAACCATCGAAACCGCGGCCAGCATCCAACAGCAACAACAGCTGCTGGACGAGCGCAGCAATGCCTGGCGTCAATCCACCATGCAACTGGACACGGTGCGCCGGCTGAAGGGCAATCCCTTTTTCGCGCGGATTGATTTTCAAGAAGGCCAAGAAAAACCCGAAACCATCTACATCGGCCTCGGCAGCTTCACCAACAAAAACGGCAAGTTCTTGATCTACGACTGGCGGGCGCCGATTAGTTCCATCTATTATGACGGCGGCTTGGGTAAGGTGACCTACCAAACGCCAGACGGTCCGCAAACCGTTGACGTCTCCTTGAAGCGCCAGTTTGTTATCGAAAATGGCCAGATTCAAACCATGTTCGACACCACCGAAACCATCGGCGATCAGATGCTGCTGGAAGTGCTGAACGAGAAATCCGATACCCAGATGAAGAGTATCGTCACCACGATTCAGCGCGAACAAAACCAAATCATTCGTGACACTTCAGCCGATTTGCTCTTTGTGCAAGGGGCTGCAGGTTCCGGGAAGACTTCGGCGGTGCTCCAGCGGGTGGCTTACTTGCTGTATCGTTACCGCGGCAACTTGTCTGCCAGCCAAGTCATTATGTTCAGCCCGAACCAGCTGTTTTCCGATTATATCGGCAACGTGCTGCCGGAATTAGGCGAACAGAACATGGTGCAGTTCACCTTCTATCAATATGTGACGCGCCGCGTGCCGAACATTCAGGTGCAAGATCTGTTCTCGCAGTTTGAGGCGAAGCTGACCAAACCGCAAAAAGCCATCGCCAAAGCCAAGGGCAGTCTGGCCTTTTTCAAGGCGACGGAACAGTACGCGCAAACCTTGGAAGCGGCCAACATGCGCTTCCGCGACATCAAGTTCCAAGGTAAAGTCTTCATTTCGCGTAAACGCATTGCTGATATTTTCTATAGTTATAACGAAAACTATCACCTGGGCAACCGCCTGAGCGCCACCAAGGAACGGCTGCTGTCGATGCTCAATCGCAAAGTGGACAGCGAAATGAAAGCCGACTGGGTCCAAGACACAGTCGAAAACCTCTCGGAAGAGCAGATCCGCAGCTTGCAGGAAAATGGTCAGAAGGAATTCAAGGATTCCGACGCCGAGTACAAGTTCTATGCCCGGAAAATCGTCATTGACGCTTTCCAATCCATTCAGCAGTCCATCGTCCGCAATCACTTCCTGAACGTGCGGGCGCAATATGTGCATTTCCTCCGCGAAGCACCGCATTACCTGAACCTGGCTGAGTACGGCCTCACCGCGGCTGAATGGGATGAAGAAGTCGACCAGTTTGTCGAAGCCTTCAAGGCCCGCCAGCTCACCATGGCCGACGCGACGCCATATTTGTACCTGTATGATCTGATGACCGGCCGCCACGGCGAACGCAACATGCGCTACGTCTTCATTGATGAAATCCAAGACTACACGCCGTTTCAGCTGGCTTACCTGCAGCGCAGCTTCCCGAAAGCGAAGTTCACCTTGCTCGGCGATCTCAACCAGGCAATTTTCACCAAGGAAAACTCGCATACGTTGATTGCCGATGTGTCCAAACTGTTTGATCCGGAAAAGACCCGCGTGGTGCAGCTGACCCGGTCGTACCGGTCCACCAAGCAGGTGACCGATTTCACCAAGGCCATTTTGAAAGCCGGCCAGAAAATCGAAGCCTTCAACCGCCAGGGTCCGCTACCGATTGTGTACCAGCGCGCCGATGAACAGGCGCTGCTGGCCACTTTGGTCAAGCAAATCAACATCGATAACGCCGCCAAACAAACCACGGCCATCATCGCCAAGACCCTGGAAGCCGCAGAGCAGGTGCAAGCCGAGTTGCAACAAGCCGGCGTGAAGACCACGCTGATTCGCTCTGAAAATCAGCGCCTGGCCGCCGGCGTCATCGTGGTGCCATCGTATCTGGCCAAGGGGCTGGAATTCGATGCCGTGGTGCTGTGGCAAGCCAATGCCGCCAACTTCCACCACGAAGACGAACGCGAATTGCTGTATACCATTGCCAGCCGGGCGATGCATCGCCTGACCATTTTTGCCAGTCCTGCACTGTCTCCTCTGCTAGCGGACGTGCCAACTGACCTTTACGAAATGAAGTGAGCTTATGTTGATGTCGGAAACCCTGTCGGTGACCACGCATCGGATTTTTCAGGGGCAAATGAATGAACACGCCAGCTTGTTCGGCGGCCAAACCGCGGCTTGGCTGGACGAAACCGCCAGCATCTCGGCGCATCGCTTCGCCCGCAGCAAAATGGTCACCGGCTCCTTGGACCGGCTGGTGTATGTGAAGCCGGTGCTCATCGGCCACGCTTTGATCTACACCAGTTTCGTTACCGGCTGCGGCAAGCGCTCGCTGGAAGTGTTCACCAAGCTGGTCGGGGAAGACCTCGACACCGGTGAGCAGTACCTGGCCGCCTGGAGCTTGATGACCTTTGTAATCAATCCCGGCAGCACACTGCCAAGTCTTGAAGCCGACCTGCCGCTTGGCGCTAAACTTGCGGCCGGTTACGCTGATCGCGTTGCCGCCAATCGCGCGGCGCGGCAGTCGATGCCGGACATTACCATCGACTAACCAACGTCCTCTCCGGAGGGCGTTTTTTGGTGCGCGCAAACCCGTCTGACTGGACAAGCTATGACTGCATTCGTTTACAATTATATTTGTAAGGGATTATTAAATGCATAAGGTTTGGATAAGGGAGGACCCCATGACAAAGGAAAAACGAACCCGCCGCCTCTGCGCCTCGCTGGCGTTGACGGTGCTGGCGAGCACCACCATTTTGACTGGCATGGCGCCAGTGGTGGCCCATGCAGAAGGGGAAACACCAGGGGAAGCGACCAGCTCGGTGCTGGTGACGCCATCGCTGGATGGTGCGGCGGCAGCACTTGATTTGCCAGCAGCGGGAGAAGCCGAAGGAATCGAAGCACAGCCTGAGGTTGAGAAGGAAGCAGACGAGGACGTTGAACACAATGCACCAGTTATGGAGATTCCGAACGGCGAAGTTGCGGCTGAATCGAATGCTGAACCCACATCAGCCGCCATCCCAGACGTGGCGGCTGATAGTTTGGCGGATAGCGATGATTCCGCGGAAGAGGCTGTGCCGCGAGTAATTGCCCGTGGCACCTGGGGTACCGTTGAGTGGGTTGTTAGCCTGGAAGGTGAACTGATGCTTAATGGCGGCACGGGCTCAGATAGTGAAGGGGGGTCACCATGGGTTGAATACGCTGATGACATCAAACAGGTGGCTTTCCTCGACACTGTCTATGCCCCAGCCAACAGTTCATCCATGTTCTCTGGACTTACCCGGGTCACTGAGTTCGTTAACCTTGAACGCTTGGATACAAGCAATGTCACTTCGATGAGGAATATGTTTTATGGCACCAACCGACTAGAGTCGATTGACGTTAGTAATTTTAATGTTTCCGGGGTTAAAGCTATGGGCTGGATGTTTGGATTTTCAGGCGTAAAGTCATTTGACTTGTCAGCTTGGCACTTTAATCCGGAAGTTAATCTAGATCGGATGTTCGGCGGAATCAATTTGATCGAGGTAAATTTTGGCAATGCAGTATTTGATAATCCTCAAGCACCGTTTGAGCGCGAGGCCCGGCGTTCATCTGTTGATAAGCTGGTATTAGGCAGCCAAACCCGCTTGATTAATGTCCCAATCAAGGCTGGCATGCAATGGGAAGGGACAAACCTCGGCCACAAGTTCTTCGACCAATACGATGGCGGTTACGCAGACACTTACACACTGACGCCTGCTCCTAAACATGGTACCTGGGGGACGGTAGATTGGTTGTTGGAAGATGATGGGACTCTGCTACTTGAGGGAGGAATCGGCGAAGATACGGGGAGCCGTTCGCCTTGGTGGGCATTCGGAAGTCTGATTACCCGAATTATCGTGAATGGCGCAATTGAGGCACCAGAGGATTCAGAAGGCTTGTTTGCCGGCTTTTCTAACTTAGTCGAGATTGAGCACTTAGACCGGCTTGACGTTGCGCAGGTACAAAATATGAGGGGAATGTTCGAATACAATGGAAGTCTAAAAGACCTTCAGGTGGATAATTGGGACACATCTCAAGTAACGTCAATGGCATGGATGTTCAGCGGCTGTCGTAGCTTAGCGGAAATTCAGGTTGATAATTGGGACGTCAGCTCAGTTTACACATTTTATGGCACTTTCCAAAACACAAGTTCGCTTAGTAACCTTAATCTATTAGACTGGAATGTGGCCAGTTTGGAGGTAATGGACAGTTTTCTTAAAGGAAGTGGTGTAGAGGAAGTCAATCTTTCTACTTGGTACGCAAAGGATCTGCAAGCTTATGATGTGTTCATTGACATGCCTTCGCTCAAATACTTGGATATTGGAAGTATCGGCTTTTCTCACTACTATTCTGGAGAATTGATCAACGGCGTAAACCAGCTGGAAACGCTTGTGGTGGGAGATGATACCTATCTTAACCGTTTCTGGGCGCCGGACGGTCAGGTCTGGGCAGGTGAAATGACAGGTCATCAATTTGGTCGCCAATACAATGGTGGTTATAGCGATACCTACCACCTGCAAGCCGGTGAGCTAGGCTACGTAGGCATTTGGTTTGAAGATCATACGCTTGAAGATAATTGGTTTTTCCCGAGTGTTTTATATGGGGAACTGGGTGCGATGGCAGACCTCAGTCAACTTGACCTGCCAACGGATTATGAACTTGTGGATCCTAGTGAAAAGATAGAATTATTGGCCGTCAACGATGACAATAATATTGAGTACAGAAGCGTTGGTATCAAACAAATACCTAAGATTACGACTCGGCGTATCACTTTTACGGGTTTGCCTGCAGGTACGCTCGAAGATGTCGTTCAGGAAGTGAAGTGGCATTGGAACTGGTATTGGCCAGGTGCAGATTATCGGGGAATCGCACGTGATGATGAGGAAACGCTGATTTATTTACCGCAAAATCACTTTGAGGCCTTCACTGTGCCTGAAGTTCCTGGCTACAAGGCAGAGGTGACGACTGTGGACGCCCAACACATTGACACGAGTAATCCGATCTTCGAACTGGCCAACGCTGAGGATGTAACAGTACACTTTACCAAGTTGTCAACTGGTGGTGGCGATGCCAATAACGGGAACAGTGACAATGGTAGTGGCACTGAGACCGGCGGCTCAAGCACCAGCACTGAGGCTGGCGTAGCGGTGAGTGAAAATGCTAATACCAAAGATGTTGTTAGCACAGGCGATGACACGCTTCCGCAAACTGGTAGCGTGGCTGCAAGTGGTCTCGCCGCTTTGGGCCTAGGCTTGCTCGGTCTACTCGGCATTAACTGGCGTAAGCGTCGTCGCAGCTAAAACAAAGGAAGCTGTCAAATCTACCAGCATAAATTATACCGCCTAAATGAATCAATCACTTGATGACCTGAGTCCAGACTGCAGCTGGATTCGGGTCATCTTTGCGTGATTTAATGCTTAGGCTTGCCTTTTCGTGACGCGTAGCTTACACTGCAGGTAAATCTAACAGAGAAGAGGGATCCATTCGTGTTGAACTAAGACGCCATTGCAAAGTTGCAGTCAGCACCGGCTTGCCGGTGGCTGTGGTTTTGTGTCGTCTTAGTGCACGAATGATCACTCTGAGCGGAGCAGTCTCGCCAGAGGCTGCTTTTTGTGTATTTGGCGGCACCAGGAGCCGAAAGATGCTGAAATATTTAACGGCAAAAAAGGGTCAACTCGCCCTGACGATGACGGTAGCGGTCATGGCGGTGTGTGGCTATGTGGGCTGGAGTTTTCTGCTGCAAATCGTCGTCGATATCGCCACTGGCAAACGGACTGGCAGTCTGGTTGCGGTGGCGGGACTGATGGTCCTGTATATGGTGGTGATGGATACAGTCGGAGCGTTTGACCGCTACTTGCGGCCCAGTTTGAAATGGGCCGCGGCGGGCCGGGCGCGCAAAGCGCTGATGGCCCAAGCCTTGGCCCTGTCGCCCGCAGCGTTCGGTGAAGTTGGCGTGGGTAGCATGGTGGGCAAGTTGACGAAACAAGTCGATAACATCACTGAGAGTTACTTTGGCCAGTGGTTGTGGCTGTTCTATCTCGGCGTGCAAATCATTGTGGCCACACTGGCAACCATCAGTATCAGCCCCAGCGTCACGCTTTTGATCGTGGTACTGACCTTGCCCTCGCTCGTGTTTCCATTTTTGCTCAAAAAGGCTTTGCAGCAGGCTTCCGAGGCCCAGGTGACGGCCATCGACCGCTATACGGCCAAGGCCACGGACTTGCTCAGCGGGTTCACCACTTTAAAATTCGCGTTGGCTGGGCAGGCTGCGGCGCGCCAGCATGATCAGGCCGATGATGCGCTGGTCGCTGCCCAAACGCGGAACACGCGCATTCAAGCCATCAGCAACGCGATTTCTTCGGTTCTGAACGACCTGACCTACATGGCGGCTTGGTTCGTTGGGGCGATTATGGTCCGCGCCGGTCAGATGGACATGGGGCAAATGGTGGTGTTTAGCACGCTGACAGGCTACCTGAGTTTCCCCATGATGTCACTGACTGAGGACTTGCCGACGTTGATTGGCGGTATTCAAGCGGCGCGGCAACTGGAATTGTTCATTGCCTCGCCTAATGCTAAGGCGCGAAGCCAGGCGCTGCCGCAACTGCATGCCGAACTAGCGTGCATCGATGCGAGTTATGCCGTTGGTGGCCAGACCATTTTGAATCACGTGAAACTCCAGCTCACCCCGGGGCAGAAAGTGCTGTTGGTTGGTGCTAGCGGTAGTGGAAAAACGACTTTGGTGCGACTGCTGTTGGGGGAGGTGATGCCATCGCAAGGCGAGGCCCTGTTGTTTGGTGCACCAGCCGCAGAGCTGGCGCGGCACGCCGTGTACCAGCGGATTGGCTTCATGGCGCAGGCGGGGCATGTTTTCACTGGTACCGTCCGCGAGAATATGAGCTTGTTCACTGAGAGTTTTACCGATGAAGCCATGACCACGGCGTTGAAGCGGGCGGGGCTCAGCGGCTGGCTGACTGCGCACAGTTTAGGCACCATGGTGAGTGCCGACAGTCCGTTGCTGTCAGGTGGGGAAAAGCAGCGCCTTGCGCTCGCCCGCATTTTTCTACGGGATTATTCCTATTATATCTTTGATGAACTGACGACTGGTCTGGATCCGCACATCGCAGCGGGATTGCAGCGCGACCTTTTTGACATGGCCCAAGGCTTTTTGATGATCACGCATACGTATAACGAGGCGGCCTTTGCCCAAGCAGACCAAATTATTGTGCTGGAAAAGGGGCATGTCATTGCGCAAGGTCAGGCGCAAACACCGGCCGTGCAAGCGGCGCTGCAACAACTAGAGCTAACGCAACAGCTGAGTTAAAAAGGTGCTGGGCACCTTTCTGACGAAGAAACGGAGAATGGCGGTCGAATTTGGCCGTTATTTTTATACGCCAAAGCGTGTGTTATCAAGCATTGTCAGGTACCAAGGATGAATAATGCAATTATACTCCATAAATATATATAAAAAGGATATTTACTTCCAAACTAAAACAGGGTACCATATGCGGTGAAAGGAGGAGGTCAAATGGACTTGAATCAGATTCATCATCAGTTGATTGTTTCGTGCCAGGCGCTGCCGGATGAACCGCTGCACAGCAGTTTCATCATGGGACGGCTGGCGATTGCGGCCAAAGAAGGTGGCGCTAAGGGCATTCGTGCCAATTCGGTGCCGGATATTCAAGAAATTCAGCGGCAAGTTGATTTGCCCGTTATTGGTATTATCAAACGCGACTACCCCGATTCGGAGGTGTATATCACCGCCACGATGAAAGAGGTACGTGAACTGATTGACGGGACCAAGGCAGAGGTGATTGCCACTGATGCCACGAATCGCAAGCGGCCGCACGATGAGCAACTGCCAGATCTCGTGGCCGCCATTCACGCCGCGGGTCGGCTGGCGATGGCAGATATCTCGAACTTCGACGAAGGGGTGGTTGCTAGCAAACTGGGCTTTGATCTGATTTCGACGACCATGTCAGGCTACACGCCGTACACGCCGCAACGGGATTTGCCGGATTTTGACTTGTTGAGCAAGCTGGCGCAAGCAGTGACCACCCCAATTATCTTGGAAGGTCACACGTATGAACCCGAACATGTCACCCACGCGTTTGAATTGGGCGCATATTCCGCCGTTGTCGGCGGTGCCATCACGCGGCCGCAGCAGATTACCGCGCGCTACACTAGGACCATCGCTGCATATAACGCTAAATAGAAATAGGTTGATTATATTGAAGAAATTATTGGTTTGTGATTTAGACGGGACATTATTGGATTCCCATAATCAGATTGATGACGCCAGCTTGGCACGGCTGAAAAGCTATGTGCAAGCCGGCAACGAATTCGTCGTTTGCACCGGCCGACTCGATGAAGACATCAAGTATGTTGAGCGTCAAATCGGCGTGGCTGGGGCTTATCGTATCAGTCAAAATGGCGCCGTGGTGCGTGATCAAGCTGGCGACCTAGTGAGTCAAGCGACCATTCCTCATGCACTGGTCCCGACGATAAACGGCATTGTGTTTGGCCAAGGTCTGCGCGTCGAAGTCTCCGATATCAACCATCGCTATTTTCCATCACCTCGCGATCCTTCACAGGTCGCTGAATTCGTTGATACTTCCATTGTCAAAAACGACTTGGTTGGCTTTATCGAACAGCCGAGCTTCCAGCCCGTCATTTACTTGATTTTTGGTGATACCGCCACCTTTAAGCCGCTGATCAAAGCACTCAAGGCGGCGTTAGGAAATCAAGTCAATGTGCAACAAACCAGTCCCAGTTCACTGGAAATCTTTTCGCCGCAAGCCTCTAAAGGCCAAGCCGTCCAAGCCCTAATCGAGCAGCGCCAGTTTGACCCTAAGCAAGTTTATGTGGCCGGGGATGCTGAGAACGACACGACGATGTTTGGCTTGACGCCGAATAGCTTCGCTGTGGGTAAGTTGGCAGACGCGCCAACGATTGCCGCCGCCAGCGCACATGTCGATAGCATCGCCGTATTGATTGAAAGGATGGCTTAACCTGTGAGCAAAATTGTTTATATTCCGCTGGATGAGCGGCCATGCAATCTCGCTTATCCTTTGCGGCTGTTTACCCAGCTGGATGACGTGACGGTGGTCGCGCCACCGGCAGCCTTGCTGGGCCACAAAAAGCTACCAGCAAATGTGAGCGCTTTACGGGATTTCTTGAAGGCGGAAAGCGTCGATGCCGACGCGGTGGTGTATTCCACTGAAATGCTGGCTTATGGCGGCTTGTTGCCTTCCCGGATTTATCCTGAAGCGGACAAACCTGACATCGCCGACTATGAAGCCTTTCTGAAAGGGCTGAAGACTACCAATCCAGCGCTGAAACTGTACGGATCGAACTTGATTATGCGCACACCGCGCTACAGCAGTGGGGATGAGGAGCCAGCTTATTATGAAGATTATGGCGCGGAGATTTTTCGCTACGGTTGGCTGATTGATAAGGAAAACCGCGAAGGCCTGGATGACGCCGAGCGCGCCGAAGAGCGGCAATTAAGCCGAACCGTGCCGGCAGAGGATATCGCCGACTATGAGCAGCGCCGCGAGAATAATCTCAAGGTCAACTTGGCCAATATCGATTTGGTTCGGGCCGGCGTGATTGACTATCTGGCTATTCCGCAAGATGACAGCGCCCCTTATGGCTATACCGCACATGACCAGGCCGCCGTTTATCCGCTGATCAAAAAAACGCGACTGCAAGCACGCATCGGTACCTATCCTGGTGCCGATGAAGCAGGATACACCCTGCTGGCGCGGGCGGTGCAAGGTTTGACCGGTGGCAGTTTCAGCATCTATCCGCTGTATGCCAGTGAGATTGGTAAAACTCAAATTCCTCTTTATGAAGATCGGCCGCTGTGCGAAAGTGTGAAGTCGCACATTCTGTCGGCTGGGGCGCAAGTCGCCTTAAGCCCAGACAGCGCTGATTTGATCTTGGCAGTGAACACGCCAGGCAAGCAGATGATTGAAGCACGTGATCAGCGTACCCATGCCGATGTCACCTATGATACTTACCGCAATCTTCGCGCTTTTGTTTCGCAGATTGGTGGGTTACTGGATGCCGGCAAAGCCGTGGCAGTGGCGGACAGTGCCTATGCCAATGGCGCCGATCTGGAGCTCATCGAGATGTTGGACACCCAAGGCTTGCTACCCAAGCTGGCGGCTTACCGCGGCTGGAACACCAATTGCAACACGCTGGGCAGTACCATTAGTGCCGCGATGATTCAGCGTAACGCAAAGCCGGCAGTACGCTGGCATGAGATTTTGACCGCGCTCTTGGATGATGCGTTTTATCAAAGCGTCGTCCGCGGCGAGGTTACCGACAACTGGCTGCCTCGGTTTGGACTCAATTACTTCGACCTAAAAGACCAGGCCGATGCCGTGGGGGCCGAAGTGGCCAAGCAGATTGAAGCGCTGGCTACCACCACGCTGCAACATTCATTGGCTGGGGCCAAGCTCCAGCCGCAAATCAGTTTTCCTTGGAACCGCATGTTTGAAATTAATTGTGCCTATACCACCTTGGAGGTGTGATAAACATGGAAAATAAAGACAGCAATCATTTTGTTCAAGCGCTGCTGGTCGGCGCGAATAAGTTCTCGGAACAGAAACATATCATGGCGATTCGTGATGGTTTCATCACGTTGATGCCTGCCACCATCATTGCGTCATTTTGGGTCCTGATTAATAACCTGGTGCTCGGCGCTAATGGTCTCCTTGGTAAGTTTGCCTGGGCGGCTAAGCTGACTTTGATTGGCGGCCAGGTTTACAATGCGACACTCGGCATCCTCGCGATTTTGATTGCGTACACGATTGGCGAACGCCTGACTCGTGCGTACAAAGGCGATGATCCTTCCTTCGGTGGGGTCTTCGGCGTCATCAGCTTCTTCGTGCTTTTGCCAGCGAGCTTGGCGGTGACCACGGCCACTGGTAAGAATGTAACCGTCGCGGCGATTTTCTCCCAGAACGAAACTAGTGCCACTGGCATGTTCTTAGCGATTATCTCCAGCTTGATTGGGGTGACCTTGCTGTGCAAGTTCAACAAAATCGACAAACTGCGCATCAAGATGCCAGACTCGGTGCCACCAGCATTGGCTAAGTCCTTCAACGTCTTGATTCCAGCCTTCCTGGTTTCCTTGATTTTCGGTGTGGTCGACTTCGCCGTTGAAGTCGGATTGAACACCAATTGGCCAGATCTGATTGTCAAATTCTTCCAGGCGCCACTGGTTGGCGGCTTCCAGAGTTTGGCCGGGATTTTGATGTATGTCTTCTTGAGTAACTTCCTGTGGGCCTTTGGTTTGCACGGGACCTTCATTCTGGGCTCCATCGGCGAACCAGTGCTGCTGACGTCTCTGCAGCAAAACATGGACGCTTTGAAGGCCAATGCAGCCTTGCCTAACATTGTGACCAAGCCATTCTTGGATGCCTTTGCTTGGTGCGGTGGCGGTGGTATGATCCTTTGCCTGATTTTGGCCGTACTGCTCGCTTCCAAGCGTGAAGACTACCGGACCATTGCTAAGGTTGGTTTGGTGCCATCACTGTTCAACGTTTCGGAACCGATTATGTTTGGGATGCCAGTGGTCTTCAACCCAATTCTGGGTATTCCGCTGGTCATCACGCCATTGGTGACCACCACCATTGCCTACTTCGCCACAGCGGCTGGTCTGGTTGCCCGCACCTCTGTCATGACGCCATGGACCACGCCTGCAGTCATTTCCGGCTATCTGGCCACGAATGGTGACTGGCGCGCTTCTATTTTGCAAATCATCTTGATTGCCATTGGGACGCTAATCTACTTCCCATTCGTTCGCTTCGCTAATCGCACCAAGGACTAAGCTAGTCCCTCCGCTGTGCTATAATTCATAGCAGAGAGTGAAGGGGTGAACAGGATGGATGTTTTAACCACGATTAACGGCTTTTATCCATCACTTACGAAAGCCGAACGGAAAATTGCCCAGTATGTGCTGGTCAATTCAGAAGATGTGCAACATCTATCGATTGGCGACTTAGCGGCGAAGGCCCAAGTTGCGGAAACTACCGTCATCAGGTTCTGTCGCAAGTTGCGTTTCAAAGGGTTCCAAGACTTCAAACTGCAGCTCGCTCGCGATTTGGCGGTGATCTCGGTCAATCAGGAAACCCCGGACGACAAAGACGAGCTGCCCACCAGCGAGTATGTGGAGTACCTGAAACGGCTACAAAAAGCGGTTTTGCCGGAACATTTGGCAGCAGTGGCTAAAGCCATCGATCAGGCGCATGCCGTGTGCATCTTCGGTGCCGGTATTTCCGCCATGGTTGGGAACTATTTTAAAACTCGCCTGACGCGGATGGGGGTCGCGGTGATTTTCGACCCAGACATTCACCTGCAAGCTATCGATATTGCCTTGCTGCAAGCGGATGATGTGGTGGTCGCGATTTCTAATACTGGTAATACCCGCGATTTGCTCCAAAACGTCGCTATCGCCAAGCGCTTCGGCGTGGACATCATTGCCATTACCAACTACCTGAACACCAAGCTGACCCAAGCGAGCGACTTCACATTGGCCCCGCCTGCTGGCAGTGGTCGTGACAGTTCCGACTTTCTGCCGGTGCTTGGCCAGCTCACCATTATCGACCTGATTTGTCAGCAGCTGCGTGAGCTCAATCCAAAACGCACGCAGCTACTCAAGGACCGCATCAACGATGCCTTGATCAACCGGGTCGATTAACTGAAGTATGCTTGAAGACATCCGTTGCGGCGGATGTCTTTTTGCGCCCGCTGAAGGATCTGGTATAATCCAAGCAACATTGAGGAAGCGAGGAGACTATGCATGCAAAATGAACTTGACCAGTTGCTGGCTCAGCCTAATCCGTTGTCTTTCACCGATGCTCAAATCCAATGGCTACTGGCCCACATTGGTGATCCGGACGGTGCCATCCGCGATGGCCTGACCTATACGCTGTTGGCTCGCGGTTTTATGGCCGGCGGCTTCACCGGCGCTCAAAAGCAGGCGATTGCTCGCCAAACCATGGGCAATGAGGTCCTTTTTGCCGGTCAGGGCCTCGAGTCTGATTTGATCTTCACCCGCAGTTTCACAGCGCTGCTCGGCGCCTTAATACTAAGTGCAGATGCTGAATCAACGTTTCTGACCGATGAGCAGCGCCAGGTCTGGTTTGCGCAGGCGCTGAAGTATCTGCCCAGCGAAACCGATCGCCGCGGTTATGTGCCAGGCCACGGCTGGGCGCATGCGATTGCGCATGGCAGTGATTTCCTGGACGCTGCGGTGCAGCATCCCGCGTTTCCAGCAGTGGAACTGGGGGCCGCGGCGCAGGCGGTCAGCACAGTCCTGCTTGCCACGACTGCCGCTTTCACCGATGATGAAGAGGAACGCCTAGCAGTGGTGTGGTGCAGTATCGCCAAGCGGCCGGGTGGCGAAGCGTTAGTCATTGGCCAGCTACAGGCGTGCAGCCAGCAGGTTTGGACCAGCTACAAGCAGGCTCCGGCGGCTGTTCAGTATTATTACCGAGTGAGCACGTTTAAGCGGGTGTGCGAGGCCCTGTTTTTCCTGGACTCTAGCCTGAAAGCGGCCGCACAGGATGAAATAGATTTGTATTTCAAGCAGATGGGTTTTCTGGATTAACCATGATCAATCATTAAAAACGCATTGCGGTTTGGCCAAATCGCTTGCAAGTGGGCGCATTCCTTTGTACGATGCGGACAGACGAGTCTTTCAGAGGAGGAAGCAGCGTGGCAGTAGATATCGATTGGAATGCATTAGGCTTTAATTACATGGAGTTGCCTTATCGCTATGAGGCGCACTTCAAGGACGGCGCGTGGGATGAAGGCGGGTTGGTGCAAGGCAATACCTTGCAGCTGAACGTCGGCAGCCCGGCGCTGCATTATGGCCAATCTGCCTTTGAAGGCTTGAAGGCCTATCGCACGAAAAAAGGCACCATCCAGCTGTTTCGTCCGGATCTCAACGCCCAGCGGCTGCAAGATTCCGCCAGCAAGCTCTTGATGCCGCCAGTCCCGACTGATCAGTTTCTCGTCGCGGCTAAGCAGGTGGTGGCCGCCAACGCTGACTATGTGCCGCCATACGGTACCGGGGCGACGCTGTACCTGCGGCCGCTGCTGCTCGGCGTCGGGCCAAATATCGGGGTGGCGCCGGCCAAGGAATATCTGTTCACGATTTTTGCGATGCCAGTCGGCGCATACTACAAAGGCGGCATGGTGCCGACTAAGTTCATCGTGGCCGATCATTTCGACCGCGCGGCGCATTATGGCACCGGGCAAAGCAAGGTCGGCGGCAACTATGCAGCCAGCTTGCAAGCTGGCAAATATGCTCATGAGCATGGCTACGGGGATGCGATTTACCTCGACCCAATCGAGCACAAGTACATCGAAGAAGTCGGCAGCGCGAACTTCTTTGCCATCACCAAGGACGGCAAACGGTTCTTGACGCCGCAGTCGCCGTCGATTTTGCCGAGCATCACCCGGTGCTCCCTGCTCGCCTTAGCCCGCGACCGCTTTGGCTTGGATGCTGAGGAGACACAGATTCCCATCACGAGCCTCGCTGACTTCGCCGAAGCCGGGGCTTGCGGCACGGCGGCGGTGATTACGCCAATCGACAGCATCACCTACCATGACCAAGTCCATCAATTCGGGGATGGTGGCATTGGAACGGTGACACAGCGGCTGTATGATGAGCTGACCGGCATCCAATTCGGCGATGTGCCAGCGCCGGCTGGTTGGACAGTCACTGTAGGCTAGAGCGCAAACAAACGAAGACCCGCCACCGCAAAATTGGTGACGGGTCTTCAGTTTATTCCGCTTTGGCCATGCCTTCCGGGTAAACCTCGCAGTTGCTGGCCTGGTGGTCCTGCAGGTCATGGAGCGCCTGCAAGGCGCATTCGACCATGTTGCGCACCGCAGTGTCAGTGTAGTAGGCAATGTGCGGCGACAAAATGACATTCGGCATCGCCAGCAGCGTTTGCCACTGCGGATCATTGAACCGGCCAGCTTGGTCTAGGGCCAGCAAGTCATCGGCCTCGTGCTCGAAAGTGTCAATGCCGACGCCGCCCAGTTGGCCGCTTTGCAAGGCGCTAATGACGGCGGTGGTATCAATCAAATTCGGTCGACCGGTATTGATCAGGAGACTGCCTGGTTTCATTAACGCCAGTGCCGCTTCGTCGATCAAATGGGTATTGGCTGGCGTGCCAGGCACATGCAACGTCACAATGTCACTGTGCTTCAGCAAGGTCTGAAACGACACGGATTCATACTGTAAACTGGCATCCGTTTTGGGATGTGGGTCAAAGGCCAGCACCTTGGCACCAATGCCATTAAGGCTGGCAATCAAGCTACGGCCAATGCGGCCGGTGCCGATGACGCCGACAGTGGACGTGCGTAGCTCGCGGCCGATATGATGGGTCGCGGCCTGGTAATGATTGGCATGCAAGTCGCGCTGCACCAGGCCGGTTTGACGCAGGAGGTAAAGCATATCCGCCAAAGCAAACTCGGCAATGGCGTTCGGCGAGTAAGCCGGAACATTGGTGATGCGAATGCCTTCGCGCTCGGCAGCGGCAAAATCGACATTGTCCACGCCGGTGTTGCGCAGCGCGAGCCAAGGAATGTGGAGTTGCCGCATGGCTTTGAAAATGCCGGCGGCGTAGGGAACGGTTTGAAAACTGGTGATGCCTTGACTGCCTTTGGCCAACGCCAAGGCTTCCGGAGTTAACAGCTCTGCAGTTTGGCGAATGTCATCGCCAGTGTGTTTCGTCCATCGCTCGAAGTGCTGGCGCTCATCTGGCCGCACCCCGAAAGCAGTGATTTTCATCAGGAATGACTTCCTTCCGGGTTGGTATAGAAACCTAAGTGTACCAGAACGAAGTAGCCAAATGAAAGCGGCAACATGTATCTTAAATAAAAATTTTAACGGTTGATGGTCGGTCTCATCTCGGCTGATCATAAACAGCGCCCGCCACCTGTGGCAAAAGCCACTGGCATGAGGCCGGCGTCGCCAGAAAAACCGCCGCCGCATCCGTTTCATCAAGTTGGGTGTACTGTATTATTGCGGCGCCGCAGATTTTTCCCGTAACCAGGCAACTGTTTTCCCCGAAATCCCCAAAACCGGCGGCGAAAGCGCTAAACTAGAGTAAATCTCAGCCTCAAGGAGCAGTTATGGAATCCGAAATGAATTACTACAAGTTCAGCCGCGACGAGTGGGCGAATTTCCACGCCCACAACTTTGCTTCCGTCTCTGACGACGAACTGAGTCAGTTGCAATCGCTGAACGATATCATCAGCATGGACGATGTCAAAACCGTCTACTCACCGCTGCGCCACCTGATTCATATCCGCTACAACGACTACCAAGACGATGCTCGGACCCTCAGTCAGTTCCTGAGCATTCCGTATCACGCCCGGCCGTTCATCATCGGTATTTGCGGCTCGGTGGCGGTAGGCAAAAGCACCACCGCCCGCCTGCTCCAGCTGCTGCTTTCGCGGGCGTACCCGGACCGGCGCATTCAGCTGATCACCACCGATGGCTTCCTGTACCCGAACCAGGAGCTGGAACGGCGTGGGATATTGAACCGCAAAGGCTTCCCGGAAAGCTACGACATGGACTTGTTGATTCATTTCCTCAACAACGTCAAAAACAACAACGGTGTGGTGCGGGCACCGAAGTACAGCCATCAGATCTACGACATTGTGCCGGGGGAAGAAGAAGTCATCGACCATCCGGACATCTTGATTGTCGAAGGCATCAACGTCCTGCAGCTGCCAAGCAAGGCGCCGATTTACGTGAGCGACTACTTCGACTTTTCGATTTACGTCGACGCTGATCCTAAGAACATCGAGCAGTGGTACTTGGAACGTTTCGGCATGTTGCTGGACACGGCCTTCACTGACCCGACCAACTACTACTATCAGTACGCCATCGGGGACCGCAAAGACGCGTTCAAAATGGCCAAACAGGTTTGGCGCGATGTCAACCTGAAAAACCTGACCGAGTACATTCTGCCAACCAAAAATCGCGCGGATGTCATTTTGCACAAAACCGCCCATCATCTGATCGATGAAGTGCGGCTGCGGAAATTCTAGTCGGTAATCTGAGCAGATTCTCATCCCAGATTGACCCGCCGGCGTTTTTTGCATAGAATAGTAACAATTCAATAAAGGGAGTGTGGCAAAACTTGGCAACCAAGGCCCAGGACTACGACAAAATTATCGTCCTTGATTATGGCAGTCAGTACAATCAATTGATCACGCGACGCATTCGTGAATTCGGCATCTATTCCGAACTTAAGCCGCATACGATCACAGCAGAAGAAGTCCGCCAGCTCGCGCCAAAAGGGATTATCTTCTCTGGTGGCCCGAACTCGGTGTACGACGAAGGCGCACTTGGCGTCGACGACGAGATTTTCAAGCTGGGCATCCCGATTCTGGGGGTTTGCTACGGCATGCAGCTGATGGCGCAGCGCCTCGGCGGTGACGTGGAAGCCGCTGACAACCGCGAATATGGTAAAGTCGACATCACCGTCACCGACCCGACCGCCAAAGTCTTCGCCGGCTTGCCTGAAAAGCAAACCGTGTGGATGAGCCACGGCGACTTGGTGCAGGCGGTGCCGGCAGGGTTTCGCACCACCGCCACCAGCACGAACTGCCCGATTGCCGCGATGGACGATGATGACCGCAAGTTCTACGGCATCCAGTTCCACGCCGAAGTGCAAAACACGCAGTATGGCCATGAAATCCTGCACCATTTTGCCTTCGATATTTGCCACGCGGAAGCCAACTGGAACATGGGCGACTTCATCGATGATCAAATCGCTGAAATCCGCGCTGAAGTCGGCAACCAGCAAGTCCTGCTCGGCCTCTCTGGCGGTGTGGACAGCTCCGTGGTCGCGGCGCTGCTCAACAAGGCGATCGGCGACCAGCTGACCTGCATCTTCGTTGACCACGGCCTGTTGCGCAAGAACGAAGCGGCCCAAGTCATGGACAGCCTCGGCAAAGGCCTCGGGGTCAAAATCATCAAGGTGGACGCCGCAGACCGCTTCCTCGGCGACCTGGCTGGCGTGACCGACCCTGAACAAAAGCGTAAAATCATCGGCCGCGACTTTATCGAGGTCTTCAATGATGAAGCCCGTAAGCTGCACGGCATCGATTATCTGGCCCAAGGCACGCTGTACACCGACGTGGTGGAGTCCGGTACCGATACGGCCCAAACCATCAAGTCGCACCATAACGTCGGCGGTCTGCCAGAAGACCTGAAGTTCAAGCTCATCGAACCGCTGAACAAGTTGTTCAAAGATGAAGCCCGCGACCTCGGCGAACGCCTCGGCTTGCCCCATGACCTCGTGTGGCGCCAGCCATTCCCTGGCCCTGGCCTCGGCATTCGCGTCCTCGGTGAAGTGACCAAGGACAAGCTGGAAATTGTCCGCGACTCCGACTGGGTCCTGCGCGATGAAATCGCTAAGGCCGGCCTGCAAGAGAGTATCTGGCAATACTTCACCGTCCTGCCAGGCTTCCGCAGCGTTGGCGTCATGGGGGATGGCCGCACGTATGACTACACCATTGCCATTCGTGCCATCACTTCGATCGATGGCATGACCGCCGACTTTGCCCGCATTGATTGGGATGTGCTGCAGAAGATCTCGGCCCGGATCGTCAACGAAGTGGGGCATGTTAACCGCGTCGTGTATGATATCACGTCCAAGCCGCCGGCAACGATTGAATGGGAATAAAATGCAGGTATCACTTGAAGTGAAAAGCTTGGTTTAACGGCATTTCAGACGAAGTGAAACGGGTTGAAATGGGTAGAATTTACTTGGTTCCCTGCCAAAATCCTGCCAAATAAAGAGCCATATACTCATAGCGAATTGCTTGAGATATGGCTCTTTTTGTGGGGTCGGGTACTACTATTCATCTGAACTTGAGTTAACTGTTATTTGTTGCTCAAGCAACATGGTATATACGTCATTTTCGATAAATGAATCAAGCATGCGAACGTTTGAAAAAATCTGCAAATTTCCTTGATAGTGTTCTTCTAATTTTGAGGCGCTAATAAATTTCTGATCCTCCGGGGTGAGTTCTGACAGAATTCGCTTGAAGGCATTAGAGATGACCGTGGAGATTTCCTCCTTGGTTAGTTTTTCAAATTTAATCTTTTGATCAATTCTTGAATATATTGGAAGGCCCACTGTGGACGCAATAGTTTCCTCATCGTTGAAATTAGACGTTAAGATGAATATACAACTAGATACGTCCACTTTGTAATTGATGTCCTCGAAAATACCCTCATCAAACATTTGATAAAATACGTTATATAGGCTGGGGGATACCTTATCGAATTCGTCGATAAGGACTATGTTTGATTCGCGCGATAGTAAGTCCCTAGCCATGGATGGCCGAGCATGTTCATCACCGAAAACATATTTGAAGGCTTCCTCGGTTTGCATCATTGAAAACTGAATTCGTGTTAACTTACCATGATAGAAGTTGCTAATGTTCTTAGCTAATTCAGTTTTCCCTACGCCAGAGGGACCGTAGAACATCATGACGGTAGGTTTTTTCTGATGATGGTACGCCGCTTTATACAATCCTACGCACGATTCACGTTTAGCGTTGTTTTGGCCAACAACTTTTCCGGTTAGTAGTTGAGAGTAAAGTTTTGTGACTTCGGTCGTACTGGGTGAAAAATATGGCGACCTTGCTTCATCAATCTCATCTTCATCAAAGTTGGATCTGATAGAGTATTCAACTCGTTTCGGAGGGTTTTGAATATACAAGTTTTCGATCTCGTGACCAAGTAGTACAATATTCGAGAAATTTGAGATTACGTGTTCTGTGACCGATGCAAAGTCATCAGCAAAAATTACTACGTTGTCAATTTCATCGCGGCTAAATTCAGCATCTTTGTTGCCCATAGTATCGTTGGCGCGGACTGTTACGTTATATTGACGAATCAGCTCCATAAATGGTGTGTAATTGTCCTCTACTTGATTTCGATTAAGTAGAGAGTGGAAATCTTTGCTCGATCCGTAGAATAATTGAATATTTGCCATTAGCGAACCCCCGCTAAAACGACATCGAAAACATCAAGCGATTTTTCGTCGTTAGAATCAGCATCCTGATGGGATTGAGCCTGCTTGGCTAAACCGCTAAATCCGACTTCGGACTGCTGACTGTCAAGATTGAATTCTGTTTCAAAATCGAGTTGGGATAGCCTTGTTGTACCGACGTGAATAGCATACAGAACTAAGTTCATTTTAGGCAAATCCTGAATGCGGTAATTGTTCTTAAAAGCATCAATGTTAAAACGAAATACTTTTTGAGTGATGATGGATTTACCAAATTTTGAATCAGTTTTTTCTCCGACTACTTCGTAGTAACCTTTAGAGTTTCGGATGCCGCTGTTCATTTTTGAAATTGCCATGGTAATTTCTGGATTGTCGAGCTGCTGATGTCCCTCCATCATCTCTGTTAGAGGTGCTATGGTTGCGAAGTAAGTCATTGAATCCTTCGGAATTGAGAGTGCGTAGCCTTCCTTAATATCTAATAATGGCGTTCCCCGTTTCGATTCAGCGGCCTCCAAGAAATCATAAAGCAAAGAATTCTCAATGACGGTTCTGGCAATTTTACTTCCGTTGAGAGATCCGTTTGCTCCCATCATTGAGTTGATGCCGGCGGATAAGCCAGAGATATGACTCATCAGCTTATTGACTCCGACGCCTTCGTCTAGTTGTGCTTTTATGTCAGCATCTGCGCCAATTTTCCCAGTCATAGATCGAATTGTTTCCTCGGTTCTCGTCAGATGTCCTTTTTGACGAACCTGTAATAAATCTACAGCGGAGGTTTCATCAAAGTAGATGATTTTTCGTGGCAGGTTTTTCTTCATGTGTGTTCCGCCTTATCTATATAATTTTTATTGATTCATACGTATTATAGCAGAGTAGAAGGCTTATATGGTTGATTCTCGAACAAGCGTTCCCGAGTGCGCTGATCTTTTAATTCACTCATTTAGAGACTACGAAGTTTTGAAATGTGGATTTTAGAATGCTGATAGCATATATTGATATTATGACTCGCTGGGTGTATACTGAACTCATGGAAAATCCTAAGTTCGAGTTTTACACGCGTCCCAGTGGACACAATGAATTCCAAGAATTCTTAGATAGTTTGAAACCGGTGGAAAAGCAGAAGCTGGTCACCGTTATTGCTAAGACACAGAAATTCGGTTTGCAGGTGGCGGCGCGCCAAATGTGGATCAGAAAAATCTCAGATGGCATCTTTGAGCTTCGGACAACGGGATCTAATATCCAGCGCGGCTTGTACTTCCACGTTGAAGGTCCGCATTATGTGATTACGCATGGCTTCACGAAGAAGACCCAGAAGACGCCGGTGTCTGAACTTAATCATGCCAAAGAACTCAGGACAGAATACTACGATAATTTGGGAGGTAAGTAACATGGCAAAGAACATTCTTTTTGACGATTATCTCGCTGAACAACTTAAAGACCCTGAATTCAAGGCAGGCTTTGATGCCGAATCTGCTAAACTTGAGAGTGCGGTGGCGTTGATGAACGAGCGTGAACGTGCTGGCTTGACCCAACGGGAACTGGCAGAGCGTGCAGATGTGCCGCAGTCAACGATTGCAAGAATTGAACATGGCCAGAATACTAGCTTCGATACCATGAGCAAGATTGCCTTTGCACTGGGAAAAAAGCTCAAAGTTGAATTCACTTAAAATATAGAGATGTGTCCTAATGTTTGTGAGCGTCAGTTTTCGGAACTTCGAGACTGGCGCTTTTCTTTATATGATTGATGCGTGATACTTGAAACATAATACTGACGAATCGAGGCTGTTTCATGAAGGAAGCAGATCAAAAACGAGCTGCTACGGCTTTTACCAAGCGTTGGCAAGATCGTGGTAATGAACGACAGGATAGTCAGACCTTCTGGTTGGACTTGCTGGAGACTGTCTATGATATTCCTAATCCTGGCGAGTACATCAGTTTTGAAGACCGAGTAATGCTGGATCACACCAGCTTTATTGACGGTTTCATTGACACAACCAAGGTGTTGATTGAACAGAAAGGCCGAAATAAGAGCTTGTTTGATGGCATACGGCAATCTGACGGCAGTTTGCTGTCTCCGTTTGAGCAAGCAAAACGATACTCCGCCAATTTACCGTACTCTAAGCGGCCGCGCTGGATTATCACGAGCAACTTCACCCAGTTCTTCGTGTATGATATGGAGCAACCTAATGGCGAGCCGGCAGTGATCCAGCTTAAGGACTTACCGACCGAGTATTACCGTCTGGACTTTATCGTTGATCAGTTGAACCCACATCTCGATAAAGAGATGGAAGTTTCAATGCAAGCTGGTGAGTTGGTCGGCAAGATTTACGATGAACTTTTCACGCAATATCGCGATCCTACTAATGCCAGCAGTCAGCGTAGTATCAACGAGTTGTCGGTGCGTCTAGTGTTTTGCTTGTACGCTGAAGATGCTGGCATGTTTGGCCGTCATGGTATGTTTCACGACTATCTCAATGAATTTGAGACGCGGCATCTGCGCACGGCCTTGATAGACCTGTTTCGTGTGCTGGATACGCCAATCGATAAACGCGACCCATATCTGGAAGAAAAGTTGGCTGAGTTTCCGTATGTGAATGGCGGAATGTTTGCTAATGAGGAAGTTGAGATTCCACAATTCACCGATTCGTTGCGCGCTTTGATTCTAGATCAAGCCAGCAAGGAGTTTGACTGGTCTGAGATCAGCCCAACAATTTTTGGTGCGGTGTTTGAGAGTACCTTGAACCCAGACACGCGACGTGAAGGTGGCATGCACTATACCTCGATTGTCAATATTCATAAAGTCATTGATCCAATGTTCCTAGACGGTCTCCGAGATGAGCTGACTGAAATCAAGCAAATTAAGCAACGTAAGACCATGATTCAACGCGCGACAGATTTTCAAGCCCGGCTCGGTAAGTTGCGTTTCTTTGATCCAGCGTGTGGGTCAGGTAACTTTCTGACTGAAACCTATTTGTCATTGCGGAAGCTCGAAAACCAGGTTATCAGCTTGATTTACGGGAATGAAAGTATGTTGGCAGTTGATGACGATTTGATCAAGGTGTCCATTCAACAGTTTTATGGTATTGAAATCAATGACTTTGCGGTGTCCGTCGGCAAGACAGCGTTGTGGATCGCTGAATCGCAGATGATGGAAGAAACGGCGGCGATTGTCTACGCGAATATGGACTTCTTACCCCTGAAGACATATACCAACATCACAGAAGGCAATGCCATCCGTCTCGATTGGGAAACGGTAGTTGGCGGTGAACGGATTACTTATATCATTGGCAATCCACCATTTTATGGTCACGAGAAGCGGACACGTGCGCAAGCTGCAGATATGGATATTGCCTTCCATGATTTTAGCAAGTACGGCAAGCTGGATTATGTCGCGGCGTGGTACAACAAAGCGGCAGACTTCATTCAAGGTAAAACGACCGAAGTCGCCTTTGTTTCGACTAACTCGATCACCCAAGGTGAGCAAGCCCCAACACTTTGGCCAAAGCTATTCGAAAAAGGGATCGAGATTCAATTCGCGTACCGGACATTCCGCTGGAGCAGTGAAGCCAAGGAAAAAGCGCAAGTTCATGTGGTCATCATTGGGTTCACCGGCTACCCACGCAAGGGAAATAAGCGTCTGTTTGAAGGCGGCCAGATGAAGCTGGTTGATCACATCAATGCGTATCTTACCGAGGGAGCGAATGTTTACCCACAACCTCGGCGAAAGATTAGTGTGTCTGGTTCTCAATTTCCAATGATGTCGCAGGGTAGTAAACCAGTTGATGGTGGTAACTTGATTCTTTCTCCAGCGGAACGAGCGGCGTTAATTAAGCAGTACCCGCAAACTGAAAGTTATATTCGACGTTATGTTGGCTCCAGAGACTTTATCAATAATGTTGAGCGTTACTGCATTTGGTTAAAGGGTGTCTCACCAAGTCAGTTTCGCTCTGTTCCACCGATCATGGAACGATTAGCGGCCGTCACCGAAGCAAGATTGAAGAGCCCTACGCCGTCAGTTAAGGCATTGGCGGAAATGCCCATGTTATTCACTGAAATTCGTCAACCGGATTCAAACTATCTAGCGGTCCCCGAGGTTTCGAGCGAAAACCGCCGTTATGTGCCGATGGGGTGGATGCCACCAGATATTATTGCCAGCAACAAGCTGTATCTCGTTCCGAATGCCAGCCTGTATATGTTCGGCGTGATGACTTCTAATGTGCATATGGCGTGGATGCGTGCGGTTGCTGGTAGAATGAAGAGCGATTACAGTTACTCGCCAACCGTCTATGCAAATTTCCCGTGGCCGGAAGTTGATGACAAGCAAAAGACGCAAATTGAACAAACCGCCCAAGGAATTCTGGATGCCCGTAAGCTCTATCCAGATAGTAGCTTAGCTGATCTTTATGATCCGTTGGCGACGGTTCCTGAACTGCGCAAGGCACACCAAGATAACGATCGAGCCGTTATGCGGGCATATGGGCTGACAATTAAAGGCACCACCGAGAGTGATACGGTCGCCATGCTGTTTGAACGTTATCGGCAACTGACCAAGTAGAATTTCGAGAAAAAGGACTACCCGTTTAGATTGGGTAGCCCAGAGTGTTTTTATTTGGCCTGTGGGGCCACTAATTCAATCTTTTCGGCCTTGTAGTAGATTGGGTTGCCGACCATGCTCGGTTCTAAACCGGTAAAGCGGCATTTCACGCTGTCACGTTTCATGATTTCCGCGTTGTTGATTGGACAATCGAGACCAGAAACGGTGATCTGAGTGGACTTCTTACGATGTTCACCTTCCAGAATCGTGACGGAATACTTATAGCCGACAATTTCATCAGTGTTGAATTTTCGCGGTGTACCATCATTGCCCATGATTTTGTTGCCAGAATCATCAAGGCGTTCTTCCGTAGCCATTTTAGGGGTGACTTCGTCTAGTTCAAAGATGTTGCCGATCTTGGAGTAGTCGAAATCGCGCATGCTTAACATTTTAGCCATAGTGTAATTTCCTTTCGAAGTTGAGTATACTTGTTATTGGGTATTTTCCTAAGCCGTTCACTGTTCAGGAGTGAGCGGTTTTTTGATGCGTCTTTGGATCAATGGAACCAAGTCTGGCCGGTCATTGATGATCACAAAATCAATCAACTTGTTGGCAAGCTCTGAGTTCCACAGATATTCTGGATCCTCCGCTAGCAGTGTAGGTGGAACAATCATTTGGTGGCTGACCAAGAAGTATAGTGCTTGGGTGATTGCAAAACCGCCTTGGTGCTCAAACCAGTACATTGATTTGTCAAAATCTGTTCGTGGTTTTTGCCGACGAATCGTCGGTACAAAACAAGGCTTGAGAAAGTTTATCCACCAGCGGGCGACGGTTGTGTAGTCAGTTGATGTGTAGAAGTTCAGTTCGGTTTTGACAAAACCGCGAATGAGATTACTTAGCGTTTGCTCTTGGGTCATGTACGCGATTGCCATTAGCAGGCTTTTGGCAGTATCGTGTCGAGTTTCTGCCTCAAGCCGAATTTGTGGTGCTTCGTCCAGCATTTTTTCGCGGTCAACGCCAGAGAGACTATGCGCCAATTCCTTAGCTTTCTCATAGAACCGGAATATGCAGTCGGAGCCACGAGACCCGATTTGTTGGGTCTTAGATCGAGTACGCTTGTCGAACTCACTATCAATTAGTTGTGCGGAACGACCCTTGGATAAGAACTGCTTACGGCGTACCTTGCCGATGATGGTATCAATGCCAAAGAATGGCTTGGTATTATAATCATCTAGCGCCAGATCGAGGCGACTGATTTCAAACGTGGCGGCGTGGTTGGTTGCCAGCTCGATAATCCGTAAGGCAAGTTCTTGGAAAACGTTCTGTTGGGTATCGGCTGCCAACATACCCCATTCATACATGGTACAGGCTTGGCCGCTCATGACTAGAGTACCGCGTGTGCCGTGGTCTTCGGTTGTGTAGTAGCGGATTGATCCGCAAGCGTAAACAATGTCATACTCTTCGTGCTTTAACGAACCGGCTTCACTGGTGACACAGTCAGGTGTGATCAACAAGACGTCAGAGAAGATGGTTTGCCATTGTACATTTACGAAGATGATTTGTAACCAGTCGACTTTGCCGAGTACGTTTTGCGTAGTGGGTTGCGATGTAACTATATTGTTCACCTCCTTAAAGTTGCGACTAGTTGCAACTTTTAACATTGTCGTGAAAATCTGATACAACACGGTATTGATGCTTATGCGCAGGTTAATTTGCGCATTTATTTGTTTCCTTACAGGGTGCTATTAGAAAGGCACCCTGAATTGTGATTTGCCCTCGGCCGGCACTTATGCCGCTGGCCGTGCCGACCGGGGCATACTACTCAGAGTTATATTGAGAGCGACTCTTGAAATACATCTAGCATTCGTATTCACCTTCCTTTTTAGTTTTCTAGTAGTTCAATTAGAACTCATGTGAAAACTATTGAGTTCGTAAACACAGAATAATCCATTTAAGTATAGATGTCAATTAAAAACAATTTGAACTATTTGGTAACTTTGTGGACTATCCATATTGACTTTACAAACAACTCCATTTATGATGTGCTTACGGGGACTTCCCGAATAAAAACGAGGTGATTAGAATGATTGAAAATTTTGGCCGTAACATTGCGCGTCTGCGAAAGCAGTACGATATGTCGCAGGAGGATCTGGCGAACAAGATTGGTGTAAAAAAACAAAGCATCTCAAACATTGAGCGCGGTGTGCGCTATCCAACGTTTGAGACGCTTGAGAAATTTGCCAAGGTGTTTAATGCAACACCAGTTGAGTTGTTTGGTTCGCCAAAAGAAGTGGCCTTGAATGATGTGCCAGTAATCTTAGATCGCATTGACGCATACGATGAGAGAATCAGAACTATTTTCCAGATTGGCACGTTGATGGATCATTACTCAGCTTCTGATCTAGACAAGATTGCCTACCAAGTCGATCATGTGATGAATTTCTTTGCGCCGCATCCACTTTACGATGAGGATGCGATGCCAATTCTAGACGATGATAACAAGGTGCGGATGTTCCCAGGCAAGATTACCCGATTGCCGTTAGACAAACTGGATGAGATCGTCAAGAAAATTGATTATGTGTTGAAGAATGAGGACAAGCTTTAGAATCGTGCGGCCATTCGTATGCAAAGGGCAGTGCGTCAATAATAAGAAATCGTGGGTAATCAAAAAGGCGACTACGCCGTCCAAAGCAAGTAGTCACCTCACACAGATAAGATATGGGTCCTATCTGGATTGATTATCTCACAGGCAGGGAAAACATTACAAGTGAGGTAACCATGAAAAACAGTACAATCAATAAAGCCGAATTGATGCGGCTTGGTCATTACCGCGAACACACCGCGATGATGATCATCCGTCAAGCCAAGATCATCATGGTGCAAAGAGGCTACCCGTTTTACAGTAATCGTCGGCTAGGTGACGTACCGCTTAGCGTTGTCGAAGAAATCATTGGCTGTTCACTCGGAAACGAGGAGCAAGGCCATGCCTAAAACTAAATATACCGGTGTCTACTCGGACGCCAACGGAAAGTTCTTCTATCAAACTGAACTGGGGGTAGATAAAGCAACTGGCGAGCGCATTCAATGTAAAAGCCGTAAAGATCAGTTAGGTCAGCCATTTGCCACTGCCTATGCCGCGCACAAAGAGCTAATTCGCGTCAAGCATGAGTACCAACTTTCAAACGGGCTGATCAACTACAATTTGACCTATGACGAGTTCATGGCTCAGACCTATAAGCCGTATTATCGCTCGATTGTTGAGGATAGTACGTGGAACTCTCGGCAATCAACCATGAAGATCCTTACTGACCGTTTCGGTAAAATGAAACTACGTGACATCGAGGTTGGCGACTGTGAGCGATTCCGTATCTGGTTGCTCAATGATTCTGGGTTGTCACAAGCATACTCGTCACTGGTGTACACAATGCTGCGAACAACGTTGGATTATGCGGTAACACTCAACTTTCTATCAAGTAATATTTCAAAGCGAACCAAGGCTATTCCTAAAGGTAAAGCCGTCGTTGCGTTTTGGACGAAGGACGAGTTTGAAGCAGTCCTGTCAAAAATCTATTGCGAGGACTTCTACGAGCATATGTGTTTCGTCATGCTGTGGGTGTATTACATGACCGGCATTCGTGTCAGCGAAGGGCTGGCACTTTGGTGGAGCGATATTGATTTTGGCAGTAAGAAGATGCGCGTTCATCATACCCTTGATATGAAAAACCAAAATAACTGGACGCGCAAACCGTATACCAAGACCGTAGAGGGTATGCGTACCATCTCGCTCGATGACGATACAATCGCCGTATTGAAAGAGTGGCAAGCTGTTCAAGAAGCACACGGCGTGAAGAACTTTGTGATGAGTGCCACCGGCAAGCCGACGTACCGCTCAACTGTGATGAAAGTAATCACGCGGTATGCGAAGCTGGCAGATGTAGTGGATATTCAAGCCAAAGGTCTGCGACATTCGCATGTGAGTTACTTGATCAACGAGTTTAATGCGAATGTGTTACACGTATCGAAGCGATTAGGTCATTCTTCGCCAGAAATCACTTTGAAGCATTATTCGCACTTGTGGAGCCGTGGCGATGAGGAGCTTGCGGCGAAGATGAGTGGCAACATCAAATTTGATTCGGCGACTGAATCTGGCGTCGATTTTAATGGTAATCAGTCAATAAAATACTAGCCTGCCAAAACCCTGCCAAAATGGAAAGCGGAAGCCTCTAAACACTGATGTAGCAACGTTTCATGAGGACCAACTTTCCTTGAATGGGAATAAAATGCAGGTATTACTTGAAATGAAAAGCCTGATGTAACTGCATATCGGACGAAGTAAAACGAGTTGAAATGGGCAGAATTAACTCGGCTTCCTGCCAAAAAACCTGCCAAAAAATCTCCTTAAGTTTCGGGTACATTCCTGATTCTGTAAGGAGATTTTTCTTTTTTCCGTCACGCTGAAGTTCAAAGAATGAATGCTAAAATGTTAAGGAAGAGAATCTTGTAAACAGTTATTAGCGAAATGGAGCGATGGTGATGGCTAGACAGACGACAACATACGATCTTCTGGTTTCCTGCCCAGGTGACGTTGTAGAAAAGGGATATTTAAAGGCAATAGAAAATAGCGTTGCAACGTTTAATTCTACATTTGGAAAGTTTAATAATGTTAATTTACAAGTTGTGCAATGGTCGAAAGATAGTTATCCAGAATCAGGTGGTAGGGCACAAGAATTGCTAGATGCACAGATTGTCGATGATAGCGATGCAGCTGTTGCGTTACTTTTTACTCGGTTTGGGACTCCAACGGATAAATACGGTTCTGGAACCGAAGAAGAGATTGAACAAATGTTACAGTCTCAAAAGCAAGTTTTTATGTACTTCGTTACCGAATCAGTTAGGATGAGCGAAGTGGACGTTGCGCAATATCAACGAGTTCAGGAATTTAAGACTCGTTATTCTACGTTGGAAAAAGGTATCTACTGGGAGGTTGAGAGCCCTGCGGAACTGCAGGGACAACTGTTAAACCACCTCTCATTGCATTTTCTGAAGAGGATTGTGAAATCGGCTCAACCAAATGATATTCAACCAGAAATTGGAATTATTGATGGTAATAATGAAGAGGCATTTCCGGTTGAAAACTTAGCAAGCGGAGTAAATGCGTTTCTACAGAAAAGAAATGATGAACTGGTTAAAAGAGTTGAAAAACTGAATAATTCCATTCTTAAAAATGAAGATTCGGGCGAAAAAATAGATCATCAGTATATGGCGAATGCTACGCTTAAAGTTGCATCAGTGCCTCAATTTTCAAGTCAAGTGCAACGATGATAACGAATTCTTGATAGTGGTCTAGTCTGTTACGCCATGCATCGGTA